>NZ_VPAN01000001.1:0-351054 GCF_013419225.1 Acinetobacter sp. YH12097 | reverse complement strand
TTAATGGAGAAATCTAATCGGTATGTTATACCTGAGAGAAGAGTGAGGAGTTATCCAAGGGTTGTAAAAGGAAAACCTCAAAAATACCCAAGAAAAAGCCAGTCAATCTCTTAACTGACTGGCATTACTTAATTGAGGGCTTTTCTTTGAATCTTAGTTTATTGCTTAATGATCAAAACAGGAATTGGGCACTGCGTTAAAATATTTTGTGCTACGCTGCCCAGCATGGCTTTTTTTAAACCTGTGCGTCCATGCGAACCCATGATGATTAAGTCTGCAGAGATTTCATCAGCCACTTGTAAAATCCCTTCGGTTGGCGATACACCATGAATCAAACGGGTTTTAACTTCGATACCATCACGTACAAAGGTTTGTTTGATATCTTCTAAACGCAGCTGAGCACTTTTTTCAGCTTGCATAAAATATTCAGTGATTGCAGGTGCAACAGCATAGAAATCGACACCAACGAATGGATCAACAGCAACAACACTGACAATGGTCACTTGTGCATTTTGACTTTTAGCCAAGCTGAGGGCATGTTCAACAGCAGAATATGAAATTGGAGATTCATCCACAGGGACTAAAATTTGTTGATATTGACTCATATCTGCTTCCTTAATATTTTAAATGTTATCAATCTAATCTTGCTCTATTCACGATATTGTATGAATTAGACAAAAGGGTAAGCTTATTAGTGAAGGGTGTGCTGAATACAAAAAAGCCCACATGATGTGGGCTTGGTCATCTTAAGCTTTTACAACCAACACGGGTAATTCAGTATTGCTGAGTACATCTTGTGCGAAACTACCGAGTAGCATTTTCTTAAATCCTTTGCGACCATGTGAACCCATCACGATCAAATCGGCTTTCACTTCATTGGCTGCTTCTACTACACCTTCAGCAGAAACTTGACCTTTAATAATCTTACTTTGTGCTTCTACACCCACTTCAGTCGTGATTTGCACAGCTTCTTTTAATGCAGATTCTGCATTTGCGTAAGCTTGTACGAAATATTCTTTCATGATTGATGAAGAATAATAGAAGTCTGCATCGGTAAATGGGTCTTCAGCAACAAGGCTGATTAAAGTGAGTTGGCTGTTAAATGCCTTGGCAATAATTGCAGCTTTTTTTACTGCAGAAAACGAGATTTCTGAACCATCGACAGGTACTAAAATGTTTTGATATGACATGGAACAATCTCCTGTAATTTTGCTTTTAAACCCTATAGATTATTGATAACACATTGTCGTGCATGGTTCAATTTATTAATCTAAAAAATATTGTAAATTCATAAAATTACATAAATTAATGTCGATAAGTCGTCAAATAAATCTGAGTGGAAAACTCGGACTTTGCTCAAAAATTATGAAAATAAAATCGACTAATTTTCTCGGGTTTTTAGCCTAAAAGATCAATTTGAACTTTATAAAAATAAGCCTAAACTATATACAGTTTTAAATCTAAGATTTATAACAGAATTGATGCGATTGGATAGTTAGATATGTCATATAAAGTAGGGTTGGTTGTACTCAGCATGTGTTCAGTGTTGCATTTGTCTGGTTGTCAAAACACGCAAAGCAGTACTAAAGTGATTGCAGGCGCATTTAACTTATCGACACAAGTTCAAAAGACCTTTATCAACTTACATGCACCTGACAATGTTATTGTGCAGTCAAATATTCAATATCTACAAAATCCAAATTTAAACTTGGATATCTATCAACCTGAAACTAGTATGGCGATTGCACCAAGACCAACGATTGTTTGGATCCACGGGGGCGGTTGGGTCTCAGGTTCAAAAGAGCATGCAGGTGGATATTTTAAACGGCTCGCAGCCCAAGGCTATAACGTGGTTTCTGTTCAATATCAGTTTGCACCTGAAGCCATTTATCCTGCACAGCTCAACCAAATCGATGCAGCACTGACGTTTTTGAATCTACATGCGGCACAATATGGCATTGATTCGCAAAATATGTATTTGGCCGGGGATTCTGCAGGTGCAAATATGGCCAGTCATTATGCCGCCTTGGTTACGAATCCTGATTTTGCGCAAGCGTCAAAGATTCAACCTGTATTAAAGCCTTCACAGCTTAAAGGGCTGATTTTACATTGTGGTATTTATGATTTAAACAGCTTTGTAAATACTGCACCCGCAGAGATTGGACTGATCGAGTGGGGCGTCTATAACTTAGTTCAGGCGTATACCGGAGACAAAAAAGATGATGCCGAGTTTTTAACGCGTATTTCAACGGCCTCAAATATTAATGCAAATTATCCGCCTGTATTTATCAGCGGTGGCAATAAAGATTTTTTAACCAAAACGCAATCTGAGCCTTTTGTAGAAAAATTGAAGGCAAATAATGTACCTGTGACGGCGGTATTTTATCCAGATTCGAAAGAATATTTGGTACATGAATATCAATTTATGATGAGTAAAAAGGCTAGCCAGCAGACCTTTGATCGCACTTTAGAATTTTTGCAACAACACGTACAGTCCGTTAAAAATTAAAAACAGACTTAAAATGCTTGCAGAATAATCTCTAACTTAATAACATACCTACCAGTTGGTATGTTTGTTTTGGAATGAATAATGAATTCGGTAACATTGGCGTATGGCTTACTGTCATTGGCGATTATCTCAGAAGTAATTGGTTCGACATTTTTGGTGAAGTCAGAAGGGTTTACCAAACTTGCGCCTTCATTGGCTGTCGCAGTTTTATTCTGTTTGGCATTTTATTTATTGTCTCAGGTGATTAAAGTCATACCACTTGGTATTGCTTATGCCATTTGGGCAGGCGTTGGTATTGTTTTAACTGCACTAATTGGCTACTTTATCTTTCGTCAAAGTTTAGACCTCCCAGCCATGTTAGGGATAGGCCTGATTGTTTCAGGTGTGGTCGTGATCAACCTGTTTTCAACTTCTGCTGGACACTAGTATGGATAATCCACATCAGCGCAAGAAAGAACCTCAACTGATACGCCAGAGTATTTTGCAGCATGCAATCCGTCTTGCTGCAGATAAAGGTGTCAACGGGGTGTCGATTCAAGCCGTTGCGGATTTAGTTGGGGTCACAAAAGGCGGTGTATTTCATCATTTTTCAAACAAACAAAAGCTCTTAGAGTCCATGATCGTCATGCTTTTAGCTCAATTAGACGAGGTTGTTGACCGATTGATTGACGAAGACCCTGAGCCATACGGTCGTTTTACCCGAGCCTATATTGAAATTACCTTAGAAAAACAAATCATGGGTTTGCAACAGTCATGGTCCGCGATTTCGATGACCATGCTGACCGATAAAACTTTTAATGAATATTGGATTGAATGGATGAACTCACGTTTAGAGCGACATCATCAGACCGATTCAGATATAGAACTCAAAATTGTTCGTTATGCAGCCGATGGTATTTGGCTCACCGCTTTTACAGAAGTGGAAGACGAAAGCGAAACCGAATTATTAAAACAAGAACTTATCGCCCGAACGTATCGAGCGAAATAGATTAAATAACTGATGTTACACACGTAAAAGTAATTACGCATTTTTAAAATGATTTTTAAGTCTATTCGACGGAGGCTTACATCTAGGGATTAAATAAAGGGATTAGTCTTCGGCTGGAGGTGCTTTTGTTTAGGTAAAATGAGAAGCGTGCTTCGTAAGGAAGCCATCTTGCGGAGCATTGCTCCTCACCGCAAAACTTGTTCACTAGTGTCTAATTATTCAAAGTATCGCAAAAACATTTTTGATTAGAAATAGTCCTATCTCAAACACTTGCGGATGACGTTACCGCGTATCATTCTTTTATTTGAAGCAAATTATTTAACTGAGGGCTTAATTTCTCTTATATTTGAAAATAGCATGTACGACTAAACCAAAGACCACCCCCCAAAACGCGGAACCAATACCAAAAAATTGTACGCCCGATGCACTAAATAAGAAGGTGAGTAGAGCAGCGTCACGTTCACTCGCTTCTTGGAAAGCAATGACGATGTTGTGTCCAATGGTGCCTAGTAGGGCAATTCCTGCTAAAGCGGTAATAAATACCAATGGAAAAGCAGTTAAGAAACTCACCAAAGTGGCTGCAAACAGGCCCATCAAAATATAAAAGAAGCCACAAGTCATACCTGCGATATAGCGCTTTTTCTCATCGGGGTGGGCTTGGTCATCTAGACTGATGGCGGCACTAATCGCAGCAATATTGACACTAAAACATCCAAATGGCGCGAGTAGCGTTTGGGCTGTCCCAGTCCAACCGATCAGTTGATTGACGTGGGGTTGATAACCATAACTTTTAATCATGGCTAAACCCGGTAAATACTGAGAGGCCATATTGATTACAAAGAGTGGTAGCGCCAAACCCAGTATTGCTGAGATCGAAAATTCAGGTGTGACCCAAACCGGCTGTGCGAGTTCTAAATTAAGCGCCGGTAATTGAAAGCCAAGTAATAATGGACAAAGCATAATGCCAATGATTACTGTAATGACAATGCTATAACGTGGTAACAGCCGTTTACTGAGGACATAGGCAGCCAGTAAACCCAGAACGAATGCCCATTCATTTTGTAAACTGACAAATAGCTCAATACCAAATTTTAGAAGTACGCCCGCCAACATTGCACTGGTGAGACTTTGCGGGATATAGCGCAGTATTTTTTCAAAAATGCCTAAAAATCCGAGTACTGCTGTCAATAGGCCACAGACCAAGAAAGCACCTAGGGCGGCATTCATGCTGTAACCATTCGCAGTCGCTAAAATCAGTGCCAGTCCTGCAGTGGACCATGAAGTCGCAACGGGATATTTAAATTTCCAAGACAGAATCAGCCCGCTTAAGCCGATACCCAAACCTAGAGCCCAAAACCAAGAAGTTATTTCTGCAGTGTTGGCACCGAGCATTTGTGCAGATTGGATCACCAAAACAGCCGAGACACTGATCCCGACTAAGAACGTAATAAAACCTGCAAAAGCAGCTGGAATGGAGAAGTCTTGGAGTAGTTTTTGCATAATGATCGAGCTATGACTATTGTTGGCGCAGATTTAGGATGACATTTTTCAGGATGATACGCTCAAGTCCTGTACAGTAAAAGTGCTTAACAAGATATTAGGGAAATACTTTATTTATTCACGAACGACACTTTAACAAACGGCACTTTAATAGAACGAATCGACAACCTACATTGAGGATGTTTCAACCATTCAAAAGTTTAAAGGCATATAGATTTTTATAATTTAAAAAATTGAACTATGTCTCACATGTCATTTACAACGTAGATGTCGCAAGTTTTAGACCAAATCCACAAAATAGAAGACCAACTGCTGCTACACAGCATGCCGTAAATTTATAGCGATGGCTAAAATAGGTGGCCAGTTTTGCACCCGAAAAGATCAAAATCGTTAAATAGCTCATACTGATAATTTGCAGCACGATCGCGAGTGCGGTGAATGTAATCGCTGGATATGGATATGCAGGATCGACGAATTGTACAAAGAACGATAAGTAAAAAAGAATGGCTTTAGGGTTTAAAATACTGATGGTTAATGCAGTCTTAAACGGTTTCAATTCATTCAAACTCAGTTGTTTAGTGTTGAGTTGTTCTGGCGTTTGAACGGCATTCCATGTTTGGTAGGCAGCCTTGAAAAGTTTTATACCTAAATAACTTAAATACAGCGCACCGACAATTTTTAATAATAAGAATAACCAAGGGAAGGCGTGAAGTAAGGATGCAGCACCGAGAGCAGTGAGTAAGATTAAGATCAAATCGCCAGTATAAACGCCAAAAGCGGCTAAATAGCCGACCTTAATGCCATAGCGAGAAGCAACAGACATGACATAAAGTGAATTTGGCCCGGGTAAAATCACAATTAATATCGTACCAATAATAAAGGTCGTTAAGTCTGTGATTCCAAACACTGAAGACACTCAAATAAAAAACCGAAGCTGTAGTATACAACTTCGGTTCTAGATGAAACTGAAAATTTCTAATTTAAGCTTTAATTTCAGCATCTAAGCCAAAAGTTTGACGCAGTAGGCTACTTAATTGCTCACGGGCTTTAATAAAACCATCAATACCGCCTTGTAATAGTTGGAAAGACATTAAGTCTTTTTCAACTTCAGCTTTGAAAGTTTGCTTGTCGAGCACTTGTACATCGTGTTGACAGTGTGCATGCGCATGATGATTAGACAATTGCACTTCAACGGTACGCTGATCTTTTTCCAGTTCTGCCAATAAATTCGGTGAAACCGTCAATAAATCACAACCTGCTAAGCCAAGCACTTGATCGATACTACGGAAGCTAGCACCCATAATTTCAGTTTTGATGTCATGTTGTTTATAGTAGTGGTAAATCTGCTTAACTGATAAAACGCCTGGATCTTTCTCAATCGGGTAGCTATCCACATTTTCAGCTTTTTTGTACCAATCTAAAATACGGCCGACAAATGGTGAAATCAGTGTGACTTGAGCATCTGCACAGGCTTGAGCTTGATGTAAGCCAAACAATAACGTCAGATTACAGTGAATGCCTTCAGCTTCAAGGGCTTTAGCGGCTTGAATGCCTTCCCATGTTGAGGCAATTTTAATTAAGATACGGTTTTGATCGATACCATACTGTGCATATAAAGCCAATAACTCTTTAGCTTTTGCAATGGTGGCATCAGTATCATAAGACAAGGCTGCATCGACTTCTGTAGATACACGTCCTTCGATCAATTTTAAAATTTCAACACCAAATTTGACCGTAAGAATATCGATGGTGCGCTCAACCAGCTCATCGTTTTGATAACCTTCTTTACGCGCTTGTTCAAAAGCACTTTCAA
Organism: Acinetobacter sp. YH12097; assembly: GCF_013419225.1. Lineage (NCBI taxonomy): Bacteria > Pseudomonadati > Pseudomonadota > Gammaproteobacteria > Moraxellales > Moraxellaceae > Acinetobacter > Acinetobacter sp. YH12097. The sequence continues at coordinate 344,244 of NZ_VPAN01000001.1, read as the reverse complement.
TCAGTTCTTTATTTTCAGGTTGATTTGCCGCTGCTGTAATTAAAGATGGATTTGTAGTCGCATCCAATGGACGGAATGTATTAATCGCAGCTAAATCACTGCTGTCAGCAACAATCGTTGTTAGGCTTTTTAATTGGTTTAACGCATTTTGAGTCATTTGAAATCTAGTTCTTAATGTTCTTGGTGTACATACTTTTATAACACAATCTGTTTAGAACCCAACCAAAAACTGCCCAATTAGGCGGTCTAAATCGTAGTTTTTCGTGAATTTCGGATGTGATTAATCAAAAAATGAGCAGCCGAGCCGAGAGGTTTTTCACGGTTCCAGACCAAGTCGACGAAATATTCAAATTTGGGTGTGAAATCTTGAAAGCTTAAGATTTTGAGTTGATCTTTGAGCGTCGGATTTTCATTAAACATCTCGAGGGGAAGCACACCCCAACCCAGACCTTGAATAATCATAGAACAGGCTGAGTGGTGGTTATCTGTACGCCAACTGTGTTTGGAAAATAACAATTCTGGTTTAATGCTTTTATCACGACTTGCAACCACGATTTGCCGACTTTGCAAAATTTGCTCAAAACTGACTTGCTTAAATTTAGACAGGGCATGTTTTGTCGCTGCAACAGGAACCAATGCTTCACGCTTCAATTCGACAAATTGTTCATAACTCTCAAGCTGTTCACGTTCAAACATTAGAGCAAGCTGCGCTTGACCCTGTAATAACATCTTTTGAGCATCTTCTTGAGGCGCAGAAAAAATATTGATTTGCAAAGATGGAAAATGAGTTTCTAGCAAAGAGATATAGTCGGTCCACTGCGTATGAAGCAGTTCTGATACCACCACGATATTCAGTGAAGACTCTAAACCATGACTCAGCGCAATCGCATGCTGTTTCCACTGATTGATTTCTATCAATAATTGTTCAGTTTTTTCATACAGGTTAAGCGCTTGAGTGGTGGGCACAGGCTCACGACCAACGCGCTCAAACAGTTTAAGGTTGAGATCAATTTCGAAATTCGCAATGGACATGCTGACAGCCGAAGGTACTTTGCCGAGTTGTCTGGCAGCTGCGGAAAATGATCCTGTTTCCATGACTGTTTTAAAAATCATCAGTTGTTCTTGATTAATATTCATGTGCATTCAAAAAATAAAGAAATACAACCTTTCAATAATATTGAAAGAACCTGACTCGATTAATCAATAATATAAAAATAAAATGTGTTTTTTACAAATAATAGAGTGTTTCAAAATGACGATTTCCAAGAGAAGGATTATTCATGCGCTAAGCTATGAGATCATCCTATTGGTGATCATTGCTATTGCATTAAGTTTTATTTTTAAAGTTCCGATGGAGGTGACGGGTACGCTAGGTATTGCGATGGCGGTCACTTCTGTGATTTGGAACATGATTTTTAATCATTATTTTGAAAAATTTGAAGCAAAAAGAAAGTTAAAAAGAACCTTTGGTGTACGTGTTTTGCATGCGATTGGATTTGAGGGCGGCTTAATGCTTGCAACCATCCCAATGGTGGCTTATGCCATGCATATGACCTTATGGCAGGCGATTTTGCTCGATTTTAGTATGACCATGTGTATTTTAGTCTATACATTTATTTTCCAATGGTGCTATGACCAGATTGAGGCGCACTTGGGTTACCAACCACAATATCGTTAAATTTCAATAAGAAAATTACATTGGCCTGTATTGATAAGTACAGGCCTTTTTTGCTTTAAAATAGGGCAGAAGTTAACAAACAACAATATATAAAAACATAATATAACTATAAAAAATTATACTAATTACATAACTTTTAAATATAAAAACAAAGAATGTTTTTATAAGTTGATTAAAAAAATATGCAAGACAAGGAGTTAGCATATGAAATTGATAAAAATTGTCACACCTGTTGTTTTGCTTGGGCTTACACAATTTACATTTGCAGATGGTAACTTTAAGCGCTTTTCTGTATCTGCAGGTTGGTTACACGTGATGCCGCAAGGAAAGGCGAATTCTTTTAACATTAATACTTCTGTGGCAAATGGGACACAGGCCAAAGTTGGAAGCATTAGTGAAGAGGGTTTTTTACAAGCAATTGACCCAAATGCAACGATTCAAGACGGTGATAACACAGTAAATTTAAAGGAGACTTTAGGAACATTATTAGAAGATAGTTTTATTAATGGACTCATGACAGATGGCAAAGGCAATATCAAACCAGATATTGCAGGGACATCGACATTATATGGATTGGAAAATTGGTCAGCAGGAGGCACTGGTCTAGAAGCAGAGGATGTTGATACTTTAGGTTTGATGGTCAATTATTATATCAATGACAACGTATCCTTACAGATGATTGGCGGTATTCCTCCCAAAGTGGATATTCAAGGGAAAGGGATGATTACGGCACCTTTATCTGGCAATGCAATGCCGGGAGGTCTTGCTAGTTTGCTGTTTCCGGACGGTTTACCTTTGGATTATGATGTACCAATTACCAATCTGGATGCTTATGGTAAAGCAGCAACAGCGCGTGCTTGGACGCCAGCATTTCAAGCTCAGTATCAATTTGGAAAATCGGGCGTGAATAAATTCAGACCTTATGTAGGTGCAGGGATTATGTATGCGTATTTTAATGATATTGAACTCAATAAAGGTATTGAATCTGACTTAATTGCTGCAGGGCATATGATTCAAAATATTAAGGATAATCTTGCAGGTGCTGCATTAGACGGTAAAGAATCATCAGGTAAAATGGTGGTCGATGTCGATGCGGATGATGCGATTGCTCCAATTGTCACACTCGGTTTTACCTATGACTTCACCCCAAATTGGTTTACAGCAGCTTCAGTGTCTTATGCAAAGTTAAATAATAAGACCAAGATCGATGTGATTAACCAAACGACCGGTGAACAGTTAATTCATGCAACGACAAAGATCGATATTGATCCCATCATTACTTATTTAGGTGTCGGTTATCGTTTCTAAAAATTATGAAATCTCTGAAATAAAAAACCGCTCATAAGAGCGGTTTTTTGCTTTAAAGCATAAAGGATTATTTTTCAATAATCGCTGTTACGCCTTGACCACCCGCAGCACAAATTGATACGAGTACACGGCCTGAACCTTTTTGGTTCAATAGTTTTGCAGCAGTTGCAATAATACGACCACCAGTTGCAGCAAATGGGTGGCCTGCAGCAAGAGATGAACCTTTCACGTTCAATTTAGAACGATCAATTGAACCCAATGGTGCATCTAAGCCTAAACGTTCTTTACAGAATTTAGGATCTTCCCAAGCTTTCAGTGTAGACAATACTTGAGATGCAAACGCTTCATGAATTTCATAGTAATCGAAATCTTGTAGCGTAATACCTGCACGTTCTAGCATACGAGGTACTGCATACGCTGGCGCCATCAATAAGCCTTCTTTTTTCTCTACAAAGTCAACCGCCGCTGTTTCTTGGAAAGTTAAATAAGCAAGAACTTCGTGACCGTTTGCTTTTGCCCATTCTTCTGATGCAAGAAGGACACATGACGCACCATCAGTCAGTGGAGTCGAGTTACCCGCAGTCATCGTACGTGCATCGCCTTTCCCAAACGCTGGTTTTAACTTCGCAAGTTTTTCTACTGATGAGTCTGCACGTAAGTTGTTGTCACGCTCTAAACCAAGGAATGGCGTAATAAGGTCATCGAAGAAACCTTCTTCATAAGCAGCTGCCATTTTTTGATGCGAAGATGCAGCAAGTTCATCTTGCGCTTCACGAGAGATACCCCATTCAAGCGTTGTAATTGCTTGATGGTCACCCATAGAAAGACCTGTACGTGGTTCACCGTTCTTCGGTGCATCCATCAAATCTTTAACATTAATTTTAGTTAATGCTTTTAGGCGGTCTTTACCTGTTTTAGCAATATTCAATTCAAGTAAAGCTTTACGTAAGCCATCACCAAAAGCGATCGGTGCATCAGAGGTTGTATCTACACCACCAGCAACACCCACTTCGATTTGACCCAAAGCAATTTTGTTAGCAACCAAGAAAGCAGCTTGTAGACCCGTACCACATGCTTGTTGAATATCGTAAGCAGGTGTTTCAGGAGCAAGTTCGGTATTGAGTACACACTCACGGGTCATGTTAAAGTCACGACTATGTTTTAACACGGCACCAGCAACAACTTCACCAAGGCGTTGACCTTGAAGGTTGAAACGTTCAACAAGACCATTTAATGCAGCTGTGAACATATCGCTGTTCGATGCAGTGAAGTAAGCGCCGTTAGAACGAGCGAAAGGAATACGATTACCACCGATAATAGCAACGCGGCGAACTGTGTTTTGACTCATGGTATTATCCTGTTGAACAGACGTTTGAGTTGTTGATTTTGAAGCTGTTTTAGGGTTTGAAGCGGGTGTCTTAGTGCGCGTAGATGCACGACGAGGACGGCTCGTTTTAGCGGCATCACTTGTAGACTTGGTTGCTGTGCCCGTACTTTTAGCGCTACGTGGCGTACTCTTTGATGTATTTGACACAGTTTCCGTAGTCGGACTTTCGACTGCTGGATTTTCTTGAGTTGTTTTGCTCATAAGGCTTTTCCAAGCATGTTGATGATCTTCTTGACGGCTACATTAGCATATTCACCAAAGGGGTAAATTGACTAAAATGACATTCGCTAAAGCATTCAGGTCAAGCCATCTGCGGTTTAACTCAAGTATGATTCCATGGAAACTGATGGAACTATTGAAATATAAGTATCTGACATCATCTTGAAGTTAAAGGGATATCTTCAGATCCATCAAAAATTAATCTGTATGAGAGATAATAAACATGACTGATCAATACCAAACATTTGCAAAATCTCCTATTGGTAAATTTGTCATCAAAAATTTAGGTTTACCATCACCGACTTTTTTAGAGCGTTTTGAGTCTGCAACACCTGTAGTTAAAGGTGCGGTTTTATTCGGTGCAGCGCCTGCTTCAACATTGTCTGGTGCAATTGCACAAGTCTTGGCAAATATTCATGCCAATAGCTATGCAGGTAATAATGCTGAATTACAACAAGCTGCGGCAAAATCAGGTCTGAACTTAAGCGCATTTAACGAAGGCGATAAAGAGTCTAAGTTTAAAGTTGTGGTATTTGATGCTTCAGGTATTCAAAACTCAGAACAACTGCATGTCTTATATGCATTTTTTAACCCAATCGCGCGTCAAATTCAGGCGTCTGGTCGCGTTGTCGTTGTTGGTACAACACCAGAAACTGCGAAAACTGTGAAACAAGCCATTGCACAACGTGCATTAGAAGGTTTTGTAAAATCAGTCGGTAAAGAGTTTAAGAAAGGGATTGCTGCACAGTTAGTCTATGTGGACGAAGGTGCTGAAGCAAACTTAGAATCTGCATTACGTTTTGTAATTTCACCACGTTCAGCTTATGTATCGGGTCAGGTGATTCGTGTATCTAAAGCAGATGTTGTGGATGTTGATTGGAATAAGCCGCTTGCAGGCAAAACAGCTGTTGTAACAGGTGCAAGCCGTGGTATTGGTGAAGCAATCGCACATGTATTGTCACGTGATGGCGCGCATGTGATTTGTTTAGACGTTCCACAGCAGCAAGCAGATCTTGACCGTGTTGCAGGTGAAATTGGCGGTTCTACGCTCGCGATTGATATTACTGCAAACGATGCCGGTGAAAAAATCAAAGCGGCTGCAGCTGCTCAAGGTGGTTTGGATATCATCGTGCACAATGCAGGGATTACCCGTGACAAAACTTTGGCCAATATGAAGCCTGAGCTTTGGGATTTGGTGATTAACATTAACTTGTCTGCGATTGAGCGTGTAAATGATTACCTTCTTGAAAATGATGGCTTCAATGCAAATGGTCGTATTGTTTGCGTATCTTCTATTTCAGGTATTGCAGGTAACTTAGGTCAAACCAACTATGCTGCTTCTAAAGCTGGTGTAATTGGTGTGGTTAAATTTACTGCTCCATTATTGAAAAATGGCGTAACCATTAATGCTGTTGCTCCAGGCTTTATTGAAACGCAAATGACTGCTGCGATTCCATTTGCAATCCGTGAAGCAGGTCGTCGTATGAACTCGATGAGTCAAGGTGGTTTACCTGTGGATGTTGCTGAAACGATTGCGATGTTTGCTTCAACTGCGTCGACAGGCTTGAACGGTAACGTGGTACGTGTGTGTGGTCAAAGCTTGTTAGGGGCTTAATAATCCCTCCCGACCTCCCTTTGAAAAAGAGAGGAGAAGTCCCCCTTGATCAAAGGGGGATGAGGGGGATTTAAAATATCCTTCTTTAAAAGGAAGGGAACTTTATAAAGATAAAACTTCCAAAGGTTTAGTATGAATACTCGCCATTTTAGTCAACTTCCAAAACCTTATTTAGCCTATCCAAAAGTGATTCAAGGCTTGATTTTTAAAAAGCCTAAAGCTGAAAAAGTGCTGCCGCAAGTTGAATATGTGGTGGATTCATTTAAGGTCGATCAAAAACATTTAAAAGCTTATAACGAAGTCTGTGGCTTTAAAAACAATGGTTATACCCCAGCGATTTATTTGGCTGTGCTTTCTCAAAGTTTGCAAATGCATATGATGACTACGGAAGCTTTTCCATTTGCGATCTTAGGTTTGGTACATATTCGTAACCAAGTGAAGCAATATCGCAAAGTTGGTGTGAATGAAACACTGTCATTGTCATGCAAATTTGGTGAATTACAGCCACATGATAAAGGCGTGCAATTTGACTTTATTACCACTGCAAAAGTGGGCGATGAAGTGGTTGTAGAATCATTAACCACGTATTTAGCACGTCAAAAAACAGAGAACAAAGCTGCGGCAAAATCTACCGAAACAAAGTCAGCTGAGTTGCAAGTTCAAGCTGAATGGAATGTTTCTGAAAATACCGGTCGCCGTTATGCGTTGACTTCTGGTGACTTTAACTTGATTCATATTCATGCTGTAACCGCTAAAGCGTTTGGTTTTAAACAAGCCATTGCACATGGTATGTGGAGTAAAGCCAAAGCTTTGTCGAGCTTAACTTTGCCAGATGCCTATGAAGCAGATGTATGGTTTAAATTACCAATGTACTTACCTTCGCAAGTCGAGTTCCTTACTGCACAAACGGGTAAAGATACAGAGTTTGCTATTCGAAATAGTAAGAACCAAAAGCCGCATGTAGCGGGAAGTGTAAAGGCAATTTAAGACTTAAGCCTAAATCGATATCGGTTTAGGCTTTTTTGTTTTAATCTCAAGCGATTCATATTCAAAGGAATGATGATGCAGGCGCTCAAAGAATATCTATTTGCACAGAAGAATAATTTTCAAGGTACGGTTGACGAGGCGTTTCAAGATTTGGCGGCGCAATTTAGCCGGATGCAGGATGCTCGAACCCACTTAGGCGGAGCCGCCTTAGTGGTGTATTTTAAAGGTCAAAAAGTCGTAGATATTTGGACTGGTAAAAAGTCAGCCGAAGAAGCTTGGCAGGCCAATACACCCTCAGTCTGTTATTCCACGGGTAAAGGCGTACTTGCAACGCTTGCACATATCTTAGTGAGCGAAGGCTTTCTTGATTACGATACTCCCGTTGCAGGATATTGGCCGGAGTTTGCTCAAAATGGCAAGTCGGATATCACATTAAGGCACATGCTGAGTCACCAAAGTGGTTTATACGATATCCGTAATATCATTGAAACAGCATCCGAAATGGCTGATTGGCAGCATATGCTCAACGTCATCGAACAAGCTAAGCCACGTTTTGAGCCATCAACTGATGCAGCATATCAACCGTTAACCTTCGGTTGGCAAGTCGGTGGTGTACTTGAAAAGGCCACAGGTCGACCGCTTGCTGAACTAATGCAACACTATTTGGTTGAGCCTTTGGCATTGGATCATGCATTTTTTGGCGTACCAGAGCATCAACTTAGTGAGGTTGCTCGCTTGATTCCGAAAAAGAAACAAGTAGAACGTGCTGTAGATACATCTGCACAAGAAAATACCCAAGCGCAGACAACGAAAAAAAAGACTGATACACGAAAACCATCAATCTTTGATCAGCTCCTACAACTTTCGGGACAAAATTTGCAAGACTTTCAAGATGGTATGATTCCAAAAGGAATGCGCAAGTTTTCATTTTTTAGTGATGAGGGTTTACAAGCCATCATTCCTGCAGCAACAGGCGTATTTAGTGCCAATAGTTTAGCGAAAATCTATGCCATGCTAGCCAATCAAGGGCGGTGGCAGGGACAGACCTTAATCACGCCACAAATTTTTGAATCTTTAAGTAAAATTCAATTTAAAAAACGTGATCGTATTATGCCTTTACCAATGAATTGGCGTTTGGGATATCATCGAATTTTAACCTTAGGCAAATCGAGTCAAGGTTTTGGACATATTGGGTTTAATGGTTCTGGGGCTTGGTGTGATCCGCAGCGTGATTTAAGTTTTGCTTATACACATAACTTTGCGACGGGTTCAATCACCGGCGATTATCGCTTATGGGGCTTAACTCAAGAAACCTTACGCTGTGCAGATAAAGTATTAAAAGGGCGTAAGGGCTGGCTTTAAGATACTTCGGGATAGAACAGAAATTGGGGAAATGTGAAAAATATGCTATTTTCCCTCGCAGTTTTAGACTGCTGTGATATCCCTATGAAAAAAGTTGTTTTGATTCCCTTAGTAGCAACGTCGGCAATGTTGGGTTGTCAGGATTCAACTCAAACGAAAGCAAAAGAGATAGAAGCGATTACTGCCGAAAAACAGCAAGCTGCATGGGTGGGTGATTTTAAAGGTACAACGCCGTGTATGGGCTGTCTTTCTCGTTGTGAAGATTGTCCCGGTATGGCTGTGGCACTTGAGCTACATGAAGACCAAACCTATACACTTACTCGAGAAAGTCTAAGTGGTCATAACGACGTTGAAGTCCTGAAAGGTGTAATTCGTTTTAAAGATGAATCAAAGCAGCAACTGGAACTCATGAATGTACAAACGCGTAATCTTTTGTATGTAGATTTGGATCAGCAATTACTTGAAATTCGGGAAGACCAGACGGCGAAACGCTATCAAATGCAGAGTGATTTTTTGCTTAAGCGGGCAGAGACTTAATTATAATTAAATCGTTCTTTCTTTACGTAGTTTGTCAGTCATGATAAAAAACCACTTTATAGTCTAATTTTTATAAATAATGATAAAAAAAGAATTATCAATTACGGAGTTATTTGGAATTTTATCCATAGCAGCACTCACAATTTCTGTTATTTCGAATGCATTTTTCTATTACTCTTTAGATGCTATTTGGATAATGTCTGTTTTATCTCCATCATTTTATATTTTTGAAATTATTAAGGTATTAGTCTTAGGTTGTTCAGTCATAGCCGTAGTTGGTGTTCTATTAGATTTCTATAAATTTTTATTTAAACAATATTGCAAAAGTAAGCCTAAAAAGAAAATTTTAGTTTCTAATCATATTACGGAAGCAGAGCTGAAAGAAAAAATCGAACAGTTTTTAAAAAAGCATAAGCTGCTACAAGCTATATTTGTCATTATTGTATGTGTTAGTGGGCTAATTACGCTCTATGTAAATAACTTTATTGGTCAAACTTCAATGCTATGGGGTGCTGTTCTAATTGGTATAACTCTCAATATTTTTACCGATGATGAAGTGCGCAGAGATAAACCACTTAAATTTTTGGTGTTAACCATTCTTGCCATATTTGCTACCTGTTTTTCTGCACAGTTAAAATTAAATGATATAAAGAAGTCGCCTGTAGCTACATTGAAAATCAAAGACGTAAATAAATGGTATGTTCTGGACAGTTTTCAAGGTAATGTAATCTTGTTTAATGATTCAGAAAATAAATCAAATATTAAAGTCGTTAAATTCGAAGATATTGATCGAATTAGTTCCACTGACTAAGAACTTCATTCACTCTTAGACAAAAAAACAGTATGCTTACACCTGTAAAAAGGAGCATACATGTATCAAGTACTTGCACGAAAATACCGTCCACGAAATTTCATTGAACTCGTGGGGCAAAACCATGTGTCACGCGCACTTACCAGTGCCTTAGAACGTGGTCGGTTACATCATGCGTATTTATTTACAGGTACTCGTGGCGTGGGTAAAACCACCATTGCCCGTATTTTGGCAAAATGTCTGAACTGTGAAACAGGTGTAACCTCAACGCCTTGTGAAGTCTGCCCAACGTGTAAAGCAGTAAATGAAGGTCGTTTTATTGATTTAATTGAAATCGATGCGGCATCACGGACCAAAGTTGAAGATACCCGAGAACTTCTCGACAACGTTCCTTATGCACCAACCCAAGGTCGCTTCAAGGTTTATCTAATCGATGAAGTACATATGCTCTCTACGCATTCATTTAACGCGTTATTAAAGACTCTAGAAGAACCGCCAGAGCATGTGAAATTCTTATTTGCAACTACAGATCCACAAAAATTACCGATTACTGTAATTTCACGTTGCTTGCAATTTACTTTGCGTCCTTTAGCGGTGGATGAAATCACATCGCATTTGACAGATATCTTACAAAAAGAACAAATTCAAGCGGAGCAAGATGCGATTTGGCAAATTGCTGAATCGGCTCAAGGTTCACTGCGTGATGCGCTGTCACTAACTGATCAAGCGATTGCCTATGGTCAGGGTTCAATTCAGCACCAAGATGTTAAAGACATGTTGGGCCTAATTGACCGTACGATCATTTATGATTTGATTTTAGCCATTCATCAAAATCAGCGTGAACGCGTGAGTGCTTTACTCATGCAATTCCGTCAACAAGCGCTGGATGTTTCGCTGGTATTAGATCAGTTGATTTCAACGTTACATGAACTGGCATTATTACAATACTTGCCAGACTTAGCGTTGAAATATAGCGCTGAGATCAATCAAAAAATTATGCAATTGTCGCAGTTGATTTCAGCTCAAGATTTGCAGTTGTATTATCAAGTCGCATGCAAAGGTCGGGCAGACTTGCAGTTGGCAGTCACGCAAGAGCAAGGTTTTGAGATGTGTGTGCTGCGTCTATTAGCATTCCGACCATTACAGCCAAACGAAATGTTGGTCTCTGCCGTACAGCAAGAGTCAGCCGCACAGCCACAGCTTGCTCAAAATCAGGCCGAAACAGTTCAGCCGACTCAAACACAGTCTTTGCAGCAACCCAATACCGTTGTTGAGTCTGCTGCACAGGTTGCCACTGTTGAGCAGCCTGAAGCTGTACCCGCTGTAGACACATCGCCAGCTTTCGATGATTTTGATGATTCACATTATGATGACGATGATGGCTATGTTTCTGCACCTGCAGTCGATGAACCTTCATCTGATGATTTTTTAGATGATCCTGAAGAGGATGTGATTAGCCAAACTTCTACAGCATCTACAGCAAATGGCACTCTAGATACGCAAGAGGTTGCACCGGTTGAGTCTGTATCGACACAGCAAAATGACACGCTTGTTATGGATGCCGTGGCAGAAGATACATTATTTGATTTAGATCCGACGCCGAGTACTGAAACTGAAGAAGTTGATGTGAGCGCTATAAATTTTGAAGATATTGCACCTTTAGAACCAACAGCTTTAGAGTCAAAAAGTGTAGAGCCTGAAACAGCTCAGCCACATTTGATAAATGCCATTGAACCACAACATGTGGTGAATGAATCAGTTTCGGGTGCTCAAGGCGACAATGGTTTTGATCTAGCATCACCACAAGTTACGCAAAGTTCCGTTTCTTCGGATGCTGTTCAAACGGGTTCATCCTCTACCTTGATGCCACAAGATATTTTGACTTTACAGCCTCAAAACCTAGAAGGTGAGTGGACGGTCGAAAAGTGGGAGTATTGGTTCCGTAATAGTCAACTTTCACCTGCGGTACAAGAGTTGGCGCAGCATGGAATTATGCGCGGTACGATTGACGGTGAATCGACTTTCCATATTCCAAAGCGGTACGAAGCTTTAGTGACTCAATTACAGCATGTATTGGAACAAGCGATTCATACGCAATGGTCAAAATGTCGTTTCCATATCAGCTTTGAAGATGTCGAAGAAACCACACCATATGCTTTACAACATGTCCGCAAGGAAAAGGCCTTTGCACGTGCAAATGAGTTATTACATGCAGAGCCTGTTGTGAAAGACTTACTCAAAAGCTTTGATGGTGAGTTGCAAAATATCCAGCTCAAATAAGTTTTAAGCTGGATATAAAAATTAAAGTAAAAACTGAGTTAAAGCATCTCGCATTTCATCGGGTATCGAGGTGCTTTTTCGTGTTTGGCGGTCGACAAACACATGTACGAAATGTCCTTGGGCTGCAGCCTCATTTTGTCCTTGTTTAAAAATAGCCAAGTCATAGCGCAGTGAAGAATTACCAATTTTTTCAATCGCAACCCCAACTTCAATGATTTCTGGATAGGACAGTTCTTGTAAAAAACTGCAGGTTGAATCGACCACTAAACCGATGATCGGGGTATTTTGCAAATCAAAACCGGCATGTTGAATCAAGAGTGCATTTGCAGCGGTATCAAAATAGCTGTAATAGGTGACATTATTAACGTGGCCATACATATCGTTGTCTGCCCAACGCGTTTGGATTGGAAATAAAAATCGATAGTTTTGGCGGCGTTTAGTTTCAGGTTTCATCGTTGGTATTTTCTTTATTTCAAAAATGAGTGAACTTTAGGCATATATTGATTGGTAAATCTGGCGAGCATCTTCAAACTGCAGTTCTCGCGGATTATTTTGTAATAGTCGTGTTTGTAATAATGCGTCTTCTGCTAAACGATCGAGCATATTTTCAGGCACATTGAGTTGACTGAGTTTAAGCACTAAACCGCTCTGATCTAAATGATTTTGCATATGATCTATAAATAAATCACATAAACCATCGGTACAGCCCGTACTGTATGGGTCTAGCCAACTCATAAGTTCTGCATAATGCTGCTTGGCCTGAGGTGCATTAAACTTTAACACTTCAGCGAGAACCAGTGCATTGGTATGACCATGCGAGAGATGAAAGTGTCCACCGAGTGGATAGGCGAGTGCATGCACCGCTGCAACTGGTGCATTAGCAAAGGCCTGACCTGCAAGCATTGAACCGACTAGCATGTGCTGACGCGCTTCGAGGTTATGTCCATCTTGTAAAACCAGTGCTAAGTTTTTATTTAATAAACGCAAAGCTTGTTTGGCGAGCATATCCGCATACGGATTTTTTTTAATTTTTGACGTATAGGCTTCAATGGCATGCACCATGGCATCGATACCGGTTGCTGCGGTAATATGTGCGGGAAGATTTAAAGTAAAGTTCGCATCGAGGATGCAGACATCGGCATACAGTACAGGGGAGACGATACCAGTTTTGGTGGTTTCACCTGTAGTGACGATAGAGATTGGTGTGACTTCAGAGCCGGTCCCTGCCGTTGTCGGGATCAAAATGAGCGGCAAGCGTGGTCGTTTTGCATTAGCAACACCATATAAATCACGGATCTGCTGTGTTTGCTTAGGATGAGCCAAAATCGCAATAATTTTAGCCACATCCATTGAACTTCCACCGCCAAAACCAATAATCAAATCTACTTTTTCATTTTTGGCAAATTGAACTGCATCTAAAACTATATGTTCTGCAGGGTCAGCTTGAATACTGGAATAAATCACATAATCTTGATGGATACTTTCTAAAATATCCAAAATGGGTAAATGTAATTGTTGTTGCAACATACCGGGGTCGGTCACAAGCATAACACGCTTGGCTTGAAAGTCGCCTAGGACCTCTCTCAGTTGGGAAATAGAGCCTAAGCCTGAAATAATATTGCTGACGGTTTGAAACTGAAATTGACTCATTGGCTTATCCCTAATTTTTTATATCCAAATAAACATTATTCTTGAGTGTTGATATAGGATTCATCCTATAAATAACTTAACATAAGACGCTTGAAATAAAAGTAGTCTTGAGGTTGTTATGTCATCCAGCACGCCATATAAGGTGTTGTGTGTTTGTTTAGGAAATATTTGCCGTTCACCTACGGCTGAAGTGGTTTTTAGACATTTTTGTGATGAAGCGCAACTCAATATTCACGTCGATTCTGCGGGTACGAGCAATTATCATCCGGGCAAAGCGCCAGATCTACGTAGCCAAAAGCATGCAAAATTACGTGGCTATAGCTTATCTGCATTACGTGCACGTCAATTAACAGTTCATGATTTTATTGAATTTGATTTGATCTTGGCCATGGACTACGAAAATTTAGACAATATTCAAAACCTCATGCAAAAAGCGCAGCAACAATTGGGTCAGCTACGTGCCCAAGTGTCTTTGATGAGTCAACATGATCACCAATATCCGCAACAAGAAGTACCAGATCCGTACTATGGTGGTGATGCAGGGTTTGAACATGTATTAGATCAATGCGAATCTAGCAGTCAGGCTTGGGTCAATTATTTAAAAACTCAGTTACAAGCACAGCAAAAAAATTAAGGTTTAAGAATGCAAATTCAAACACAGGTTCAGCTTAAGCCATTTAATACATTAAGTCTCGATGCTGTAGCATCTCATTATGTACGTGTTCAATCGGTAGAAGATATCCAAGCAGCGCTCGACTTTGCCAAAGCTGAGCAATTAAATGTATTGGTGCTTTCAGGGGGTAGTAATATGCTGTTGCCTGAGCAAATTCATGCTTTAGTGATGCACATGGATATTCAAGGGATTGAATATGTACAAGACGATGCCGCAACCCAAACTTTAAAAGTGGGTGCAGGGCAAGTGTGGCATGACTTTGTCCTTTGGACGACGGCACACCAGTTTTATGGCTTACAAAATTTAGCATTGATACCCGGTTTAGTCGGTGCTTCACCTGTACAAAATATAGGAGCTTATGGTGTTGAGGCGGGTGAATTTATTGAATCTGTGCAGGTCTATGACCAAGTAACAGAACAGCAAAGTAGTATTAGCGCTGCCGATTGTCATTTTTCATATCGTCATAGTATTTTTAAAGATGAGCCAGAGCGTTTTATTATTACGCATGTCACGTTTAAACTTTTAAAACATGCCGATTTAAAATTAAATTATGGTGATTTAAAGCAGGCAGTGGGTGAAGACTTAAGTGCAGAAAACCTACAACAACAAGTCATTCATATTCGTCAAACCAAACTCCCAGATCCAAAAGAATTTCCAAATGTCGGAAGTTTCTTTAAAAATCCTGTGATTAGCCAGCAAGCCTTTGACCAAATTGCGCTGCAATTTCCCAATTTACCCCATTACCCACAACCGAATAATGCGGTAAAACTGGCAGCGGGCTGGTTGATTGACCAAGCAGGTTGGAAAGGGAAATCTGTGGGTTCAGTGGGTATGTTCCATAAGCAAGCTTTGGTGTTGGTCAATTATCAGGACGCCACGCTGCAAGATGTACGTACAACTTACAAAGCTGTACAACATGATGTTTTTGAAAAATTTAATATTGAACTACATCCTGAGCCTGTATTATTTGATACAAATGGCTTGATTCGATCTCACGCAGATCAATAAAAACACATAGGTTTTAGATTTATGCATAAAACACATTGGATGGTTCGCTTAGTACAAATTGCCGCAGTGCTATTTGTACTTTTGGGCTGTCTAATGATTTTTATCTATACGCCGTTTTATTCTAAATTGATCGTTAAAAGTTTAAATTATTTCGTTCCTGTAGAAGTCAATCAGCTCGCAGCGCAAAGTCAAAAACTCGGCACCTTGAGTGATGATGATAACTATGAGCCGGGTTCTGACTTATGGATAGCGCGCCAAGCGTATTTAAAACTCATGGAGCAAGCCATACAGTCTGATGAGCCTCAAGATTTAACCCTTATACAAGCACGTTATAAGGCGTTACAGCAGCTCATTGAAGAAGAACATGAAAAAGAAAAGAATGATAGTCAAAAGGACATGCCGAAAGTTCCTTTGCTGAATCCTTCTGCGTCCGAGGCGGCATCTTCTGAGGCATTGGCGGAAAATCCTGCTCAAAAAATGAAAGAGCTGCTTGAGCTAAATAGTGCGGAAAATAAAGGCCTGATGACTCAATATACTGAGTTCTTAAAAACCCATGAAATTGAGCAAGCTGCTTCAGAAGCAGAACCGATCGATGATGAAACGTATCTTGATCTTGCCAAAATGAAAGATAAAACCCTGAAGCAGCCAACCGCAGAGCCGTATGCGATCGTGGTGTTAGGTGGTGGTTTAACCTTAGATAAAAATGATAAAGATATCGTAGTGAATGACTACACACGACTTCGACTGGAAAAAACACTCGATGTTGAACGAGCCAATAAGTTACCGATTGTACTGAGTGGTGTTGAAGCACCGTATATGCAAGCATGGTTGAAGCAATATGATGTCGATGCGAAATTGCTTGAAGACCGCAGTATGAATACTTGCGAAAATTCGCGTTTTAGTTCGTTGCTTTTACAGAAAAAAGGTGGGGCACCGACGGTTATTTTAATCACTGACCAATATCATATGCCTCGAACACGTCGTTTATTTGCATTAAATGGTATCGAAACCATTCCTGTTGTTGCACCTATGCCAACAACATTAACTACATGGCGACCAAGTGAAAAAAATTATGACCATAGTCGTCGTGCTAATTATGAATTATTAGCCACCTTACGTGATGTTTGGTTTGGCTCAAGTGACTGTCGGGAGGTCCCATAATGTCAGATATCCCATTTCTTAATCCTTCAATCCTTAAACAATTAGATCTTCCTATTCCAAGTCGAGAATTAACCCCACAAGTATTAGAACCTCTAAATTTAAATCGACCTTTTGAGCCTAGTGTTGAAATACAGTCTTATAGACGACTTTATGGTTTAGATGCCTTGAACTGTGAACATTGGCAAGGCTATGTAGAAATGCCTTTGTTCAAATTACATGTACAAGTATTTCAACCGAAACTGAAAACTGAAACGGATGTCATTAAAGGCACTGTATTTTTATTGCATGGTTATTTAGAGCATAGTGGAATATATCAGCCGATTATTCGTGAGCTCTTAGATCAAGGTTTTAGTGTTTTGACCTATGATTTACCGGGGCATGGTCTAAGTAATGGATCGCCAGCCAGTATTCAAAACTTTGATCATTACCAACAAGTTTTGGAAGCGGTATATCGTTATGTGAAACATGCAGCTCAATTACCGACACCGTGGTTAGGGATTGGGCAGAGTACGGGTGGGGCGATTTGGCTGCATCATCTGTTAGATTTTGCTGAACATCGCAAAAATCCTTATGTCGAACGAGTTTTATTATTATCTCCGCTGATTCGCCCTGCAAAAACGGCATGGTGGCATAACTCGGTTGGATTAGGCATTATTCGTCGTATTAAACGTGAAGTGCCACGTCATTTTAGACGGAATAATCATAACCCTGAGTTTTTGCGTTTTGTACGTTTAAAAGATCCTCTACAACCTCGAATGATGGGGATGGACTGGATTTTGGCCATGTCAAAATGGATGCAGGAAATGGAAGAACGACCTGCGTGTCGTATTCCAGTGTGGTTAGCTCAAGGCGCACAGGATCAAACGGTGGATTGGCGTTATAACATTGAGTTTATACGTCGTAAATTCCGTTTACAGACGCTTCTCATGCTTGAAGAAGGTTCACATCAGCTGATTAATGAACGTGCCGATATTCGTGCTGCATTAACAGGTTTGATCCCGGCATTCTTGCATGCTCAATCGAATAGTAAGTCTTATTACTAACTGATGTTACGCACTAACATCAGGAGCGTAATTTGATTCAAATAAAAGTACGATACGCGGGAAGGTCATCCGCAAGTGTTTGAGACTGGACTACTCCTAATCAAAAATGTTTTTGCAATACTTTGAATAATTTGACGCTAGTGAACGAGTTTTGTCGGTGAGGTGCATTGCACCGCAAGAAGGTTTCCTTGCGAAGCTTTGCTTCTCATTTTGCCGAATGAGAAACAACGTTTCGTAAGAGTACCTCCTGCCGAAGGCTAATCCCTATGTTTAAGCCCTAGATGTAAGACTCCGTCGAATAGGCTTAAAAATTATTTTAAAAATGCGTATTTACTTTTACGCGCGTAACATCAGTTACTAATTGACGATTGAGCACAGCTTACCTTAATCAGTGTGATGGATCTAGACAAAAAAAAGAGGCGTAGTCGCCTCTTTTTTTGGGTGGAGGAATCAGAACTTTTCTAGATGAGCCATATTCCACATACGGAAATAGAAGTTTTCCTCATCTTTATTTTCACAGCTGAGTAACTCCCCATCTTTTAACCAAAAATGTAGCTGTGCATAGTTTTTAATTTCACGGTTATTAATCCGCTGCGCTAGATGGTGCGCACGGATATCTGATGGATGTTGTAAACCTGCTGAGGCAATAAGTTCAGATAAGCCATGCAAGGTATTTTTGTGGAAATTAAAAACACGTTCTGCTTTGGTCGGAACATGGATGGCTTTTTGACGGTCTTTGTCTTGTGTCGCAACGCCAACTGGACATTGGTTGGTATGACAGCTTTGAGCTTGAATACACCCAACTGCAAACATAAAGCCACGAGCTGAGTTGACCCAATCTGCGCCAATTGCCATGGTACTGGCAATATCAAAAGCACTAATAATTTTACCACTGGCACCGACTTTAATTTTTGAACGTAAGCCTGCACCAATCAGGGTGTTATTAACAAAGAGTAGGCCTTCACGCAGTGGCGTACCCATATTATCAATCAGTTCTATAGGTGCAGCGCCAGTCCCACCTTCAGAACCATCCACCACGATAAAATCAGGTGTAATCCCCGTATGTAACATGGCTTTTACGATACTCATAAATTGCCATGGTTGCCCGATACACAGTTTAAAGCCTACAGGTTTACCTTCGGAAAGCTCGCGCAATTGCTGAATAAATTGCATCATTTCAATAGGGGTGCTAAAGGCAGTATGGCTAGATGGGGAGATACAGTCATGTTCACGGCTGACACCACGGATTTGAGCAATCTCTTCGGAAATTTTGTCTTTAGGTAAAATGCCACCATGGCCTGGTTTTGCACCTTGAGATAATTTGATCTCAATCATTTTGACTTGAGGGTGCTTGGCTTGTTCAGCAAAACGTACAGGGTCGAATTGACCATCAATCGTACGACAGCCAAAGTAACCACTACCGAGTTCCCAAACAATGTCGCCACCATTTTCCAAGTGATACGGACTAATACTGCCTTCACCGGTGTCATGGTAGAAATTGCCCATTTTTGCACCTAAGTTTAAGGCACGAATGGCATTGGCACTTAAACTACCAAAGCTCATCGCAGAAATGTTTAATATCGATGCACTATACGGTTGCTTACATTGTTCATTACCGATGTTAATACGGAATGTTTCAGGAATGGCAGGAATGCAAGGTGACAAGGAGTGATTGATAAAGCGGTAATCATTTTGGTATACATCAACAATTGAACCAAATGGTTTATCTGCATTTTGGTTTTTTGCACGTTGATAGACCAAACTACGCTGCATACGAGAAAAGGGCAGTGCATCTTGATCAGATTCAATAAAATATTGGCGAATTTCAGGTCGAAATTCTTCAAAAAGAAAACGAAAGTGCCCCATGATGGGGTAATTTTTTAAGATCGAATGTTTGTTTTGTATGACGTCATACAAACCCAATAAACTCAAAAGCCCAGTAATGACCCAGATACTATTCAATAAGGTCTGTGGAATAAAATATTGAATATAACGAGGGGAATAACCTAAATGAAAACTCGAAATGAGTAGGAAGATAAAAATACAAACAAACCAAATGGAATGCCGAGAAAAAAAAGTATTCAGTAGCTTGTGGCGAATAGTTTGCGCTGGACTGGCCATATTTTGAAAAATCTTATTCAACTCATTTGCTCATAATTTGCCGAGTTTATGCACAATGCTCAAGCTTTAATTTGTTGATTCAGTGTAGCATTTATAAAAAACAGCACTGAAGTTGGATGAATTTTTCATTTAAAGCCAAATGAGATAAGAAAAGCAGGAATGTTCTTTAAGAAAATTTGTGAAAAGTAGCGCGGTTCTTGTTATTTCACGGTGTGCAAAATGGAGGTTAAAGTGATTTTACTTTCTAAACACGAGGTGCTGAATATGACTATGAAATCTATTCGTTATAATAATGCCGACCTAGCCTGCCTATGTCAGTAATTGATTATAGCCATGAGAAGTTAGCGCTACGGCATAAGGTATTCAGCAGATACTTATGCTGTAGTTCCTTTGACCTAAACGACTAAAATTACAAAAATATTCTAAGAAATTATCCAGTCCCAGCGTTGGGACTTTTTTATGTGTTGATATCTTAAGGTTTAAATCATAGCCTAAATTATGTGCTAAGTATTGATTATGAAATAAAAGTGGCTACCTCAAATTTAACATTTCAGGTAGCAGGAAACCTTAGAATAGTTTAGTCATTACGTTGTTGTACAACGACAGCGACTTCTTCTGGTTCGATTTTCTGAATCTTTTTACCAAAACTACGCAGCCACCAAGTTAACTGAGAGGTAAATGGTACTGTTGCACTGACTTCAACCCAGCCATCTTCGGTTTTTTGAATCACTTGATCTTTACTTAGCTGACTTTCTTCAAAATAAACTGCTTCTGATTCCGACATGGTTAATTTGAGCTGAATCATTTCAGTCGGCTTATTGAAGTCCACACGGAAGCCAAGCGCTCCAGAGTCAATATAGGCATCAATATCAAAATCGACAGGGTGTAATGCACGTGAATTTAAGACTGTAGCTGATTTAAAACGATGTAAAGCAAAGGTTTGGATGTCTGTTTTGTCATGACGTGTGCACACCAAATAAATAATTGCACCTTTTTGGACCAACGCCAGTGGATTTAAAATATAGGTCTTTTCTTCGCTTTGTTGTCCACGACCTTGATATAGACATTCCAGTTGTTTGTCTTGTAGTAAGCCTTCATAAATCGATTGCTGTGCGACTTTTTCAACCACAGGAGGAATCAATGGCTGAGTAGCTGGCACGATCCGCACGCGGTTAATCCACTGACGGACATTATTTTGCGACGACAGACTTCGACGTGCGAGGTCAAACCAAGGATTCATTTCTTCAATTAGGCTCGGCGGAAGCAAATGCTTTAGATGCTCCTCAACCATCATAAAGGTGACCGCTTGTGAGCTGGTCATATGAGGCAGGCTTTGAATCGGTGCATCAGAACGCCAACGCCAGCCTTGCGGCGTTGTTTTACTGCTCTCAATTGGGAAACGTAGAGAAATTTGATTTAAGTCACGCTGAATGGTGCGTAGGCTGATATCAATGCCTTCACGGTTCAGTATTTCTTGTAATTCACGCGTACCCATCCACTTACCTGTGGACAGTCGTGAAAGAATTTGCCACTGACGATAGAGGCTGTTCGACGTTTCTTTTTCTTGTGAAGACATAATCTAGTGCTTGAACTTGGACTTAAATGAATAAAATGATGCTGTGGGACACAATAAGAAATCTTCCTGCGTTAAGCAAGTCTTCATCTAAAAAAACTAAGATGATTTTAATAACGCAATTTGACACAACTTGAGCAGTTACATGCTGTACCACTTTGCAAAAATGATGCATAAACAATCAAAGAGAAGCAGCATATGTATTGATGGCATATATATTGCTTTATCTGATTTACAAAACATGACAAAAACATGGAGTTGCTATGCTGAAAGAAAATCGTAATACAACTTCAAATGGAATTGAGGGTTATGAGGCAAAGTTGGTTAATACTTCTGTCTCTACATTAAAAACTTTACCACTTGCTCGAGGATATGCGCTGTTTAATCAATTCAATTCGGATTTTTTTAATGAAATGCGCGACAGCAAAACGGTAGCTAAAGAATCATGCCAACGGATAGAGCAGTGGTTATCACAGCATACGCTTGATGAATTGAAGCAACTAAATCAGGTTGCAAAACAACATTTTCTCTATGAAGGCATTACTTTTACAGTGTATGGCGAAGATGAGGGCATTGAACGCACCATACCTTATGATCTTATTCCGCGTGTGATTGCACGAAAGGAATGGAATAATTTATCTCTAGGCTGCGCACAGCGCGTGAAAGCACTCAATCTGTTTTTACATGATGTCTATCATCAACAAGATATTTTAA
Source organism: Acinetobacter sp. YH12097 (assembly GCF_013419225.1). Classification (NCBI taxonomy): domain Bacteria; kingdom Pseudomonadati; phylum Pseudomonadota; class Gammaproteobacteria; order Moraxellales; family Moraxellaceae; genus Acinetobacter; species Acinetobacter sp. YH12097. The sequence goes on along the minus strand of NZ_VPAN01000001.1, from coordinate 322,117 downwards.
AAGCAGGAATTATTCCTGAACTGCAAGTCTTAACCCATGAAGCCTATTTGCCACAAATGTATATGCATGGGCTAAAAGGTAAAATTTATAGCCAAATCAGTGGTATTGATATCATCCGAGATCAATCAGGCGAATTTTACGTCCTTGAGGATAATCTTAGAACACCGTCTGGTGTGTCGTATATGCTAGAAAGCCGTAAGATCAGTCAAAAACTGATGCCTGAACTTTGCCAGCAAAGCAACATCATGGGGATTGAGCAGTATCCGCAGCTTTTACGTGAAATTCTTGCAGAAAATGCCTACGTCAATAACCCGTTTATCGTGGTTTTAACCCCAGGGCGTTTTAACAGTGCGTATTATGAACATGCCTTTTTGGCAAGGGAGATGGATGTACCCTTAGTGACATCGCGTGACCTTTATGTAGAAAACGATAAGGTTTATGTGAAAACCATTAAAGGCCGACAACAGGTTGATGTAATTTATCGTCGTGTGGATGATGCTTTTCTCGATCCATTATGTTTCAAACCTGACAGTACTTTGGGCGTAGCAGGGCTTATGTCAGCGTATATGCAACATAATGTGGTCATTGCAAATGCACCGGGAACAGGCGTGGCAGATGATAAATCGATTTATCCTTATGTGGATAAAATGATTCATTTCTATTTAGGCGAACAAGCGATCCTGAAAAATGTGCCGACCTATCAATGTCGTGAGCAGAACGACTTGGACTATGTGCTGTCGAATATCGAAAAACTTGTGGTGAAAGAAGCACAGGGTTCAGGTGGATACGGCATGCTGATCGGTCCACAAGCCTCTTTACAAGAATTAAATAGCTTTAAAGATAAGGTGGCCGCAGCACCACATTTATATATTGCACAGCCGACTTTAAATTTATCTGTCAGCCCAACCTTAAGTGAGGCCGGTGTTTCGGAACGCCATATCGATTTGCGTCCATTTGTACTGAGTTCTCCATATCGAACTGAAATTGTACCGGGTGGTTTAACACGTGTCGCGATGCAAGCAGGTTCATTGGTAGTGAATTCTTCGCAAGGCGGCGGTATTAAAGATACGTGGGTAGTGGACGATTTACGCTCATAGCACTCCAGTGAAGGAGCAAAACATGATTTTATTAAACAGTAATGCAGAACATATTTTTTGGTTGGGGCGTTATTTAGCACGTACTCAATATTTATGCAGTATTTTCCCTTTTCAAGATGTTGATACGGCATTGAACTATGCACATGCTTTTTGTTTGCCAGCATTTGATGCCGACTCAATGAATGAGTTAGTTTTAAATGCGGAGCAGCCGGCGTCATTTTCCAGCCAATTTCAATATGCGCAAAGTAATATTCAGGACTTAAGGGGTGTACTTTCAGCAAAAAGTTATGCAGAACTCAGCCGTTTAATTCGTAATGCGAGTGATAACCCAGGTTATATCTGTGACGTGGTAACAGATTGCCAAGATGTTTTAGAGTCCGAATCTGAAGATGTATTTTTATTTTTTAGTTTAGGACAAGCCATAGAGCAGCTTGATCGCCAGTTACGCATGCAGCAGGACATTCAACACACCCTAGCGAAGATTGAACATATCGTATTGGCGTTGGTTCAGTTTGGATGGGAAAGCGTGCAAGAGGCATGGTTGGCACTTAAACAGCAGCCGAATAGCCAAAACTTCTACCATTTCAGTGATCATATCCAAAATATGTTTGAGGTGGCTGTATGAGGCTCATGATCAACCATCAGACCCATTATGTTTACACTGATGTGGTAAACAGAAGCATTCAATATATCAAAATGACCCCGTCCACCAATGCGCATCAACAAGTGCAAAATTGGGATGTGAGTGTGCCGGGGCAGCGTGATATGCAATTGGATACTTTTGGTAATGTGTGGTTGACCACAACGCAGCGCGAACCTTATCTGCAAATGACCATTATGGCGCAGGGCATCGTAGAGATGAATTTGAGTTCAAATGATTCAAATGCGGATGATTTAAACCCGAAATTGTTTTTACAGCCAACGCCGAGTACGCAGTACGATATTCACATGAAAAGTTTTGCCGATTGCTATGTCCCTCGTATCAATCGTGCCAATCTGATTCGTTTGGCTGAAGCGATATTGGCGCATATTCCCTATGTATCGAATCAAACATCGGTACATACTTCAGCGATTGATGCTTTTCATCATAAGCAAGGGGTATGTCAGGATCATAGCCATGTCATGATCGCAATGTGTCGCTATTTGGGTATTCCTGCACGTTATATTTCTGGGTATTTATTTGTGCCGAATAGTAGCCACCTTGCCAGTCACGCTTGGGTAGAAGTCTATATCGAAAATAAATGGTATTGTTTTGATGTCAGTAATCAGCTATTTACACCACAATCACATATTTATGTTGCGATTGGGCGGGACTACTGGGATGTAGCTCCAGTTCGAGGCGTTCGTGATAAAGGTGGTATTGAGTCTATGAGCTCAATTGTACAAGTGCTGAGTTGTTAATCATTTGAGGGATAAAAATGACCTATTGTTGTGCATTACGGTTAAAAGATGGCATGGTATTTATCAGTGATACACGGACAAATGCAGGTGTTGACCATATTTCAGTTTTTCGTAAACTTTATACCTTTGGTATTGCGGGTGAGCGATTTATTACCATCCAAACCTCTGGAAATTTAGCCACAACACAAGCAGTCATCGGGCATTTACAAAATCAACTAGAGGTCAAACAAGAGCCGAATTTATATAGTGTAAATACGATGTTCGAAGTGGCTGAATTGGTTGGGCATACCTTAAAAAAAGTCATCTCAGATGTCACATCCGATACTTTAGAACAAAGTAATTATTACTGTAGTTTATTGGTAGGCGGTCAAATTGGTAGTGCAGATATGCAGTTATATAACATCTATCCGCAAGGCAATTTTATTTGTGCGACACCGGATACCCCATATTTTCAAATTGGCGAAAGCAAATATGGCAAGCCGATACTCGACCGAACTTTGCGTTACGATATGCCACTCGATGAAGCAATGCGTTGTAGCTTAATTTCTTTTGATTCAACGATACGCTCAAATGTGTCTGTAGGTATGCCTTTAGATGCTTTGGTTTATAAAAAGGACAGTTTAGAAATACCAAATGGTAAGCGCATTTATGAAGAAGACCCATACTTCACCATGATCAGTAAAGGCTGGTCAGAGGCATTGCGTCAGGGCTTAATCGAATTGGCAAAACCAACAGCTGACTATTTTCAATAACGATTTGATCTACGAATAGATCAATTTAAAAAGCGAATAAAAAAACGAGATAAAAAAAGCCCAGAATTGATCTGGGCTTTTTGATTCGGCGGTATTAAGCTAATTTGCGGACAGGGCGCGCACTCATACGGCATAATAATTCATAGCCAATGGTTCCGTTCGCTTCAGCAACGTCATCAACCAGACGGTCTTTGCCCCAAAGCTCAACCTCAGTGCCTATTGGTGCTTGAATACCGGTGATATCGATCGCAATCATATCCATGGCAACACGGCCAATCACACGCGTTTTCTGACCGTGGATAGATACATAGTTTTGTTTAGGGAAGGCACGTGGATAACCGTCACCATAACCAATCGACACAATCGCAAGATCCATTTCTTGTTCTGCAACGAAAGTCGATCCATAACCCACAGATTCACCAGCTTGAATGGTATTTAAAGCAATCACTTCAGCGGTAAAGGTCATCACAGGTTTAAGATCTAAGGCTTCTACAGAACGATCTGCAAAAGGGGTCGCGCCATACAGCATGATGCCTGGACGAACAAAATCAAAATTCAGTTCCGGCCATTTGAAAATCGCAGCTGAGTTACAGCATGAACCCATGATTGGCGCACAGGCTTCTTTTACCTGAAGGAATTGTTCACGTTGTTGGTCATTTAAAGGATGATTTTCTGCGTCCGCATTGGCAAAGTGCATAGCCAGTACGCAAGTAAAACCTTCCGCCTTTAATGCATTGATGACATCAATGATTTCAGGCACTTTAAAACCTAAACGGTTCATACCGCTGTTGAGTTTGACCCAAACTTTTAGACCTTGAGCGATATAGGCATCTTTATGCGCACGTAACCAATCTAGTTGTTGCTGATGATGCACCACACATTCAATTTTTTTATCGATGATAATTTGCATTTCATCATCAGAGAAAATGCCTTCAATCAAGGTGATGGGCTGTTCATAACCCAACTCACGAATTTCTAAGGCTTCTTCTAGGCAAGCAACACCGAAGGCATCACTGTCTTTTAAGGCTGCTAAGCAGTCTTTAACTCCATGTCCATAAGCATTGGCTTTCACCATGCTTACAATTTTAGCGGTTGGGGCAAGTTGTTTGACACGGTTTAAATTATATTGAAGTGCTTGTTGATCAATATAAACTGTAGCTTGGCGCACCCTAAATACTCCTACAGGGTCGATGAATTAATGGATGATAAAAAGTCTTTACTCTTCATCATCATACTGAGCATAAAACTCAGGAGAGAGGTTACTAAATTTGGTGTATTGACCTTCGAAGGCAAGACGCACAGTACCAATTGGACCGTTACGTTGTTTACCAATAATAATTTCTGCAGTACCTGCTTCTTTAGACTCTTTGTTATAAACCTCGTCGCGGTAAATAAACATGATCAAATCGGCATCCTGCTCGATCGCACCCGATTCACGTAAGTCGGACATTACTGGGCGTTTATTGGGACGGTTTTCCAGTGATCGGTTCAACTGTGACAGTGCAATCACAGGGCAGTGCATTTCTTTAGCCAGTGCCTTTAAGCTTCGGGAAATTTCAGAGATCTCGCCAACACGGTTATCGCCCATACCGGGTACTTTCATAAGCTGTAAGTAATCGACCATGATACAGCCGAGTTTACCGCCGTGCATTTTGGCAATTCGTCGCGCGCGGGCACGTACTTCCGTTGGAGGTAGTGCAGACGAGTCATCGATATACAAATTCTTTTCTTGGAGATGCACAATGGTACTGGTCACTTTCGACCATTCATCTGCATCCATTTTACCTGCACGTAAATGCCCTTGGTGTACACGACCGAACGAGGATATCAAACGCATCGCAATCGAGTCCGCGGGCATCTCCATGGAATAAACCAGAGCGGGCAGGTTGTTATTAAACAGCACGCTTTCAACCAAGTTCATGGCAAAAGTAGTTTTACCCATCGATGGACGAGCCGCCACAATAATCAAATCACCTGCTTGCATACCTGATGTTTTATTATCAAGTTCAACAAATCCAGTAGTTAAACCCGTGATACTGCCTTCAGTTTGTGAAAGTTCATTCAGCTTATCAAAAACACTAGCAACGACAGAGTTAATGGCTTTAGGGCCTTGTGCTTTGGCGTTATTGTTGTGTTGTTCGGCAATCGAGAAAATATTGGTTTCTGCTAGATCTAAAATTTCACTGACCGTACGACCTTTGGTGTCATAGGCATTTTGTAAAATTTCTGAGCTGACTTTAATCATGCTGCGTAAAGTGGAAAATTCTTTAATTTTTGCAGCATAAGTTTCAAGGTTATAGAAACTTGAAGGTGAATCTGACATGAGTTGCATCAGATATTCTTCACCACCTGCAGCATCGAGCAAGTTTTGTTTAATCAGCCAGTCATTGACCAAGACCGCATCATAAGGTGAGCTATCTTTTGATAACTGGTCGATGGCACGGAAAATATATTTATGACGGGTCGCATAAAAATCAGCTTCATTCAGTACATCACCCACTTGCTCAAAAGATTCTGCAACGGTCATCAGTGCAGCAAGCACGGCTTGTTCAATCGCAAGGTTATGGGGTGGGGTACGAAACTCTTTCAACGAACTTTGTTCTGTGGTTTTTGCTGTTGGCGTAGAGTTTGGCTTGCTGGCATTCGCCTGTGACATAAAAATCCCTGATGCTGAAACCATTTAATGTGATGGAAATGGGTGCTAATTACAGTTTTTTCAACTCTTCATTGAACTGAAATGATAGGCGTTTTCTACAGAAATGCGAACAAGTATTTCCGATTAATTCGTCATACATTGAATTGAATGAAGAGTTAAAAATATAAAAAAGTTGGAGCACTATTTTTTACAGATAAAAAAAGAGCATGCGTAAGCATGCTCTTTTCTTTGCAAGAAATTACTCAGCTACGATAGTAACTAGAACTTCTGCAACAACATCATGATGCAATTGGATTGCGATGTTGAATTCACCAGTGTTGCGAAGCGCACCATTTGGTAAACGAACTTCTGCGCGGTCTACAACAAGACCAGCATTAGTTAACGCGTCAGCGATGTCACGAGTACCGATAGAACCGAATAGTTTACCTTCGTCACCAGCTTTAGCAGTGATCACGATGTTAACTTCGTTCAATTGGTCAGCACGTGCTTGAGCAGCAGCTAATACTTCAGCTTCTTGTTTCTCAAGTTCAGCACGACGAGCTTCAAATGCAGCAGTGTTAGCTTCAGTAGCAGCAACTGCTTTACCTTGAGGGATAAGGAAGTTACGGCCGTAACCAGCTTTAACTGAAACTTTATCGCCTAATTTACCAAGGTTTTTAATGCGTTGTAATAAGATAATATCCACAGCTCAACCTCACTTATGATTGTCAGTGTAAGGGATCAAAGACAAGTAGCGAGCTTGTTTGATAGCAAGCGCTAATTGACGTTGGTAACGAGCTTTAGTACCTGTAATACGGCTAGGAACAATCTTGCCGTTTTCAGTGATGTACTGTTTTAAAGTGTCGATATCTTTGTAGTCGATGTAAGTAACGTTCTCAGCTGTAAAGCGGCAGAACTTGCGACGACGGTAAAAACGTGCCATGTTATGTTCTCCTTATGCTTCAGCAGAGTCTTGAGCTTGTTGTGCTTCTTCACGTTGAGCTTTACGCGCACGTTTTTCTTCAGCACTCTTAGCCAATAGTGACTCTTCAGTGATAGCGTTTTCACGACGGATGATAAGGCTACGAATGATTGCATCGTTGTAACGGAACAATTCTTCTAGCTCATCAAGAGTAGTTTGACCACACTCAACATTCATAAGAATGTAGTGAGCTTTGTGGATCTTGTTGATTGGGTAAGCCAATTGACGACGACCCCAGTCTTCAAGACGGTGGATTTGACCTTCAGCTTCTTTGATGTGAGTTAGGTAACGTTCTACCATACCCACAACTTGATCGCTTTGGTCTGGATGTACCAATAGTACGATTTCGTAGTGACGCATTGTCAGCTCCTTACGGTTTAGGCAGCCCCAATCATTAATTGATTGAAGCAAGGAGTCACAACCAAAGTTGTGTCGCAATAATTGCGAAGCGTGAATTTTAGAGCGTTTAGGTTTGAAATACAAGGCATGGATTTAAAATGCTTGAGTTATTTATGGTTTAAGGCCGATTAGCGGTACGCAATAAAAACACCACATAACCTTTAAAATAAGGATCATTAATTAAATGTTGAGGTGCGTGCCAAAGGCCATTTTGTACAAGGCCTATTTTATAAGGTAGTTTCAATTTTGAGACTTTATTCAAATAGCTCGTGTAATTCTCGATCGTGACACTACCACGATAAGTTTGAATAGCGATCTCATCAATATTGCGTCGCAAAACACTGAGCGTTTGCTGATCTTGAATATTTGTCCAATCCATTAAACCAGTAATGCTTAAACGATATTTTTGAGGTAGTTGCTTTCGTATATTTTCAAGGAATAAGGCATATTGATGAATGTTTTTAGTTTTTGCGTCAAAATCGATTTGTAAGCCTTGGATCTGATTGCCGTTATTTTCCCAATGTTTTAGCCGCTGCAAAATTTGCTGAATATTGCTATTTGACCATTGTAAATGATGGCTACGGATTACAATCCAAATTTTCTGCTGTGGTTTATGGAGGACTTGAATGCCTTGAGGGATAAACTCGGATCGTTTTAAAGGTTTATTCCAATTCAATTCACCTTGTAAAATATAGAGCTCCGTGGCTTGCTGTAAGTAGGGGCTACTAGAAATATTGCCCCAAATCCAAAAACTTGAATAATGTGCTGCATCAACACGTTGCTGTAATTTGGTTTGAGCCTGTTGTGTTTTTCCAGATTGGGCAGGTGTGCAAGCAGAGCACAAACCTATACTCAAGATAAGCAAAAGTCGAAATGTTCTTGACCACTTGATCACCTGCAAAATCATCATCAATTACCAATAATATTTTAGAGATTTAGCCCAGCTGGTTTCTGGATAGTCGCGTTTGATTTGATCAAACCATTGTTTTCGAACCGACTTATTTACATCTTTGTCTTGGCATTCATTATTGCCACTTGGCGCATAACATTGAATGGCACGGTACAGCGCATAAGCCGTTAATTCAGATTTTGTCCCTGTTTTAATAATGTTTTTATATACATCGCCACGGGCAAAATAAGTCCCCTTGAAACTTTGCAGTGAATGATCAGGCAGGTAGTTGAGATTTAGTATGGTATAGGCTTGTGAACTACGCGCATATTCACCTAAGCATAAATTAAGGCTCAAGTCTTTTGGGTTGACTTGCAATTGTTGTGTCAAAGTTGCCAAGTCAGGACATTTAATCGAATTGCTCACGCTTGCACCTTTCCATAAGAAATTTGCAAATGATGGCTGATTGCGAAACTTCTCCGCAGTGTTTTGTTCAGTATTAAATTGAGCCGCGTTGCTTGGTAATTCACGGTACGCTTGGTTAAATAAATCAAAGTTTTGATAAGCCAATGACTTATTTAGTAGGGTATAAAGCGCTACATTTTTTTGATCTTGTGTGGCCACGTTATTTTTGACCACAGACATTAAACTTTGTTCATTCGCTGCATCGACTAAATATTGTTGCTGTAGATAAGCTTGCTTGATTTTGGCTGAAGAACCAATAAATTGTGCAGTATTTTGCTGTTGAGCATAGTAACGATACAGCATAAGTTCAGCCAATCCACGTTGTTCGGCGGTTTTGCTGATGGAAAGTAGGTTTTCCCAATATTTTTGAGTGGCCTGATTTCGCCCACTAGCTTCCAGAATACGGCCTTTAAGTAGTAACTGACTCAACTGTAGATAACTGTTGATGCTGCTCGGTGCTCGTTGTGGCAGATATTTGAGTGCTTCTTGTGCTTTGTTTTGCACATAAAATAAGTGATTTGCCTGCAAATACTGGAACAGTTCTAGTGAATCTTTAAAATAATTTTTCTGTGCGTTTAACTCAGCCCATGAAATGACCACATCATCTGCCGTTTCTTTTTTGCGCATATGCATAAGGTCATAAATGCTAAGAAAAAATGGATCTTTCAAATTTTTGACATTGAGTCTATTACTTTGAAAAACATGTCGATCTAATTCATAAGGTAGATTTGGCAATTCTAAATTATAGACGCTGGATGTTGGATGATTGATTTGCCAGACATATTCATTGATCAGTAAATCGTGTTTACCACTCAGCCAAAAACCACGTCTTAATAAACCGCGTGCGCTTGCTGCATATTGACCCTGCGGATAGAGCTTAAAGTACTGAGTAATGTTATTAAAAAAAGTGGTTAATAAGTTTTGATTGAGTTTGTCATGTACTAAATCACCATATTCACCAACACCACTTTGATAGGCTTCATTTAAGGTGCTACGAATCAGCATATATTGAGAAGTTTCTTTTAACCACGCTTGATCAACATTGGTTAGTACTGAATAAATCTTAGTCGCTGTGGAAAAGTGAGTATTATAAAAAGAGATCGTTGCATTTAGATAGGATACATATTGACGTGCAGCGGCAGACCAATTTGGATTCACGCTCAGTAAAGCTAATGTGTTTTCACAATTATTAATTTTTTCACGCTCATGGATCAACATGTCTTTTTCACTGCTTGAAAGCTTAGTGTCCGTTTTGACTTGTTGAATAAACGCGTGCGCACCATTTTGCAGGCTATTGCAATGCTCGTTATAGCTTAAATCTGGTGCTTTTAGAGGTTTGCGTGCATTTGGCAATTTATTGTGGCTATTCACTAAAAGACTGGAAACTTCAAAAGGAACTTTGCTATAGCTAGTTGTCCATAAAGTGGATTTTTCTTCTTGAATATTAAATTTGGCAATGCCTAAATCGCTAAGCAACAGCAGCATATTGGTTTGATTGTCATTTGCCGGCGTGAGCGCAGGCAATTCATTGCATGCAGTATAGGCAGTGGTCTGAATTTCAGTCGAAGGTTCACAATAGACATCCATACCTGCATGACTGTGTGCACTAAAGAAAATGCCAAAAGGAATACATGATGTGAAAAGAGCAGAGCGAAGAATTTTTTGTTGAGAAGACATAAGGCACAGTTATTTATAATTGTAGGTGCAATGATATCAAGTGGGGAAAGTTGATTGAAGATGCCTAGAAATAAAAAAAGATAGAGTAAAACTCTATCTTCTTTAAAAAAATACAATTGGCTTTAGAGGGGCAGTGGAGGTAAAACTAAAAATTAAACTAATCACTGTGATCAATTTGACCGAAAACATGAAATATTGTTTTGCCCAAACTTGATCATCTTCAGCTTTGAATCCTTGAATGGTTAAATAAATCCAATACAGACTTAAGGCATTCAGGACAATCATATAAATCCAATTGGCATAACCATAAAAGTATAAACCGTTCATGGTAATGCAGAACAAAATCACGTAAACCAAAGATTCAACCTTGGTTCGATGAATTGAACGTGCTACAGGTAAAATTGGAATTCCTGCATTTTTGTAGTCATCAAATCGGTAAACTGCAATTCCCCAAGAATGAGGCATTTGCCAAAATGCATAACCAATAAAAATCAGTAATGCACCTAAATCAAACTGGTTTGCAACTGCCGTATACCCGATTACAGGTGGCGCTGCGCCAGAAAGACTGCCGATAATGGTTTGATGGATTGTTGTTCGTTTTGTCCATAAGCTGTAAAAACCAACGTATACGACAAAACCAATAACAGCAAAAAGAAAAGCGTAAGCATTTACCCAGAACCATAAAATGCTAAAACCAATTACACCTAAAACTAAAGCAAAAACTAAAGCAACAGGAATCGAGATTGATTTTTTAACCATCGCACGATTTTGTGTGCGTTGCATTTTTGAGTCGATGTCTTGGTCAATAACGTTATTGACAACACATCCAGAAGCGACCACAAAGAGGGTGCCTAAGAGGGTAAGAAGCAACAGAAGGAAATCTACAGAACCTTGGGCAGCTACAAAGTAGCCACCCAAAGCGGTAACAAAGTTACCAAAGAGAATTCCTGGTTTAGTCAGGAATAAATACTTTTTCAGCATGACGACCAGTTTAGATCATCATGTTGAAGTGAAGGTAGTTCATAATCCACACAGAACCTACTAAAAGGATAGCAATTGTGAGGATTGTATAAACAAATGCAATCACGTTCCAGCGTTGCTCTGAAGAAGAGTTCATATGCAGGAAGTAAACTAACTGAATAAGAACCTGAGCAACCGCAGTAATCGCGATTACGGCAACCAATAGACCGCGGCTAAAACCACCTACCATTACCATACCGAATGGAATTACGGTAAGTAGAACAGAAAGGATAAAACCGATTGTATATTGTTTAACGTTACCGTGAGCTGCACCAGCAGAGTTATGATCGTGACTCATTAGATAACTCCCATCAAGTAAACAACGCTGAATACGCAGATCCAAACGATGTCAAGGAAGTGCCAGAACAAGCTTAGGCAAGCAAGACGACGAGTGTTTGGAAGTGTCAAACCATATTTCTTGATTTGGAACATCAACACAAGCATCCATACCAAACCAGAAGTTACGTGAATACCATGCGTACCAACTAGAGTAAAGAACGCAGATAAGAACGCACTTGTGCTTGGGCCATGACCAGCATGAACTAAATGGTTGAACTCATAAAGTTCCATGCCAATGAAGGCTGCACCAAATACCCAAGTAACTGCTAACCAAGTTAAAACTTGACCAACATTTTTCTTGTATGCTGCAAGAACAGCAAAACCAAAAGTTACAGAAGAGATAAGAAGGGCGAAAGTTTCAGTTAAAACGAAACCTAAAGATTCACCAAACAGCTCTTGTGCACTTGGCGTACCCACTGGAACGTGGCTACTTAATACAGCGAACGCGATGAAGAGTGTCCCGAAAAGAACCAAGTCACTCATCAAGTAAGTCCAGAAACCAAAGACAGTGATGTCAGTATCATCGTGATGATGATGCTCGTCATGTCCGTGGTTGTCGTGATGAAGTACTTCAGCCATTGTCTTAGTCCTTCTTCAAGTGTTTTTCAAGAAGCGCATAGCGTTCGTTTTCGATACGTTCAACTTCTGCAGCAGGAACATAGTAATCCACTTTCTTAGTGAAAGAAGAAACGATGAAGCTAATGATTGCAGCAATGAAAGTAACAACTACTAACCACCAAATATGCCAGATTAATGCGAAGCCCATAACTGTAATAAACATTGCAATTACGAAACCAGCCGCACGGTTTGTTGGCATGTGGATGTCTTCATAGGTAGTTGGTTTAGCGTATGCAACACCATTTTCTTTGTCAGTCCAGAAAGTATCAATACCATTGATCTTTGGAAGATAAGCAAAGTTATAGAATGGTGAAGGAGATGAAGTAGCCCACTCAAGAGTACGACCATCCCAGATATCGCCAGTAACGTCCATGTTGTCTTTGCGTTGAAGGAAACCAACAACAATTTGCATAACAAAACAGAAGATACCGATAGCAACCAATACAGAACCAAATAAAGCGATCGCTAAGTACGGATCCCATTCAGGGTTGTCATATGTATTCAAACGACGAGTCATACCCATGAAACCAAGGATATAAAGTGGCATGAATGCAAAGTAGAAACCGAAGAACCAGAACCAGAACGCTGCTTTACCCCAAGTTTCATTTAGTTTCCAACCAAACATTTTTGGCCAGTAGAAAATGATACCCGCGAACATCGCGAACACTACACCACCAATAATTACGTTATGGAAGTGAGCGATAAGGAATAAAGAGTTGTGTACTAAGAAGTCCGCTGGTGGAACTGCCATTAATACGCCTGTTAAACCACCAATACCGAAAGTCACAAGGAAGCCAAGTGTCCAAAGCATTGGAGTTGTATAGGTGATGCGGCCCTTGTACATGGTGAATAACCAAGAGAAGATTTTCACACCAGTTGGGATCGCAATGATCATGGTCATGATACCGAAGAACGCGTTAACGTTGGCACCAGCACCCATTGTAAAGAAGTGGTGAACCCATACAACGAGTGATAACACACCAATTGCTACAGTTGCGTACACCATAGATTTGTAGCCGAACAGCGCTTTGCGTGAGAACACAGCAGTAACTTCTGAGTAAATACCAAAAGCTGGTAATACCAAGATGTAAACTTCCGGGTGACCCCAAGTCCAAATCAAGTTTACATACAACATTGGGCTACCACCCATGTCATTTGTAAAGAAATGGAAGCCGAAGTAACGGTCAAGTGAAAGCATTGCAATAGTCGCAGTCAAAACTGGGAATGTTGCAACGATAAGCACTACAGTAACTAATGCAGTCCAAGTGAAAATAGGCATGTCCATAAGTTTCATGCCAGGCGCACGCATTTTGATGATGGTAACGAAGAAGTTAACACCAGTAAGAAGCGTACCTAGACCAGAAACCTGAAGTGCCCAGATATAGTAGTCTACACCTACACCTGGAGAGTATTCGATGCCAGAAAGTGGAGGGTAAGCCATCCAACCTGTTGCAGCGAATTCACCAATTGCAAGAGAAGCCATCATCAAGCCCGCAGCGCCGGCGAATAACCAGAAGCTAAGAGAGTTTAATAATGGGAATGCTACGTCACGTGCACCAATTTGAAGTGGTACAGCAACGTTCATTAAACCAACAACTAGACCCATTGCTACGAAGAAGATCATGATTACGCCATGGGCAGTAAAGATCTGGTCATAGTGTTCTGGGTGTAAGTAACCTTCACCGCCACCTTTTGCAAGGAACAGTTGAAGACGCATCATAATCGCATCGGCAAAACCACGCACAAGCATGACAATTGACACGAGGATATACATGATACCAATTTTTTTATGGTCTACAGATGTGAACCATTCGTTCCACAAGTAGCCCCATTTTTTAAAGTAGGTGATACCAGCAACAATTGCGATACCGCCAAGGATCATCATTGCAACAGTAACCAACACGATTGGGTCGTGTGGAATTGCATCTGGTCCTAACTTACCTAATAAGCTCATGTCTTATTCCCCTGCAACAGTCGCATGTTCAACGCCTGCATGAGCTTCAGAAGCAGCAGCTTCGTGTCCAACAGTAGCTGTATGATCAGCACCGTGGTAGTTGCTCATGTATTTGTTAATCACTGATTCGAACAATTTAGGTTCAACTGAAGAATAGTAAGTCACTGGGTGTGGCTTAGTAGGGTAAGGCTTCATTGCTTCAGCTAGAGCCTTCTCTTCAGGAGTAGTTGCTTTGGCAACTAAAACTTCGATCTGGTGTTTAGAACGGTTGCCGTCACGTAAGGTTGCAAATTCAGCTTGGTCTAAAACAGTTTTTTGAACCGCTTCAGGATTAACTGAAGAACCATTACCAGCTTTAACAGCAGAAACCCATTCAGCAAACTGAGCATCAGTCACAGCATGTGCACGGAAGCGCATTTGTGAGAAGCCATAACCTGAATAGTTAGAAGAGAAACCACGGAAGCCTTCAGCAGGACTAGTTTCATCAGCTAATAAGTTCAAGTGAGTTTGCATACCTGCCATAGCATAAATCTGACCACCTAACGCCGGAATGAAAAATGAGTTCATTGTGAAGTTAGATGTTAAACGAAGGCTTACAGGAGTTTTCTCAGGGAAGCGGATCTCGTTTACAGTCGCGATGCCTTGTTCAGGGTAGATGAAGATCCATTTAAATTGTTCAGCAATAACTTGAACAGTTAAAGGAGCTTTATCTGACTCGAGTGGACGGTAAGGGTCATACTTGTGGGAACCCCACCAAGTTAACCAAGCTAAAATAGCGATAATAATTACGGGAATACCCCAAACTACAACTTCAATTGCAGTCGAGTGTGCCCAAGTAGGTGCATAGTCTGCATCTTTATTTGACGCGCGATATTTCCAACCAAACCAAAGAGCCATAAGTGCTGATGGAATAACGACCAACAACATTAGGTAGATCGCAGTAAGCATGAGGTTTGACTGACCTTCAGCAACTGGACCTTTTGAGTTTAGAAGTACCATATCACCACCACACCCAGTTAAGAGTGCAGCGATCGCAGATAAAGACAATACAGCTAAAATTGTTTGTCTCATTTTACAACCTCGGTGAAGAGTCCCATTCCCTAATTTTTAAAATTGGGATAGCGAATAAAGTGTCGCATGATTGTGATTTTTCAGATATGAAAAAAGTTCACAATGATGTGACACCGCTACGTTGTAGGGCATTATGCCTGATATCGGCAAACTAAGCTATACATAAAGATGCTTTAAATGACTGTATTAAAACCCTATTTTGTTGGTCGGGATTGTGTTTTTTTTATCTGAATTTTATTTTAATTTCAATGTAATGCACAAAAAAGGGATGAGAAATTCATCCCTCAATAAAAGTGAAAGTTATTGGTTTATTACCTTGGTTTTTGCTAACTTGTCATGCAAAGTTTGACGCTTTTTGCCGAAAATAAAAACGGAATCGATGATTACGCTTAATGGCATTGATAAAAAGTTCAGGAAAATAAATAAAACACTGCGTAAAGTGAAGCCACGCATGAGGTTTACAGGTTGACTGGTTTCGGCATCTACAATTTTAATCTTGGTGATTTTTTTACCAATGCTTTGACCTGATTTAGCAATCAAATATGCTTGAATGAAAAGCATAATGAAGAGGTAAGCAAACATTGCAATCCAAGCTTGGTTGGGAAACATTTCAACCATTTGTGTTTGTAGTGCTTGTAAAACATTGGGGTCAGCATTTGGGGTCATCACAGCTTGCATAAACTGTTCATTTAGATTGGCAAATTGTGTCTTTTCACTTGGATTAAAAAATGCCGTTAAGATAAAAGTTGCCGGTATCCAAAGGAGTAAATCGACGATTTTAGCCAGGACACGTTTAGGAATACTTGCTAGGCTAGTTTGCTCTTGTACCGCTTGAGACTGTGCGTAGGTATTTGATGGTGTAGTTGCAGTTTGATTTGATTCGAATGCTGTTGGTGCAGTATATCCTGCAGGCATATAAACCAACTGACCTTGAGTGAGTTCACCCAAAGCTTTCCATTCGGTCATACCTTGGTGCCAAACCAAGTCCGTGAGTAACACTTGTTGGCTCGCGAGCATTTGGTTAAGTTGTTCTAAGGTGTAGGGACCAGCTTGTTGGTTATTTCGTGCCAAGTAAATCTGCATAAAACTAAAATCTCAAAAAACGTCTGTAAAAGTATAAATAAAAAAAAAGACCCACATGTGGGTCTTTTTTTAACACAGTTTATTAAGCTTGTTGAGCTTTTTCTTTAGAAAGGAAGAACCAAGTGTCTAATACTGAGTCTGGGTTAAGCGAAACAGACTCAATGCCTTGTTCCATTAACCATTTAGCTAGGTCAGGGTGATCTGAAGGGCCTTGACCACAAATACCTACGTATTTGCCAGCTTTACGACAAGCATGGATTGCCATTGAAAGAAGTGCTTTAACGGCTGGATCACGTTCATCAAATAGGTGAGAAACGATACCAGAGTCACGGTCTAGACCGAGTGTTAACTGAGTTAAGTCGTTAGAACCGATAGAGAAACCGTCGAAATGTTCAAGGAACTGTTCAGCCAACAATGCGTTAGTTGGAAGTTCACACATCATGATCACTTTAAGACCATTTTCACCACGTTTGAGGCCGTTAAGTGCTAACAATTCAATAACACGTTTCGCTTCAGCAACAGTACGTACGAAAGGAATCATGATTTGAATGTTAGTTAAGCCCATTTCGTCACGTGCTTTTTTCAGTGCGCGGCATTCAAGTTCGAAGCAATCACGGAAGTTATCAGATACATAGCGGCTTGCACCACGGAAGCCAAGCATTGGGTTTTCTTCTTCAGGTTCGTATAACTTACCACCGATTAAGTTTGCATATTCGTTTGACTTAAAGTCAGACATACGAACAATCACTGGTTTGTCAGCAAACGCTGCAGCAAGTGTAGAAATACCTTCAACTAGTTTTTCAACATAGAATTCGATAGGAGATGCATAACCCGCAGTACGTGACATTACAGCAGCACGAGTTTCACGTGGTAGGCTGTCAATATTAAGCAATGCTTTAGGATGTACGCCGATCATACGGTTGATGATGAACTCAAGACGAGCAAGACCAACACCTTCGTTAGGAATTTGAGCAAAGTCAAATGCGCGGTCAGGGTTACCTACGTTCATCATGATTTTGAACGGAAGTTTAGGCATAGATTCGATAGAATTGCGTTGGATTTCAAAGTCCAAAGCACCTTCGTAAATAAAGCCTGTGTCACCTTCAGCACAAGAAACAGTCACTTCTTGACCGTCAGTCAATACTTCAGTCGCATTACCACAACCTACAATTGCAGGAACACCAAGCTCACGTGCAATAATCGCAGCGTGACAAGTACGGCCACCACGGTTAGTGACAATTGCAGCTGCACGTTTCATTACTGGTTCCCAATCTGGGTCAGTCATGTCAGATACAAGTACATCGCCGTCTTGAACTTTGTCCATTTCTTTGATTGAAGTCACAATACGAACGCGACCAGAACCAATACGTTGACCGATTGAACGGCCTTCACAAACTACATTACCTTTTTGCTTAAGTAGGTAACGTTCCATGGTGCCAACGTTTTGGCGGCTCTTCACAGTTTCAGGACGTGCTTGAACGATATAGATTTGACCATCATCGCCATCTTTCGCCCATTCGATGTCCATTGCTGAACCATAGTGGTTTTCAATGATCAATGCTTGTTTAGCAAGTTCTTGAAGTTCGTGGTCATTTAAAGCGAATTGTTGACGATCTGCTTTTTCAACGTCTACAACAACCACTGACTTACCTGCAGCACCTTCTTCACCATAAATCATTTTTTGGTGTTTAGAACCAAGGTTACGACGTAATACAGCGTGTTTGCCTGCATTTAAAAGTGGTTTAGATACATAGAATTCGTCAGGGTTTACAGCACCTTGTACAACCATTTCACCTAAGCCATAAGAAGCTGTGATGAAAACTGCGTCGCGGAAACCAGATTCTGTATCTAGTGTAAACATTACACCAGCTGCACCTGTTTCAGAGCGAACCATGCGTTGAACACCTGCAGATAACGCAACGACGTCATGTGCGAAGTTTTGGTGTACACGGTAAGAAATTGCGCGGTCGTTATAAAGTGAAGCAAATACTTCTTTAATCGCAATAAGGACGTTGTCGATACCACGGATGTTCAAGAAAGTTTCTTGTTGGCCAGCAAATGAAGCATCTGGTAAGTCTTCTGCTGTTGCAGATGAGCGAACGGCAACCGCGATATCAGGGTTGCCGTTTGAAAGAGCTGTGAAAGCCTCACGAATTTCTGTTTCAAGTTCAGCTGTAAGCGGAGTGTCTACAATCCATTGACGGATTTTTGCACCAGTTTCAGCAAGTGCATTTACATCGTCAACATTGAGTGCAGCAAGTTCAGCGTTAATTTTAGCGTTTAGGCCACTTTGCTCGAGGAATTCACGATATGCTTGAGCTGTAGTAGCAAAACCACCAGGAACAGATACACCAGCATTTGCGAGATGGCTGATCATTTCACCTAATGATGAGTTTTTACCGCCCACGAGTTCTACGTCGTGTTTCCCTAATTTTTCTAGACCAATTACGCGCGCTTCCAAAGTTGTTACTCCACTTTTGCAGTATTAATCACTATCTTGGCATGAAATTATAACAAATTACTTAGCATTCTAAATTTACTAAGTGACAGTCATGTAAGATGGTTTACTATAATGATTATATAGCACTAAGACAAATTTTGGAGGAGAATTTTAATGTCAGAAGGTAAACAGATTCAGCGTAGTGTTTTCTTTGTTTCGGATGGGACAGCGATTACCGCAGAAACGCTTGGTCATTCACTGTTAGCCCAGTTCCCTCATGTAGATTTTGACATTCATATTATTCCTTATATTACCTCTGAAGAAGCAGCTACAAATGTGGTTGCAGAGATCAATCTTAGAGCGCAGCAAGACGGTCAAAAGCCTTTGGTGTTTGACACCCTTGTAGACCCGTATGTACGTGACATTATTAATACTGCAAATGCGATAAATCTTGATGTTTTTGAAGGGCTTATTAGTAAACTGTCTGACGAGTTAGGTACTGCGCCTACGACTTTAGTCGGTCAAACCCATGCAGTAACAGATTCTGAGTCTTATAAAGCACGTATTGATGCGGTGCATTTTGCTTTAGATAACGATGATGGGGCACGTACTCGTCATTATGATAAAGCCGACTTAATTTTAATCGGGGTATCACGTTCGGGTAAAACACCAACTTCCATCTATCTCTCTTTGCAATTTGGTATTCGTGTAGCGAACTATCCGTTGACAGAAGAAGACTTGGATGACAACCGTTTACCTGCAGTTTTACGTGAGCATAAACATAAGTTATTTGGCTTGATGATTGATGCAGAGCGCCTTGTAGCAATTCGTTCAGAACGTAAGGCCAATAGCCGTTATGCAAGTTTTAGTCAGTGCCAGATGGAATTACGTGCGATTGAAGGTATTTATATTTCAGAAGGAATTAAATACTTAAACGTGTCGGAAATGTCGATTGAAGAAATTTCAACACGTGTTTTACAAATGACAGGACTGAAACGTCGCATTGGTTAAGTGTAAATTGAGCCACTTCGGTGGCTCTTTTAATGATAATAAATTACTGTATAAATTATATAAAAATAGTATTAATTTTTGACTTGTCATACTTTTAATGAATGATAAATATTTAAAATATTGATGAAAATTTTTCTCAACATTTAGACTTAAAATTTAAGCAAATTCTGTATTCAAATGTGTACCAATTTGATGAATTTTTTTGGCTGAAAATTTATAAAATATGGCCTAATTGACAGCTTCAATCTTTTAAAATAATCCGTGTATTGCTGTGTTTTTATCTATGAATTAAGCCTGAATAATCTACTTGATAAGAGTAGTGTATATACTAGATTTAGCACATACAGTTTAATATTTGATCATAATTTTAAAAAATACTGATTTAAATGCTAAAAAAATAGGCAGAAAATAGAATAAAAAATAATCAAACAGTCGCTTTTAGGTGTTAAATCTCAAGAAATGGCATCATTTATTTAATTGATGTGGGTGGGGAATGCTCGAATTGAGACTATTTAGGCTTTAAAAGCAGATATGAAGTGATATTAAAATTGGATTTTTAGCAGTTATTTTCTTATTGAATATAGATTAGAACATAAGTAAATGTCGGCTGAATATGAGCATCGGTATAAATTTTCCTACTTATAATTAGTCATTAAAAGAGTTGTGTAAGACAAAATTAAGAGACTGAAAATTTATTGGTTTGAAATAAAATTTTCATGAAGAATTGATCATAACTATTCAAAAATCGCACTTCTATAAATGAACTGTAGCTGATGATGCAGGTTGGATGCATGATTTAAGTCTGAGCGTTTAAAAAGCATGTAGCACGATTAAAGCTATTTTCATTTATAGATTTTTAAGAATCCTTAGCCTTACCGAATAGAAGTATTCAATAACGTAGGGGATCTAGCAAAAGCCACCAGAGATGGCTATTGGTGTTGTGAGTTTTGATCAATCGGATAAATTCTAGTAATTGTCATGTGAAAATAATTGCAATGTAATTACTTTTCTTTAGGCTGGTTAGATTCGCTGCGCACAATGACATCACACTCAAACGTATGCTCATCTAAAGCCGTGATTGAATTACTCTGAATTTTTGCAATAGGCCAAGTGTTTAAGATGCAGTTGGGCTGCTGTAATGCTGCATAATAATGATCCGATTTTAGGAAGGTTTTGTTCTGAATTGCGGTATTTGGACTGAGTAAATGTCTTAACCAATGGTTCGGCACTTGATCTTCTAAAAAGCGAATCGCCAAAATACTCTTAATACGATTGCTAAATAAACGTCGATTTTTTGCAATCAGTGGATGTTGAATTAATTTATTCAATAGACGTTCAGTACGCGGTAAAACAAATTGCGGTTTGATTTGATAGACCATGATGTTATCTGCAACCTGACATAGATGATGTAGTTCAGAGACCACATGCTGATCTATCCCAATAATTGCGATTTTTTGATTCTTAAAATCATAATCTTTGATCTGTTCTGAACTGATGATCGTTCCACGAAAGTGTTCAAAATCCTCTAGATGATTATTAAAAATATGGTGGGTTGCATCCTGCTTGTTGGCCATATTTATTCCTTGTCTTTTGTTTTTTTAGTTGAGTCTTAGATAGGAATATATTCTGTGATGGGCCAGTCGGGGTAAAGCGTTTTTTCAGTCTGATGAGTCATACAATTTGTCTAGAATTGATTTGCTTGGCCCTTGTCATTTATACATTTCTAGGAGTGAACTGATTTTTTTATGCGTTGAAGTTCATCTTTCGCTCAAGCAGGTCGAAATAATGAGCGACCTGCATGAACAGCTTTTGAGATCTATAATTTTGTGAGTTTTAAAGTGGTTCATCATCTGATGAGTTATAGTCAAGCTGACTCGTGGTTGAATGTTTAAGTTCGGGTTGGTCGGTATGGGTACGTAAATAGTCCATATCACGAATATTTTTTTGTACAGCAACTGCACCAAACAGACTCATTAGGAAAGCCATCATGTAAAAACCTTTTTCACTTAATGCCAGTTCAGCATTCCATAGACCAATGGCAAGAAGTACGAGGCAAATAATGACGGATGCCCAGCACAGTCCAAAGTAGATTGCAGTGACATGCATTCCTTCTAAACGGTCACGAATGATTTTTTGTAGTGAAACCGATGAAAATAATCCATAAAGCAATAAAATGAGATAAAAGCCTTTTTCATTCAACATCATATTTGCATTGAATAAACCTATGCAAAACACCACAGCGCCTAAGATCAGTGCACACCAACTTGCTGCGATAAATGCGGGTGTGGGTTTATTAATATATTGGCTCATCTGCTTATTTTTCTCTTTGTTTTGCTTATGTTTAATATTTATACAGCAATAAAAATGAGTAAAGCAATTATTTCGTTGAGGCAATGATGGTTTTTAAGTACAGGTTTGGTCGTTGTTAGCCGAAACCATATTATCTGTTGACTGCTATCCGTCTAAAGAGCCACAAAAAATGTAGTCACAATTCTACCTTTAGACGGATTAAACGCTTGGATTAGATCATTAAGCTTAGAGTCTTAAGCTAGATCATTTTTGATTTGCATTAAACGTTCGAAGTTTTCAATGCGCTTATCGGTATCGTAAATGTCGCAGGTGAAAATAAATTCATCAACGTCATATTTGGTGAGTAGGTTTTCTAAACCTGCTCGAACGGTTGCATTTGAACCGACTTGTCCCATAGCGTAGAAATTGTCGACAGACATCTTTTCTGCAGCAGACCATAAGCCTTGCATACTGTCGACTGGAGCTTTGAGTTTTAAACTTTGACCACGCATTAAACCTAAAACCCGTTGATAAGCACTCGTTGCTAGATATTCTGCTTCTTCATCTGTTTCAGCAACAACCGTTGGTACGCCCATAGAAACATAAGGTTGATCTAAATAGTCGGATGCTTGGAAATTTTCACGATAGAGCTGAATTGCTTGTCCAAGCATGCGTGGTGCGAAATGAGAAGCAAAAGAATAGGGTAGACCTAAACGTGCAGCGAGTTGTGCACTGAATAGACTTGAACCTAGAAGCCATACAGGAACATGTGTATTTTGTCCCGGTGTGGCAATGATGCGCTGGTGAGGTTCAGGTGCTTTGAAGTATTGTAAAATCTCAAGAACATCTTGTGGAAATTGATCTTCGGTTTCCTGACGGCCACGGCGTAATGCGCGCATGGTGGTTTGGTCAGTACCTGGTGCGCGACCTAAGCCGAGTTCAATACGTCCAGGATATAACGTTTCAAGTGTGCCAAATTGTTCAGCGACAACCAAAGGTGCATGGTTGGGCAACATAATCCCGCCTGAACCGAGCTTGATGGATTGTGTATTTGCTAAGAGATAACCGAGTAAAACCGCAGTTGCAGAACTTGCGATGCCGTCCATATTGTGGTGTTCGGCTAACCATAGACGGTCATAGCCAAGTTGTTCTGCTTTCTGTGCTAACTGGAGTGCATGTTTGAGCGAAAATTCGATGGTTTTATCATCTCGAACAGGTGCGAGTTCAAGTATTGAAAATTTTGTATCGGCTAGAGTACGCATGTTTTCTCTCAGAGATCTTTATATCGAAATAATACGATATAAAAAGCTGAATGTATATCGAATAAATTCGATATGGTTGTGGGGCGGTGTAAAAAGACAACTTTAGATATATCTAAACTTTTTTTATATACAAAAAAAGCACCCGAAGGTGCTGATTTTTTTCCATTGAAATATATCGATTACCGTTTACCGTTTTTGTACCAACCTAAGTGACGACCATTGTCTCCACGGTAGCCTCGGTCGTTATAGCTATAATTATTGGTACGATAGCCACGGTTGTTATAACGACGGTCATAGCGATCATCATAACGACCATTATAGCGGTCATCATAGCGACGGTCTTCAGACACTTTTTTACCTAGTGCAGAACCACCAGCTGAACCAAGTGCAGCACCGATATAACCACCGTTTGTACCGCCCATGTTTTTACCTACGGTATAACCACCTGCGCCACCAAGTGCACCACCGATGATGGCACCATTACGGTCACGTTTGTTTGCCGATGCTGCTGCACCTGCACCGCCACCAATTGCTGAACCAATCATTGCGCCAGTTTGACCGCCAACTTGGTTACCGATTGCTGCACCAACAACACCACCTAAAGCAGATGTTAATGCAGTATTGGTGCTATTACCTGCATGTGTTGCAGTCATAGTAAGTGCTGAAGCGGCAATTGCTGCACTGAATAGAATTTTATTAATTTTCATTTTTAAACTCCTTACGAAGCATGATGTTTATCTGTTGATATCAATATATGAAAACACATAGCAAATATTTGGAGCGTGATGTGAAATAAAATACGTGTTCCGTTGCTGCAATGTAAATTTTGCACTTTATTTCTACATGATTGATTACATGGATAGAGTGGATCAACTCTACATATTTGAGGTGCAATAAATAAAGTTGTACTTATCATTTGAAAAAAGGCGATACATAAAAAAAGCACCCGAAGGTGCTCTTTTCACGATCCAATAAGGACTCACTAATTTTGAATTAGTGACGACGACGGTAACGTTTTTTGTATTTACGTTCTTGGTGTTTGTCGTAAGCTTTATCTTTAGAGATTTTATTACCTAGAGCAGCACCACCAGCAGCACCTAGTGCAGAGCCGATGTAACCACCGTTTGTACCGCCCATGCTTTTACCAACGGTATAACCTGTACCACCACCTAAAGCACCGCCGATAGCAGATTCTGTACGGTTACGTTTATTACTTGCTACCGCAGCACCACCAGCACCACCAAGAGCAGCACCAATTGTAGCGCCGGTATTACCGCCCATGTTTTTACCAATTGCAGTACCTGCAACACTACCTAATGCACTAGCTGCAGCAACGCGTGTTGTACTATCTGCATTTGCAGACACAGTGAACATAGAAGCAGTTGCTAGAGTGGCTGTCATTAAAAGAGTATTCAGTTTCATAGTTCACTCCATGTCCTTCATAAACGCGAGGACTTTTTCATAATCATTTCGATGGCAGTAAATGTAACAAAACTATTCGCTATAAATATGGAGAGCTTTCACTTTATTTAGTGATTTGAGTGTCTAGTTTGTATAAGTTTTATTAATATTGTGAAAAAAATGGTCGAATGCTGAAAATCTGTACGACTTTGTGGAGAAAGGTAGGAGTGATGAATTTCACACTTTAATATTTCGGGTCATCGATAGGCCAAAAAACAATAAATATGTCATTTCAGACCCATTATCGGTACACTAGCGCCATTATTTTGAATTTTGGCATATCCGTGAAAGTTTAGCGGTAGAGCCTGTGTATTGAGATTTTTTGAAAAATGAAAGAATCGTTATGTTTACGATTAGATCAGCTCTCTGACCGTCACGAAGAATTAAATGCATTACTCGCAGATGTAGAAGTCATTTCAGACAACAAACGTTTCCGTCAGTTGTCACGTGAGCATAGTGATTTATCTGAAATCACTGAAGTTTGGAAAAAATACCGTCAAGCTGAAGAAGATATTGAGACTGCTGAAGTAATGATGACGGATCCAGATTTTAAAGAGATGGCCGTTGAGGAAATCAAAGAAAATAAAGCTTTGATCGGTCAGCTTGAAGCAGACTTAAACATTCTGATGATTCCAAAAGATCCGAATGATGCGAACTCTGCTTATTTAGAAATCCGTGCCGGAACAGGTGGTGACGAAGCTGCAATTTTCTCGGGTGACTTGTATCGCATGTACAGTAAATATGCTGAATCACAAGGTTGGCGTATTGAAGTGTTGTCTGAAAATGACGGCGAACACGGCGGTTATAAAGAAGTGATTTGCCTCATCAATGGTGAAGGCGTATATGGTCGTTTGAAATTTGAAAGTGGTGCACATCGTGTACAGCGTGTTCCTGCAACAGAGTCACAAGGTCGTGTTCATACTTCGGCATGTACTGTTGCGATTTTGCCGGAAATTGATGTAGACACAAGTGTTGAAATTAATCCTTCAGAATTACGTATTGATACCTATCGTGCCTCTGGTGCAGGTGGTCAGCACATTAACAAAACTGACTCCGCGGTGCGTATTACCCATATACCAACGGGTACAGTTGTAGAATGTCAGGATGAACGTTCACAACATAAAAACAAAGCCAAAGCGATGGCGCTGTTGGTTTCTCGTTTAGAAAATGCCAAACGTGCGGCGGCAGATGCCGCGACATCTGAAATGCGTCGTGACTTAGTAGGTTCTGGTGACCGTTCTGAGCGTATTCGTACCTATAATTATCCACAAGGTCGTATGACTGATCATCGGATTAACCTAACGCTGTATAAGTTGGATGCAGTGATGGAAGGTGATTTGACTGAATTGCTAGATAGTTTGCATCGTGAATATCAAGCCGATCAGTTGGCATTATTAGCACAGCAGAATGGTGGCTAATGAATATTGCACAGGCTTTGGCCTATCGTGGTGAACCTGAAAGTTATGAACGTCAGGAAAATGCGTGGTTGTTAGAGCACATCACCAAGATTGATTCTTTTGATTTAATCATGAAAAAGGATCAAGAATTGACGGCAGAACAAGAACAACTCTATGTCGACAGTCTTACTCGTATTGCAGCAGGTGAGCCTTTGGCTTATGTCACAGGTTCTCAGCCATTTTGGACGCTAGATTTAAAAGTGACTAAAGATACTTTGGTTCCACGTCCTGATACGGAAGTACTCGTTGAAACTGTACTCCGTTTAGAACTTCCTGAAGATGCTCGTGTGGTCGATTTAGGAACAGGAACTGGTGCTGTAGCCTTGTCATTAGCCAGTGAACGTCCAGATTGGTCAATTGTGGCTTCAGATATTTACGAACCTACCTTGGAAGTTGCTGAGTTTAATGCCAAAAAGCATGATCTTGAACATGTGCAGTTTGTCTTAGGTTCTTGGTTGAAACCTTTTGGACGTGCTTTCTTTGATGTAATTGTGTCAAATCCGCCGTATATCGATGCTGATGATGTACACATGAAAGATTTGGCGACAGAGCCTGAACGTGCTTTGGTTGCAGACAATCATGGACTTGCAGATCTTGAACAAATCATTCTTCAAGCTAAAAAACATTTGACTGTGCATGGTTGGGTGGTGCTTGAACATGGCTATGACCAAGGTGAAGCAGTCAGACATTTGTTCTTACAGGCTGGATATCGAAATGTTCGGACTGTAAAAGATTATGGTGGCAATGACCGTGTCAGCTTAGGTCAGTGGCAACATTGATTTGGTATTAGAGATAGTCAAAAATAAAGCGCATTGAATGCGCTTTATTTTTTTGTTTTTGATATTCGATCAATACTTACATTGGGTAGTCTTGTAAGCTATCGAAAACTTCAACTTGTTCTAAAGCTGATGTTTCTACTGCAAGACAGTAAGCAATAATTTTTGCAGTTGCATTGACTAAATTTTCATCTTTTAGATTCGCACCTGCTTGAATTGCTTCAATGTCATCCGCTTGGATATCCAGTGCATGAGCAACTTCAACTGCATTTTCAGTGCTAAAAAATTGTGAAATCAAATTTTGCAAATCGATATCTGCAACAGTTTTAAGCTGTTCGTGAAACAGTTCATCAATTGCGTCAATCTGAGTGAAAAGAGAATCTGAAAAGTTTTGAACAAGTTGTTGTTCAAGAACATCAATCATCTTAAGCATAGGAAAGCCTTTCAAGGAGATGCAGGAGAATTGAAAAATAAATAAGCAAAGTGCTTTAAATTGAGTGAAAAATAACCTAATTAGACTAAAGTAGCAATCGTTCAAGGATGAATGGTCAGTCTATTTATTGAATATTTTTAAGTTATTGATTTTCTATTAATTAGATGAATATTCAATTTATAAATAGCGAATATCAAATTCTAGGCCTTGAATTCAGGCGCATTATTTTGTCGATACGCACCGGGACTGACGCCTGTCCATTTTTTAAATGCCCGATGAAAAGCACTCGGATCATGAAAATTTAGTTCTTCACTGATATCTTGCAAACTTTTATCGGTATGGGTTAAAAAATCGATGGCAGTATCACGTCGGATATCATTTTTGAGTTGTTGATAACTCACACCTTCACTTTTAAGACGGCGATGCATGGTGGCTTCCGACATATTCATTTTGACCGCCAACTCATAAAACTCTAACCATTCGGCAGGAGAAACGTCTAACAGTTGTTTACGAATTTGGCTACTGAGCGCATACGGGTTTTTAAAGCGCACCAAAAGGTTTTCAGGCGTTTGTTGTAGGAATTGATACCATGAACGTGTGTCTTGTTTGATTGGCAGGGTTAAATAACTGGCATCTAGTTGTATATAGTTTTGACTGGCTTGGTAATGAATATTTTCACAAAAGCGAACTTTATAGTCGTGATCATCAAGCGGCGCATCACATTTGAATTGGATTTGATTTAACAAAATTCGTTGTCCACTCAGCCAGCACAGTAGCGTATGGATGAGCATTAAATAAGTTGCATAGCTGAACATGCGTTTAGGCGCTTGTTGGTCATAGATCACGATATAAGCAAAGTGATCTTCAATGGTTAAATCACTATGCAATTCATCTAAAACCAGATTTAAAAACTGCAAAATTTGCTTGAGTGCATCTCCCAAAGTGCTGTTATGCATGACCATTTTTGAAAGCAGTTTGAAACTACCACGTCGCATGGCATGCCGATCCATGCCAAAAAATTCATCATCCATCACATCTGCAAGATGAGTCCATAAAGCCGCATATTGTGAAACGGAAACTCTGGTTTTACTCGATAGCAGTAACTCAGAGGGAATACCCGCCTTTTGTAAAATAGCAGAAATATCAAATTGCTTTTTTTGCGCATCGTATAATGCTTCATGCACCAAGTCGATTGAAATCGTCCCTTTGCTGTATTCGAGTCCATGCTTCGGCATATGTGCGGATAGGTCCTTGTTCAGAATTGTCCAAATACATCAGAAAAGATGCAACATTTGGAAATTGTACTGAATAAATTCTCTGTTTACTCTGCATCTTAAGTCGAATTTAAAACAAGACATCGTAAATAGGGAATTGATATGGACATTAAAGGAAAAGTTTTTGTTGTGACTGGTGGTGCATCAGGACTAGGCGCTGCGACAGCAACACATCTGATTGGCCTGGGTGCAAAAGTGATTATTGTGGATATGAATCATGAGCATGGCGAAGCGATGCAACGTCAACTGGGTGATCATGCCAAATTTGTTCAATTGGATGTTACCGATGAACAAGCGGTCGGTACTTTCTTTGTACAAGTTGAAGCGGAATTTGGTCAACTTAATGGCTTAGTGAACTGTGCAGGTATCGCACCCTCTGCAAAAGTTTTAGGTCGTGACGGATTACATGATTTGGCGATGTTCCAAAAAGTATTAAATATTAATGTTTCAGGCACATTCAATATGCTGCGCTATGCGGCACAACTGATTGCTAAATATGAATTAAAAGCAGGTGAAGAAGAGCGTGGCGTAATTGTGAATACGGCATCGGTAGCGGCTTTTGATGGTCAAATTGGTCAGTCGGCTTATGCAGCATCAAAAGGGGCAGTGGTTGCAATGACATTACCTCTTGCACGTGAGCTTGCACGTGAATCAATCCGTGTGATGACCATTGCTCCGGGCATTATGGAAACGCCGATGCTCAAAGGCTTAGCACAAAATGTACAAGATGCTTTGGGGCAAATGGTGCCTTTCCCTCCACGTTTAGCAAAACCACAAGAGTTTGCAAACTTAGTGACGCATATTTTTGAAAATGCTTATCTCAATGGCGAAGTGATACGTCTTGATGGCGCGATCCGTATGCAGCCTAAATAGTTATTTATTAAAACTGCTTATTCAGGCTTCTACGACGGAGTCTGATCGAGAATAACTTTGTTGACAGTAGCTCATCTTGTTACTTTTGTTTTAGGCAAAAGTAACCAAAATCATTGTCATTTGCAAAACTCGTCATCAAGTATTTATTGATTTACGGGTCGCAGAAACACTAGAGATTAATAGCGTCCTGCCTCAGACAGTTGTAAATGACGTCGTCGTGTATCCAACTTTGCTTTATACAGCCAAAGAATTTTTAATTCCGCAGTTATCCAAAATTTAAAGCTATTCCCGCTATAAAAGATTTAGAAAAGGAAGTCTCATGATTTTAAATGATGAACAAAAAATGGTTCAGGACATGATGCGAAGCTATTCGCAAGAAAAACTGAAACCAACGGCTGCAGAGCGTGACAAAACGGCAGCATTTCCTGCACAAGAGCTAAAGGAACTTGGTGAGCTGGGTGCTTTAGGCATGACGGTTTCTGACGAATGGGGTGGTGCAGGTTTAGACTATGTGTCTTTGGTTGTTGCCTTAGAAGAAATTGCTGCAGGTGATGGTGCGATTTCGACGATTGTTAGCGTACAAAACTCACTGCCATGTGGCATTACGCAGCGTTATGGTACAGAAGCACAAAAAGAAAAATACTTAAAAAAATTAGCCACTGGCGAATGGTTAGGTTGTTTTTGCTTAACAGAACCACAAGTGGGTTCAGATGCGAGTGCATTGGAATGTAAAGCGGAGCGTGATGGTGATGAGTGGGTGTTAAATGGCACCAAGCAATTTATTACCACAGGAAAACATGCCCAAGTAGCCTTAGTTTTTGCGGTAACGGACAAGTCTGCAGGTAAAAAAGGGATTTCGTGCTTTTTAGTACCAACGGATGCGCCAGGTTATATCGTAACGCGTTTAGAAGACAAAATGGGTCAGCATTGTTCCGATACAGCAACTATTGTTTTAGATGACTGTCGTATTCCTGCGGATAGTCTTTTAGGCCAAGAGGGGGAAGGCTATAAAATTGCCTTATCAAACCTAGAGTCAGGTCGAATTGGTATTGCTGCGCAGTCTGTGGGTATGGCCCGTGCGGCATTAGATGCGGCTGTTGAATATGCCAATGAACGCAAGGCATTTGGGGTGGAGATTGTACAGCATCAGGCCGTGGCATTTCGCCTAGCAGATATGGCCACCCAAATTGAGGCGGCACGCCAATTAATCTTCCATGCAGCGACTTTAAAAGATGCCGGTTTTCCATGTTTAAAAGAAGCCTCAATGGCGAAACTTTTTGCATCGACGATGGCTGAACGAGTGTGTTCAGATGCGATTCAAATTCATGGGGGCTATGGTTATGTATCTGATTTCCCAGTAGAACGAATTTATCGTGATGTGCGTGTCAGTCAAATCTATGAAGGTGCGTCGGACATTCAACGTCTGGTGATTGCACGTGAAGTCACCAAAGGATAGGTGATTAAAAAATAGACTTTGGTCGATGTTCAAACCCTGCAATGGCGTTGATGGTTATGGAAATTGCAGGGGACATCCAAACATGGTTATCTAGGTATACACAGTCTAAGAATAGATTGTTTAACAAAGTATAAGTTTCAAAACTAAAAAACCGACATTGCAATCGGTGTATGGAATAGCAGTAAAGGCGGATGTGGCAAAGG
This sequence comes from Acinetobacter sp. YH12097, assembly GCF_013419225.1. Lineage (NCBI taxonomy): Bacteria > Pseudomonadati > Pseudomonadota > Gammaproteobacteria > Moraxellales > Moraxellaceae > Acinetobacter > Acinetobacter sp. YH12097. The sequence continues at coordinate 290,800 of NZ_VPAN01000001.1, read as the reverse complement.
AATCGTCACTAGTACGCAGCGGTACAACAACAAGATGAATAAACCTCAAAGTCTTGCACTTTGAATCATAGAGAACTGGATAGGAATTGTCGTCATGAAGACACTAGAACAAGCATATCGTGATTTTAATTTTGAAAAGATGGTTACAGAACAATTGGTCGGTACGCCAAGTTCAATCAATGCTTATGATGAATGTTGTGGGCGCTATGTTGGGCAAAATCGAACTGCGCTGATCTGGGAAGGTAAAAATGGTGAATCTGAGCAATGGACTTTTGAGCAATTAGATTTAGCTTCTGCACAATTGGCAAATTATTATCAGCGCATTGGATTGAAAGCAGGTGATTGCATTGCAGGTCTTTTACCTCGCACAGCAGAGTTGTTGATCACCGTATTGGCAACATGGCGTATAGGGGCAATTTATCAACCGTTGTTTACTGCATTTGAGTCCAAAGCGATTGAACATCGAGTGCAAACTGCGGGAACAAAGCTGATTGTAACCAACACTGAGCAACGATCAAAACTCAATCATATTGATTTACCGCATATTTTAACTGTACATGCCGATCAAGCAATTCAGACAGATCCTGACTTTTGGTCAGAGTTGCAATTGCATGACGCCACATTTAACTCAGTTCCCCGTTCATTTGACGATGAATTTTTAATGATGTTTACCTCAGGGACGACCGGTTTAGCCAAGTCTGTACCTGTGCCACACAAAGCGTTATTGGCATTTAAAGGGTATATGACACATGCGGTTGATTTGCGTGATGAAGATTCATTTTGGAATTTGGCAGATCCGGGTTGGGCTTATGGTTTGTACTATGGAATTGCAGGGCCATTAAGTTTAGGACACAGCATTATTATGGATGAACGTGCTTTTAGTGTTGATCATGCACTTCAAGTCATCAAAAAATATAAAGTCAGTAATTTGACCGGTTCTCCAACGGCTTTTCGTATGTTCTTTGGCTTCAAAGAAAAATTTGACGCATCCATAAAATCACATTTACGGGTTGTGAGTAGCGCAGGTGAGCCGCTAACGCCTGAAGTGATTCAATGGTTTAATCACGACTTAAACGTCAATATTTATGACCAATATGGACAAACGGAACTTGGAATGGTGATTGCAAATCATCATGCCTTAGAACACTACAAAAAAGTGGGTTCAGCCGGTTTTGCTATACCGGGTCATCGTTTCGCGGTGCTCAATAAAGACTATCAAGAAATTGAACGTGGTGGGATTGGAACATTGGCATTAGACTGGTCGCAATCTCCACTCATGTGGTTCACAGGCTATGGTGGCAATAACCGTAAAGCCTTTGTAGGTAACTACTATTTAACTGGTGATACTGTTCGTTTAAATGAAGAAGGTGGAATTGATTTTGTGGGTCGTGCTGACGATGTCATTACAACGTCAGGCTATCGTGTAGGACCTTTCGATGTGGAAAGCACATTATTAGAGTGCGAAGAGGTTTTAGAGTCGGCAGTTGTTGGTAAGCCTGATCCTGAGCGGACTGAATTGGTCAAAGCTTTTGTGGTATTGAAACCACAATATCAAGCAAGTTCTGAACTCATGGATAAGCTACAAGCCTATGTAAGATCACGTTTATCCAAGCATGCTTATCCAAAAGAAATTGAATTTGTTGATGGGTTGCCTAAAACATCGAGTGGAAAAATCCAACGTAATCTGTTGAAGCAACAAGAAGTGGCCAAAGCACAATGTATGCAAAAGGTCAGTTAAGTTTAGGCTGAGATAGATTAAAGGAAAGGCTGCGTAAATGCAGCCTTTTTTGATTTGCTTATTTAAGTTGGATAATAATTATTTTTGAGTTTGCAATTTTAATGCTGAGACATCGGTAAATGTTTTGGAAAGCTAATGAGGCAAAGCTGTGCAGAAATAAGTGCACAAGCAAACATGATTGTGACTAAACCTAAGCTGCCAAAATTACTAAATTTACCGGTTAAAGTTGTAATGATCGCACCAAAGCCAAATTGTAAAGCACCTAATAATGCAGATGCTGTACCAGCATTTTTATGCTGAAACATAAGAGCCAAATGGCTTCCGGTAGGCATAATGAAACCTAAAAGTGCAACGGCGATAAATAGTGCGCTACAGAAGAATATTAGATTTGAATAGCCTGAGCATTGTGCAAGGAGCAATACAGCCATAATGAGTAAGAAACTGCTGTTCATGATTTTATAGGCATTCAGTGGTCCAAATTTTTCATGCACTTTGGGGTTAAAGATTGCAGCAGCAATTAAACCAAATGCATTGAATGCAAAGAGCAGGCTAAATTGGGTAGAACTCAACTGATACTCACTGATAAATACACTGGCTGAACCAGCGATATAGGCAAAGAAGCCAGCTTGTGCAATACACAGTGTGAGTGAGTAAATGATGAACTTACGATCCCTGATAATTTGCCCATATAATTTGATGGTTTGTGAGAGCTTGAATTGTTGACGCAATTCCACTTGACGTGTTTCAGGGAGTAGCATTGCAACGGCTGCCAATACAATCGCGGCATATACGGCTAAAAAAATAAAAATATTTCGCCATGAACCTAAAGCCTGTAAGCCATCGCCAATTAGAGGTGCAGCCACCGGTGAAAGGCCTAATATCGCCAAAACCATTGACATCATTTTGCCCATTGCCGGGCCTTGAAACTGATCTTTGATAATCGCAAAGGCAATCACCATCCCAATTGAACCACCTAAACCTTGAATAAAGCGAATCCATTGTAATTGTTCAACGCTTTGTGCAAATGTGTAGCCGATCGAGCCTAAAATATAAATCCCTAAACCTAAGTAAATAAGCGGCTTACGGCCAAATTTATCCGATAGTGGGCCATACATCAGCTGGCCAAGCATTAAACCCACAAAAAATGTCATCAAACTCAGTTGGATCGCACCTTCGCTACTCCCTAAAGATGTTGCCATAACGGGAATGCTTGGTAGGTACATATCAATACCTATCGGGCCGATGGTTGCGAGTAATGCAATGAGTATGGGCATTGCACGTGTATTTGATGCTGTCATAATGTGGTTGGATCTTGTGGAAAGCAGCGCATTCTGAAACTTATCGGTTTCCTAAGTCAAAGAGAGCAGCATTGGCAAAACTAGGCCGTCCTTTGGTCATGTCGGCAGAACAGCGGCGTGCAGAAATTTTTTCTATTGCAGAACAACTCTTTGGTGAGAAGGGCTTTGAAAATGTCACCATGTCTGAAATTGCGACCGCAGCAGGTATGTCTAAAAAAACGCTATATGTGTATTTTTCTGATAAACGTGAACTGCTTATTTCATTGGTTGAGTCGTCCTATATATGGACTGAAGATGCTTTTGATGCCAATAGTTTAGATCGTGTGTTGGCCTTGCAGAATCAGTTGAAGAAAATCGCTGAGCATGTCCTGTCCGAGCGGCATATTAAGTTGTGCCGACTGGCGATCGCAGAGCGTGTTGGTGTTGATGGAATAAGTGATACTTTTTATGAAAAAGGTATCGCCAAAAGCCGAGATCATTTGATTCATACTGTGAGTCATATTCCAAGTGCCCAATTTGTATTGAACTTAAATGCAGATATCATGGCGGATATGTTATTTGGTGCAACCATTTCGAAGCCTTTCGTCGATTTACTATTTTTAAATCAGCAGATCGATATGCAGCAGGTAAATACGGCAATTGAACAAAGTATTCAGGCTTTGTTTAAAATGTGAATGCCTAAATTTTCATAGCAAAATTGAATATTTATTTTCGTCCTTATCTTTGGATTGCTCGTTATAATGGCCTCGGTTTTATGTTTTAAATGAGATAGCAGAACATGGATGCACAGCTCGATCTAGATTCAGACATGGAATTAAGTGATGATGAAATGCATCTATACAGCCGTCAAATATTGCTTGATGGTTGGGACATCGATGCGCAAGAGAAGCTAAAACTTGCCAATGTACTCATCGTAGGGTGTGGTGGAATTGGTTGTACTACAGCCGAATTATTGGCACGTGCAGGCGTTGGCCAAATCACTTTGATCGATGCAGATCGCATTGAAATCAGTAATTTGCAACGACAAATCGCGTATATCGAACACGATGTAGGTTTTTATAAAGCTGAAATTTTGGCTAAACGTTTACAAACGATTAACCCGTATATCCGTGTGCAAAGCTATACCTCAAAATTAGATGAAAGCAATGCAAAGGCATTGATTTCACAGCAAGATTTGGTTCTCGACGGTTGTGATAATTTCAGCACGCGTTATTTGGTCAATGCAAGCTGCGTAGAAAATAATGTGGCGCTGATTAGTGCTTCAGCGATTGGTTTCCAAGGGCAACTGTTTATGGTCGAAGGAAACGCGGCATGTTATGAATGTCTATTTCCAAAAGAACAGCATGCCAATGAAAGTTTGCGCTGTGCAGACTCGGGTGTGCTTGCAACCACACCAAATGTTATGGCAAGTTTGCAAGCTCATCATGCTTTGCTTTATTTGGGTTTAGGAAAGACAGTATTGAAACAAAAACTTTTGTTGTGGGATGGTCTGTCAATGAAACAAAAAATTCTCGCTTTTGAAATAGATCCCGATTGTCCAATCTGTCAGGCAAGATAAAGCAGCAAGCCCTTATTTTTTTGCTACACTCACGTTAATTATTTTTTTCTAAGACATTATGAAAAACAATATCTGGTTAGATGGAATTCGCTCGGTTGCCCGCATGGGTGAGACCGCTGTCGTTGCGGCAAAAGCCGGCTTTAAATATGCAACTGAAAAACCAAGTAACGCAAAATTAATGCGTGAAACTTTTGAATCACTAGGTTCAACCTATATTAAATTGGGTCAATTTATTGCCAGTACACCTTCTTTATTTCCGCGTGAATATGTCGAAGAGTTCCAAGGCTGTTTAGATCAGACACCGTCATTGCCGTTTAGTTATGTGCAGCAGGTATTGGCTTCAGAATTTGCTGGTCGTAATTTAGATGAAATATTTGCTTCAATTGATGAAAAGCCTTTGGCTTCTGCATCGATTGCACAGGTGCATGCCGCTAAATTGGTCACTGGTGAAAATGTTGTTATTAAGGTGCAAAAACCGGGTGTCGAGACGATTCTCTATACAGATTTAAACGTCTTACATTGGGCTACTAAACTGGTCGAAAAAGCTGTACCCAAAGTCAAATTTGCTTCACTTGCAGATATCGTTGAAGAAATTAAAGTTCGCATGGTACGTGAGGTGGACTTTATTGAAGAAGCTCAAAATCTTGACGACTTTGTGAATTATCTGAACGTAACTCAAAACAAAGCCGCAACAGCACCAAAGGTTTATCACCAATATTCAACACGTCGTGTCTTAACCATGGAACGTTTATACGGCGTGCCATTGACCGATTTTGACGTGGTCAAGAAAGTCGCTAAAGATCCATCGCAAGTTTTGGTGACAGCGATGAATACATGGTTTGGCAGCTTGATGTTATGTAATAGTTTCCATGCAGACTTACATGCAGGCAACCTGATGTTGCTTGAAGATGGTCGAGTTGGATTCATCGATTTTGGTATCGTGGGCCAGTTGAAACCTGAAGTGTGGACAGCATGTATTGCGTTTATGGATGCCCTACAAAAAACTGACTACAACTTGATGGCTGAAAATATGCTGAAAATGGGCATGACGGCTGTCAAAATTGACACACAAGTCTTAGCTGCCGACTTAGAGCGCTTATTTAGCGGTGTGCTTTTGGCCGATCCGCAAGAGTTATTAACCTCGAATCCTGCCGATTTGAATGACATCATGATGGATATGGTACAAGTCGGAGAGCGTCATGGTATTCGCTTCCCACGTGACTTCGCTTTATTATTCAAACAAATGTTGTACTTCGATCGCTTTATGCGCATCCTAGCGCCATATACCGATATTTATGCAGACCAGCGTATTCAGATGGTGCAGACTATGGACCCTAATTTATTGTTGAAGCAATAATTTAGCCGCAAGATTTAAATAAAATCCTCTTTCTTTAACAGGAGGATTTTATCGATGTTTAAGATTTTAATTTGAGTGTAAGAATGGACGCAATTATCATTGAAGGCTTGAAAGTTGAGACTGTCATCGGCTGTTTCAATTGGGAGCGTCAGATTATTCAGCCTTTGATGCTCGACCTCAATATTCAAACCAGTTTAGCGCAGGCGGCTCAGTCAGATGAGCTTGAAGATACCTTGAATTATGCCGAAATTTGCGAAATATCAGCCAAAGTCATTCAAACTGCTCAACCTAAATTGATCGAACATGCAGCAAAACTGGTGATTGATGCACTTTTTGCTACCTATGACAGCATTGAATCTATTATGATTACCATCCGGAAGCCTGCCATTATCGCGCAAGCCAATTCTGTAGGAATTCGTCTTGAACGCCACCGAAACGATTTTCGCCCTAGCTCTGGCGAGTAATTTCAATCCAAAACCGCATTTTCAACTGGCTTTACGTCAAATTCAGGCTTTGGGTCATGCTGAATTTTCCAAAATTTATGTGATTCCTTGTCGTGATGGCATTGGGGCGGATTATTGGAATGCAGCCTGTTTGGTGAAAAGCAGTTTATCTGTAGATGAAATCAGCACCTTACTGAAAAAAATGGAAGCAGACTCAGGTCGTGTTCGTCCGTCTCATAATATCGCTTTGGATCTGGATCTGATCGCGTGGGGCGAAAGCTTAGCGCACATGCAATTTAATCCGAAAAAACTGCCTTTAGCACTCGATGTTAAAATTCCAATGTTCGATATATGGAAAAATAAGATGTTTGAACATCCAGCGCATCAATTTCCTATGGTGAGTTGTCAAAAAGTTTTAGTGGATTGAGTGAATGAAACGAAATGCTTTCAATGCACATGAGTGATATTTCAAACTGACCTAAATACCCTAGATAAACAATAACAAAAATATTCAAATCCTGTCATGGTATGCGCTAGCGTATAGTCTGTCGCAGGATTACATTATCTTTTTTAGCTTCAAAATAATGATATGAACTGGACTGATCTGATTCAGCATTATGGCTATATTGCGATTTTTATTGGCACATTGTTTGAAGGAGAAACAGTGCTGATGATTGGCGCCTATGCCGTACATCAACACATACTTCATTTTCCAATGTTGATTGCGGTGGCGATGTTGGGCAGTTTTATTGGTGATCAGTTTTATTATCAAATGGGCGCTCGCTATGGGCAAAAACTTATCCAGTCGAATGCGGAATTTGCACAAAAATTCGATCGTGCGAGCCAGTTTATTGAACGTTATCCTATTTTGACCATTTTATTTATGCGCTTTGCTTGGGGTTTTAGAACTATTTTACCTATTGCAGTCGGTGTGCGTGCTTATCCTGTTTGGAAATATGGGCTGATTAATCTGGTTGCCTGTTTTATTTGGGCGATGTTGGTCGCAACGATTGGCTTCCAAATCAGTCATTATTTACATCTATTTTGGGCGAAAATGCTGCCTTATCATCAAGATATTTACATCGTTATTGCCGTTATTTTATGTATCGTATTCTTCCGTGTGCTCTATACGGTGTTGAAGTGGTGGCGTAAGCATCATCAACATTGATAAAGTGCAAGTGGTTGATCTGATAAAGTCGTCAAAACATAATTAAAAGATTTAAAGGGATATTTAGTGAGAGCGATATGGGCTTAGGTTATGGTGCAGGTGCGGGAGGTTTCCTTATTATTTGCTTTGCGATTTTGGTGCTATTTATCGTCATTGCGATTTGGTTGAGTTGGAATAATTGGTATAAAAAGCAAAAAAATCGACCATATAAAGTAAATGCGGCACTTAAAATTGGCTTATCTGGCGTATTGTTTTTTCCTTTATTTGTTGCAGTAACGCTTGGATTGTTCGTGATTTCGGGTCTTCGTTCTGACTATGCAGAGTGGCAGTATCAAAAGAAAATTTATATACAGTTGCAGGAACCCTTAAACTTTGGAGAGGTTGTACTGCCTGAAGGCACGTGGATTAACCGATCATTTGAAACCGACTATACTCTGGAACAGATGACGGACATTCGTCAAGGTTTGACATCGGCTCGTTTTCCACAGCCGATTCAAATAGCTGGATTTGATGTTATTGCATTTGAGCTGGATCGTCATTTATTGCTGGAATTGGCACATGATCATTCTGTTGTGATTAATAACCAAAAGGAAATTTGTCCGGCAGGATGGCTGCTTGAATTAGGTGGATCAGGTTATCCGTCCACTGAGCAACTTTATAGTTTGAATTTTGATTGGTTTACACCAAGTCGATGGCAGCCTATAAACTGTTTTGATGGCGAAGGAATTATTGTATTAGAGTCAAAACATTACTTATGAAAAAGCCTGCATCATTGCAGGCTTTTTGTTCACTTTTTATAAAACTTAGCGACAATCATTAGAAAAGCATTAAATGTAATAACTGGTTTTGGTCATCAGCTTAGAAATACCAGTCATGGCAATACGAACTGGAACAGGAAGGTCTACACCACCTGCATTGAGTGCTGTATCACGGTGATGCAGCTCATCTTCATTCATTTGCACTAAGATTTTACGTGAACGTTCGTCTTGTTCAGGAAGTTGGCGGATGTGATCTTCTAAATGCAGGCTCACTTGACGCTCAGTTTCAGCGACAAAACCTAGGCTGTATTTATCACCGGCAATACCTGCTAATGCACCCATCCCAAAAGAAAGGCCGTACCAAACAGGGTTGAGCAGACTGGTATGGCTGTCTAATTCTTTTAAGCGGTCTTCACACCAAGCCAGATGATCTTGTTCTTCAATCGCAGCGTGTTCCATTTCACGGCGGACATTTGGCAGTTTAGCGGTGAGTGCTTGGCCATGATAAAGCGCTTGGGCACAAACTTCACCACTATGGTTGACCCGCATTAGACCTGCCACATGGCGTGCTTCGCTGACTGCAAGTTGAGTCTTTTCAGCAACAGACGGATTTTCACGATGTGCAGCCGTTGCTCCGGGAACTAAACTACGTAAGGCCTGATCAAATGAATGAATAAGTTTGTCGACACCTGTAAATTGACGCATGGATTAATCCTCCAGAGAGACTTGCGTAGTGTGAAGCAAAGGTTTGATGCGTAATAGCAGCCAAATACAAAAAATTGCACTGAGTACTGCAGTTATACAAAAAAGTATTTTAATATCAATCTTTAAAACACTCAGAATAATAATTGAAAATATAGCAGAAGATACCATAAATACCGCATTTAAAATGTTGTTTGCGGCAACGACTCGTGCACGATGTGAGCGTGGGGAGTAAGCTTGCATCATTGCATAGAGCGGAACGATGTAAAAACCACCACTAATACCCAACAAAGTCACGGCAATCATGACATGGTAATAGCCCCAACCTTGATGAAAGACTTCTGAAAGGGTAATGAGTGGACCTGTATGAGTCGGGACAAGCGTTAAACTAAATGCTAAATACAGTGCAAATACCGTTAAACCTACAGCACCGATGGGAACCATCTTAATGTTGACTTGAGTGCCGCCCAATTTACGACAAAGCAATGAACCCACGCCCACACCCACAGAGAAAAAGGTCAATAGCAAGCTAACGACATTTTCAGAGGCATGTAGGTTTTGCTGGGTCATTTGTGGAATTTGGGTGAGGTAGGTTGCACCATAAAACCAATACCACGAGTTCCCCAATAAAATGGTAAAAATCAGCGGCAAACTTTTGGCATATTTCATCGTTTGGTAACTGGTACGAAAAAAGTTCCAATCGATTTTTAAATCAGGTGTTGTGACATTTTGCTTAAGAATAAAACGACTGGTGATATAACCTAAAATGGCGATGGTCATTACTGTCAGGCTGATCCACATTAAATTGCCTTGAGATGGAGCAATCACTGCACCGCCCAAAATCATCCCGAATAAAATTGCCATGGATGTTGCCGATTGGAAGAGCGCATTGCCTGACATCAGCTCATTGGGCTTTAAAATTTCAGGCAAAATTGCATATTTGATTGGACCAAAAAATGTCGAATGGGTCCCCATCAAAAATAAAGCCAGCAACAATAACCATAAATGACCGGTCAGAAAGCCAATACTGCCGATGATCATGATGATAATTTCTAAAATTTTGATGCCACGGACAAGTTGTGAACGTTCAAACTTATCTGCGATCTGTCCCGCTGTCGCTGAAAAAATAAAGTAGGGTAAAATAAACAATAATGCAGCCAGATTGTTTAGCGTGCTGATGGGTAATGCCTGTTGTTGGATTAATCCATAGGTAATGACCAACAATAAAGCCTGTTTATAGACATTGTCATTGAGCGCCCCAAAAAATTGGGTCAAAAACATAGGCAGGAAACGGCGTGTACCTAGCAGATGTTCGTTGTTATTCATAAGCGTCTTGCTACATTAAGTTTTATTAAGAAATGTGAGTGATTGGTAAAATCTCTAAAAAAATCATGTAATATGTTTTTGAGTTTGGAGATGGCGAAAAACCAATAGATATAAGATCTTTAGCTCTACATCTGGTTGACTAAGTCCATTACATAATGAAATTTGTTAGAGTTTGCTATGCCTGCAAAAATCAAGTTTAAAAAAACAATGCTTCATCACAGTATGGCTCACTGCATACGACAGCATCATAGCAATAAAAGTCTATATATGAGCATCTTTTTGACCTTGTGTGCTCAGCATAGTTTCGCCCAAACTCCCGCAGAAACGGTTCCAACATCTACCGATACAAAAGCAGAGATTGTTGCTGAAATCAAGGATGAGGCTGTAAAGCAAGGGCTATCGACGCCTGAAGCAATTGAAAAAATTGAAAATATAAATGAACCAGAAGAATCTGTTGATAGCATGAAAATGCTGCAAGAACAGCAGCAAGCAGGAACTCAACTACAAGAATTTAAACCCATTGAGTTTGAAGATTTAGAAAACTTACCCGTGACACCTGTTGATCAAAACATGGCGAATGAAATCTTCCAAGTTGCTGAAGAAGCCAAACGTCAAGCGCAGGAGTACCGTGCAACACAGCAAACAGAAGTTGCTGTTGCAGATATTACCCAAAAAGAGTTAACGGAAATTAACCAAGCGCCAGTCAATATTGATCAGCTCATGGGTGAAATTCGTTCGGATAATGAAATTACCGCGACACGAAATGAAAATGCCAATACTCTGCAAGAGCTGCATAACCCAACAGTTGAGGATGATGCAGAGCCGGGTATTTTCAAGCGCTTATTATATAAAGTACGTCCGCCACGTCAGATGAACACGGCAAAAGTGCCACGAATTAGTGCGGATGTTGAAATTACATCAGCACATAATACCAGTCAAACGTCGAGTAAAGCCTACGGTGCGGCACTGGAAGATCTCAAAGCCAATATTAAAGGCAAGCTTTCAAGTTTTACTCAAGAATCCTTTAGTGATTTTCCATCGGCTTTGCCTCAATTACGTAGCTTGTCCAATCAAGCCGCGCAAGCCGTGGGTTTCTATCAATCTGAATTCAAATTTGAAAAAGTGTCTGACAGCAAAGTTCGTGTATTGGTTACACCAAATACGCCTGTGCAAATTGAAAAACAGAATGTTGAATTTTCTGGGGCTGGGGCGAACCAAGCTCAGTTTCAGGTGATTGGTGTATTACCAGATCAGGAAGAAGGTGACATTCTTAATCATGGTAAATACGAAACGACGAAAGGCCGAATTAATGATGCAGCAACTAATAACGGTTATTTCGACTCGTACTGGCGTTTGCACGATGTAAGAGTGGCTCAACCACAAAATACAGCCGATATCAATTTGCGCTTTGAAACGGGCGAGCGTTATAAGCTAGGCGAAGTCGAATTTAGAATGAGTGATCCGAATGCAGAGTTTCCATTGGATCGCGATATTTTAGAAAGCTTGGTGACGTGGAAAGACGGTGCTGACTATACTTTCTGGCGTGTGAATGGTTTGGCCAATAACCTGACGAACTCGCGCTATTTTAACTACACCTTGGTTGATGCGATTCGACCAGACCCGATTGAAAAGCCGCTTGAACTGCCACCAGATATTCAGACCTTGGTTGATCAAAATCAGTTGTCTGAAAGTTCACAAGTGGTGAAAGATAAAACTGAAGTGATGTCGAATAAAGAAGTCACGCAAAAAGTGGTTGATGAAGACCAATTTGCGGGGGTGAATGATGCAGAGCAATCCTCTAAATTACGCAGTTTGCAAGATACGCAAGATGCCAAACAAGCAGAACAAGATCGCTTAAAAGCGCAAGCACGCGAAGATAAAAAAGTCCCTGTGATCGTGACACTGAATGCAGACAAGCTGAATAGTGCAGAAATTGGTGCAGGTTTTGGTACTGATACAGGCACACGTGTTCGTGGCCAGTATCGCCGTGCCATCGTGAATAAACGTGGTCATTCTTTTGACGCCAACATGGAAGTATCCAAAATCCGTCAATCGATTGATGGACGCTATAACATTCCATATAACCACCCATTAAATGACTATGTCAGCTTAGTCGGTGGTTATGAACGTGAAGAACGTGATGATGTCGGTCAAGGTGTTAATCTTTCCATTGAATCTGCTGTAGCGGGTGTGGACCGGATTATTAAAAACCCCCGTGGTAGTTGGCAGCATACCTTTGGTTTACGTTATCGTTTGGACCGTATTACTGATGACGGACTTAATCCTAGTGATGACATTCCAGATGCATTCTTGGTGAATACCAACAATGAACAACAGTCCTTGATGTTTGGCTATGAAATTTCTCGAACCGACTCTGATAAACGTGTGAACCCGAGTAAAGGGATCAAGCAGACCTATAAAGTTGAAGTCGGAAGTGAAAGCTTACTTTCAGATGTTGATATGGCGATCTTGAATGCGGGCTGGCGCTTTATTTATTCATTGGGTGAAAATGATAATCACCAAGTCGTTGGGCGCAGTGATTTAGGTTATATTCTGACAGAGAACTTTGATAAAGTTCCTTATAACTTACGCTACTTTACCGGTGGTGACCAAACCATTCGCGGCTTTGACTATAAGAGTTTAGCGGCTGAAGAAAATGGCTATAAAATTGGTGGTCAAGTCTTGGCAACGGGTTCATTAGAATATAACTACCAATTTAAAGAAGGTTGGCGCGCTGCGGTCTTTAGTGACTTTGGTAATGCGTACGATAAAGACTTTAATACACCGACTGCATATAGCGCAGGTGTGGGGATACGTTGGGCTTCGCCAATTGGCCCAATTCGTTTAGATGTTGCTACTGGACTTTCTGACGACAGCAAACCAATTCGTTTACATTTCTTTATTGGTTCACAATTGTAATTTTTAGGTGATGTGTTTTTTATGACTGAACAAGAACAGCAAGAACCAGAAAACGAAACGCCGGTAGAGCAACTGCCAAAGAAGCGTCGTATTCTTCGAAGTGTCATTTTGACCTTCGTGTTCGTGCTTATCTTTTTGGTGGCTGCATTAGTAGTCATGTTTTCTACAGACAAAGGCAGTAAGTTTTTACTTGACCGTGTTCTGGAACGTCAGCAAATCATTCACTATGAATATGAAGGTGGTAACCTGTGGCGGGGCATTATTCTACGAAATGTCCTCGTTACGCTAAAGCCTGTCGATGTAAAGATTGACCGTGCCGATATTACACTCGGCTGGCGCGCTATTATTAATAAAGAAATTCATTTAAATAAGGCAGATGTTAAAAATCTGCAAATTATTACCAAGACCCCACCTAGCGATAAACCTTTTGCATTTAGTGAAATCCGTTTGCCTTTCGTCCTTCGTGTCGATCATGCAGATCTAGATCATATGCTGATTAAAACCCATAGTTCAGGTGTAGATTTCTATGATATTGAATTAAATGAAGCGCTTTGGTCAGGGACGGAATTAAAATTTGAAGATACCCGTATGGATATGGGCTATTTATCCGTGCGCCAAGCGTCTGGGAATATGAAATTTGAAGGCAAGTATCCGCTAAATGCTGTGGGGATTGTCAACTTACCTTCACTACGTGAAAGCTTGAATATTCATGATATTCAAGTGGTGGCTAAAGGATCTCTTGATACGATTCAAGCTGGTGTGGCAACTCATACCCCAGATCTTTTAACTGGTTGGGCTGTGGTTCATCCGATGCGTTCACATGTTCCGATGTTTGGTGCGCTCAAATTTAAAAACTATCATTTACCGTTACTGACTGAGCAAAAGCTCTTTGCTAAAAATGGTCTGGCAAAATTCAATGGGGATATTCAGCGTCTTAATTTGGATTTATACACGGACCTGAGCGGGGCCAATATCCCTGAAGGTAAATATACTGCGCTCATGAGTACGGACTTGGTCAACCAACTTGATATTACTAACCTAAATGGACAAGTAATGGGCGGCGCTGTCAACTTGGGTGGCGTGGTGAGTTGGAAAGATCAGGTCACTTGGGATGTAAGCGGTCGTTTAGATAAAATTAATCCAAAACATAAGCTGATCCCGCAGGTGGTTCAAGATTTTCTACCTGTAAATTTAAACAGTAAGATTGCGTCTAAAGGGACCCTTGAAAAAGGCATGCACCTGACGGCGTTGGTGGATTTTGACCAATATGAAACTTGGAATTTAAAACTCGATCAAGCGCCTGCCAAAAATAATAAAGCTCAGCCGATGCTGATGGATGTGTCTTGGAAAAATATAGACCGTGCAGTGCCATATGTTGGATGGTTGAGTAGTGATTCGGGCAATGTGCAATTGGCGCTTACAGAAGGTCAGCAGAATATTAATGTGGCGACCACAGTGTCACGACATGAAAAAGGTGCTCTGCCTGCTGGACAATATCAAGCCAAACTCAATCTGAAAAATAACAATCTCAATGTCCATGCCTTTAGTTATGTGGCCGACAAAGGTCAGCTCAAAGGTAACGCAGTTGTAGAATTGCCTGATCAAAAACGTATGCTGAAATGGCAAGCCAATGTACAAGCACAGCAGTTCAATCCGCAAACCATCGTAGCTGCTGCGCCTGTCGATCAAATTACAGGGTCATTAAAAGCCAATGGTTATGCAAAACCAAATCAACAGATTATTCAGCTGAATAATATTGATTTGTTAGGCCGACTAGCACAGCAAAATGAAACGGTTCATTTAACAGGTCAATCTACTGCTGCGCTGACTTTCCATGATGAGAAACAAGGTGGAGGCTTTAAAGCTTTTGCTGTGAATTATGATGGTGGCCTCAATGCAAGCCAAGTTGCCGCAAGTAAAGGCAGTTTGATTTTCAAAGTATCTGGCACACCTGAATTAATTAAAATAGCCGAGCTGCGTCATGATGGCGTGGCAGGTAAAATTTCTGCCAATGGACAAGTTTTACTACAAAAAGCCATTGGTTGGGATATTAATGCATCACTGGTGCATTTTAAGCCGCATTATTTTGCCTCAAATGTACGGGGTGAATTATCTGGAAATTTAAAAACCAATGGTGTGTGGTCAGATGCGCTAAAACGTATTCAAATTGAACGTCTGAATTTGGCAGGTATGATCAATAACAAACCTGTCCGTGGTCAAGGTAACTTGGCGATGGTGATTAATTCAAATCAATCCGGCTTTATGCCAAAACAGTTTGAAGCGAATAATTTACTGTTGGCTTATGCCAATAACCAAATTCAAGCCACTGGTAATGCACAAAATTTACAATTGAAAATTAATGCACCAGCTTTATATGAAATTTATGCAGGCCTACGTGGACGTGCTTATGGCTACTTAAATGTTCAAGCACAGCCACGACTGCAAGCATCTGCCAATATCGCAATAGATGATTTTGCTTTTAATAATTTATTCAGTGTGAAAAAAATACGGGTGCAAGGCGAGTTGCCAACTTCTGCGACTTCACCAAGTTTATTAACGGCAACGATGGATAATTTACGCAGTAACAACCGTGAGATTGTAAAAGGTCAAATTTCACTGGCCGGTACACGTAATGCGCATTTATTAAAAGTCAGTGCTGAAAATAAATTATCAAAATTTTATGTGCAGTTAGCCGGTGGTTTCAACGCACAAAATAATTGGCTCGGTCAGATTCAAAAAGGCGATTTTGACTCGTTGCGTACACGTCTCGTACAGCGTCAAAATGCGTCGATTATTTACAACACTGCACAGTCTGACTTATTTGTCGGCGCGCATTGTTGGATGAGTCAGCAAAGTGAATTATGTTTTGATCAGCCGATTCGTGTGAATAAAAACCGCGGCAATGTATCCTTTGTGACAAAGAACCTAGACTTAAATGATTTTGCAGCATTTATGCCTGAAGGCCTGGCGATTACGGGTAAAGTGAATGGTTATGCAAAAGCGTCTTGGGCGAAAGGTGCAAAACCTAAAATTGATGCACGATTAGTGACTCGTGACGGTTTACTCGGTTTAGCAGCAGAAGACCCACAGTATTTAGCATCCACTTTAAAATATGATGAAGTAGGTTTGATTGCTAAAAGTGTCGCTGAAGGTTTACAGATTCGACTCGATACCAAAGCTCCTGATATTGGTACAGGTTATGCCAATATTATTATTGACCCGTATAAAGCCAATAAACCGATCCGTGGTGAAGTGGCCTTTAACCAAGTTCAATTGAAAATCTTAAAACCATTTATACAAGATGTCCGTTCAATGGGCGGTACGTTGTCTTATGCGGCAAAAATTAGCGGAACATTGTCTCAGCCTTTAATGGATGGTGAGATTCGAGTGAAAAATGGCTCGATTAGCATGATTTCATTGCCTGTAAACTTGACCAATATTCAGTTGTATTCTGCTGTGCGTCAAAACTACGCGACGATTGATGGTGCATTTAACAGTGGGCGTGGTGTAGGCAAATTAACCGGAAATATTGACTGGAAAAATGATCCACGTATCCAGTTGAATTTAACGGGTAATGAAATGTTGGTCCGTCAAGCGCCATTGATCACCGCTGTTGTAACGCCTGATTTATCTTTAGATGTGCTGCCTTTCAGTAAGAAATTAACCTTAAAAGGTAAAATTGATGTGCCGCGTGCATTGATTTCGATGCCAGAATCGTCTGCAACAGTGGTTGGGGTATCTTCAGATGTGCGTGTGGTACATGAAGGTGATAACCAACTTGAAATCTTAAAATCGGTACGTCCTTGGGATATTCGCGCAGATGTACAGGTGAACATTGGTAATCAAGTGATTTTCCAAGGTTTTGATAGTCGAATTCCGTTGATTGGTCGTTTGAATTTGACACAACGTGGTTTAGAAACAGCAATGCGTGCCAATGGTGCAATCGGTGTTTCTCAGCGTGTGAAAATCGAAGCTTATGGTCAAAGTCTGGACTTGAACCGTGCGATTGCCCGTTTCAATGGACCATTGGCGAACCCAACTTTAGATATTGATGCCAATAAAGCCGTACAAGGCAGTACCGTTGGTGTTCGTGTGACGGGTACAGCATCAAGTCCTGCAATTCAGGTGTATAACGATGCAGGTCTGTCTGAACAAGAAGCCTTAAATGCCTTAATTACAGGTCGTATTAATGAAGGAAGTTCAGGTTTAAGTCAGGCGGAAGGTTTCCGTTCTGATGTGAACAATACGATTGCTGCAGCGGGTATTAGTATGGGCTTGGGTGGTACACGTGCATTGACCAATCAAATTGGTCGTACATTTGGTCTGAGTGGTTTGGCATTGGATGCTCAAGGAACAGGGGATGATACTCAGGTTTCTGTGACGGGTTATATCACACCTGACTTATTCATTCGTTATGGTGTCGGGGTATTTACACCTGTGAATAAACTGACCTTACGTTATCAAATGAATCAACGTTTGTACTTGGAAGCGAGTCAGTCTTTAGAGCGTGCAATCGACTTGTTTTATAATTGGCGTTTCTAAGGTGTTGAATTATAAGTGATAATTTAAGGTTTTAATAAAAATTCTTGTTTATGGCTGATCTAATAATTTTTAGACTAGACAAAAATAGGTCTATAAAGCGGTTTTGTGTAACACAACCCTTTAAGAAAGATCCTACAATCATACATATTTGAAGTGCTTAAAGCGGGTGTAGAGCTATTAAAAAATAAAAGAGGTGTGTTTCCACAAACAGTAGCTCAAACAATTGGCCTCAAAAAAGTATTAAATTTGTTGAGAGACGGATCAGGAAATTTGGACAATTGACATAAGTATATTTGTCTCCCTAAATGATGTTGTAAACATCAATATATCAGTATTTTATGGCACATGGACCAAGAAGAAATCATTCAAATGATTTTAAAGCTAAGTGAGCATTTGCTGCGATTAAAGCGGAAAAACACTTGTTGAATTAAGTGCTGAATTTGATTTTATCAAAACCAAATTATCGACTGGGAAAATCAATTGATCGCAGCCTCATTGCAAGCTTTCGATCAATTAAAAGCTCTTATAGAACTGCAAATTGATCTAAAAAAAACTACATGCAAAAATCGGCGAGCAGGCATGAAAAAGTGATTTTTCAGAAGGTGTGTTGAAGAAAATGGGGCGCTTCAACCACAAAAGTTAATTTGCAGCTCACTTCAAATTTCAGTTTTAGTTGTCCAACAAGTGAAATCACCTCCAAGTACATCATCATAAGATGAAAGCCACTTTGAGACTCGGTTCTGCGGTAACATAACTGTTGTTCCAACATGAGTTTTTACCGAGCCTGTATGCTTTACCCAATGCCCAAAAAAATCCAATTTATACCATCTCAAGCAAAATGGCAGCTGTCATCAACACAGTCAGTATTGGTACTGGTTGGCTTACAAAATTTACGCATGCAGCAGGGTATACAAGATACGCAGTTGATGGAAAATTTGATCCAACTGACCAATAAAGCCAAAGCTTTAGAGATTCCAATTGTCGATTTATATGGTGATGATTTACTTCAAGGCATGCAGCAGCTCGGTGAATATGCAACAACACACCCGCAGCTCATCTTTGCAGGGCAATCACGCCTATGCTGAAACAGATCTTGCCGCATCTATACAGCGTGACAGAGCAAATCTGTATTGTTGATGATGCAATTGCACTGAATAATCAGGAACAGCATATTCAGTGGGTGGACTCCATTTCAGATCAAGGTATCCATCACATGAGTAGTTATAATCTGTTGCGGCTTTGGAATCTGTCAGCGCCAACGGAATTCGTCTTGTCGGCCAAAGGCATATTATTGGCTATTGCAGAGCAGTTAGATATGGACGCATTGGAAATAGATCCCTTAATCGATTTACGCAGTTATGGGCTCGATTCCATTGCCATGGTCAGCTTAATTGGGTTGTGGCGTGCCAATGGTGCAAACATCCGTTATGAAGACTTTTTAAATGATGCAAGTCTAAAAGCATTGCTAGAAAAATTGCTCAGTACAGACTAAACAAAGCTAATTGGAATTATTTTTGTTCTAAATCGGAAAATACGTCGGGAAATATGGCTTTGTGCATTGTAATTGTTGGCTAAGCTTTTTATTATTGCCGCCTTGTTTTTCGAGATCAGAACTGGATTGAACTTTGAGTAATTTTCTAACCGAACACCTGATACATCGTGACACTGACTTTATGGTGATCCATAAACCAGCAGGTTTACTCACAGTTCCGGGAAAAACAGCAGATTTACAAGACTGTGTTATCAATCGATTATTACAAATTGAGCCGAATACTTTGCTCATCCATCGTTTGGATCGTGATACCTCAGGTATTTTGGTTTTTGCATTAACCCGTCAAGGGCAAAATCGAATTTCACGCCAGTTCCAAGAACGTCAAACTTCAAAAACATATCAGGCATTGGTTGCGGGTACGCTCGAAGGTGAAGGTACTGTTGATGTACCCGTCGTGTATGACCCAGAACATCCGCCACTGCATATTGCCGATCCTGCACATAATAAGCCTGCACTTACGCATTGGAAAGCCACTGAACATTTTGAGATTCAGGGTCAAGCCGTAACACGTGTAGTGTTAACTCCTATTACCGGTCGATCCCATCAGCTTCGTGTTCATATGCAATATTTAGGTCATCCTATTGTTGGTGATACTTTGTATGCAACACCTGAGCAACAGCAGCTGATGCCACGCTTATGTTTACATGCTGAGCGCTTGAGTTTTAACCATCCTGAAACAGAGCAAACAGTGGAATTTCACTGTCCTGTACCATTTTAGGAAAATCATTTAAATCCCTAAGAATTCTGCTCACTATTTAGTGGGCTTTATGTCAAAATATATTGCTTTATGGTCTAGATTTTTGCTCAAATAACGTTCACAGTTTGAGCATAATATTTTCAGACCGAACTTGAGAAAAAGGTGGAAAAATTGCAGCAGTTTGCTATTGGTCAACGTTGGTTATCAGATACAGAAACGGAACTGGGTTTAGGTGTTCTTATTGATGTTGATGAGCGATCGGTCAGCATTTTATTCCCGAAAAGTGATGAAACTCGTGTCTATGCCCGTCACAATGCACCTTTATCTCGTATTGTTTTCAATGTAAATGACGAAGTCCAAGACCAAGAAGGTCAAATTTGGATTGTCGAATCGCTTGAAGACCGTGGTGGTGTGGTTCGTTATAACGCGGTACGTAAACTGGCCGACGGTACAGAAGAACGTAAAGCACTGAATGAAACACGTATTGGTGCAAGTATTCAGTTAGCAAAACCATTAGACCGTTTACTTGCAAGCCAAGTAGACTATAAAGAATGGTATGACCTGCGTATCGAAGCATTGCTTCTTCAAGCCAATATGAAGTCTAGCCCTTTACGTGGCCTAGTGGGTTCACGTGTGGGTCTCATTCCACACCAACTGTATATTGCGCATGAAGTGGGTAAGCGTTTTGCCCCACGTGTATTACTTGCTGACGAAGTCGGTTTAGGTAAAACCATCGAAGCCGGTCTGATCATTCATCAGCAACTCAAAACGGGTCGTTCAGAACGTATCTTGGTCTTAGTACCTGATTCATTGCAATATCAATGGATGATTGAAATGCGTCGTCGTTTTAATCTTGAGTTCTCATTATTTGACTTGACGCGTACAGCTTCGATTAAAGAACACGATCCAGACCTCAACCCATTCTTAACTGAACAATGCATTATTGCTAGTGTTGATTTGATGATCGACCATGATGACTTGCGTGAACAAGCGCTTGAAGCTGGTTTTGATTTGCTCGTGGTCGATGAAGCCCATCATTTAATGTGGTCAGAAGAAGAAGGCGGCAATGACCGTTATGACCTTGTTGAAGAACTTGCTGAAAAAACGCCGGGTGTCTTGTTACTAACCGCAACGCCTGAACAATTAGGTGTGGAAAGTCACTTTGCACGTTTACGTTTACTTGATCCACAACGTTTTAGTTCACTTGATCGTTTCTTGGATGAAGAGGAGCAGTATCACCAAACAGCTAAAATTGCTGAAGTGCTGATGTCTGATCTGCCACTCGAAGAAGGGCATTTGGCAGCGATTGAAAGCCTATTAGGTCATCGAATTACTGACGAGCCAGAACAACGATTCCGTGCTATTCATGAGTTATTAGACCGTCATGGTACAGGTCGTATTTTATTCCGTAATACCCGTGAAGCGATTCAAGGCTTCCCAGGTCGTGACTGTCAGCCTGCGCCATTACCTGCACCTGAAAACTGGTCTAAAGATGGCAAGCTACGTGAACAAATGTGGCCTGAAGAAGCGCAGCTTGATGGCTCGTGGATGGAAACTGACCCACGTGTGATGTGGTTGATGGAACGTCTGCGTACAGACCTGAAACACAAAAAAGTGTTATTGATTGCACGCAGTGGTCCAGTGGTTGAGTCTTTAGAAAATGTACTTCGTTTGCATGCGGGTATTCGCACAGCGATGTTCCATGAAGGCATGAGTTTATTAGAACGTGACCAAGCAGCAGCTTACTTTGCTGAAGAGTCATACGGCGCGCAAATTTTACTCTGTTCAGAAATTGGTTCTGAAGGTCGTAACTTCCAGTTTGCATCGGACCTTGTGTTATTTGACTTACCTGCCAACCCAGACGTACTTGAACAACGTATTGGTCGTTTAGACCGTATTGGTCAAGAAAATCGTATTCAAATTCATGTGCCTTATCTGGTTGGTACTGCTCAAGAGCGTATGTTCCGTTGGTATAACGAAGCATTAAATATTTTCTGTAATATCTCGCCGACTGCGCAAACCTTACAAGAAAACTTCATCGTCAATCTGAAAGATTGTTTGTTGGCAGATAAAGGCCAAGAGTTTGAAGATTTGCTCGAAGCGGTTAGTGTACAACGTGAAGCACTTGAAGCTGAACTTCAAGAAGGTCGTGACCGTTTACTTGAGTACAACTCTTGCCGTCCAATCGTGGCACAAGAAATTGTGACTGCACTTGAAGACTACGATGACAATACAACCTTGCCAATGTTTATGAAGCGCTTCATGGCGTCTACAAACATTGATTTTGATGAGCAAAGTAATGGTACCGTGATCATCAAGCCAACGGATCAAATGCAAGTTCAGGGTCTGACTTTGGATGAAGAAGGCATGACGGCGACGTTCTATCGTGACCAAGCACAGATCCGTGAAGATGCTCAGTATTTAACACTTGAGCATCCATTCACTGAAAGTGTGATGGAAATGATTAATACACAAAGCTTTGGTAGTACCAACGTTGCTGTGTTGAAATCGGCAGCTTTACCACAAGGTTCTGTGTTAATGGAAGTGTGGTTTAAAGTCGATGTCGTTGCACCGAAAGCACTGAATTTGCCGTCAAGTTTGCCACAACAGTTGGTTCGTGTATTACTAAGCGAAAAAGGTCAGGATTTATCGCAAAAAATTGCACCTGAAATTTTACGTCCTTATTTACATCATCTTGATGGCAACAGTTGCCGCCAAGTGGTTAAGGCGCGTCGTGATGTCATTGAACAGCGTTATACGCAAGCGCTTGAAATTGCTCGTGGTGCATTACCGGGCTTTAAACAACAAGCCAAAGAAATCTACGGTAGCAAATGGCAATATGAAATTGACCGTTTAACTTATTTGAAGCAGTTCAACCCAAGTATTCGTGAAGACGAAATTGCACGTTTACAAAAACTGCAAAAAGAAGGTTTAACACTGCTTGATGGTCTAGCGGTTACACCAGAAGCGATTCAAATTATGGTAGTGGTTAAGCCATAAGTTAAGAATCTTAAAAAAGCACCTTCGGGTGCTTTTTTTTATGGCTAAAAATATAACTGCAAAATTAATCACGACAGATTTACGCTAAATCTAAGTTTTGTATTGTTTATTTTTAATCTAAATTGTCGACATCGGCATAAAAAAAGTAACTATTCTTCAGAAATTCTACAGCTTGATCAAAGTCTTCATGTTCATCCAACATATAAAATATGGCTTCGAGCTTTGTATAGTTCGGATGATTTTTTGCTAACTGAATTTGGATCGTACATTGGTCTGCTTGGCTGCGTGTTGCATAATGAGCAGTAAGTAAATCAAAGTTGATGTCATTGCATAGCGGCTGTTTTAAGGCAATGGCACCACAATAAGCATGTATTTCAGGTAATAAACGTAAGACTAAATCAGCCTCTTTGCTTTCCGCCACGATGAGCTCTGGGTCTGCGGTCTTACACAAGGCGAGTACTTCAGTTAAAAGGGTTGAGTCATCTAGTGTATGGTCTAACACGATGACTTTTTGCGGTTGGGTTAAATCAAAGTCATTTATTAAAATCATAAAACCTCCTGAAAATAGAATGGTTATGCTTTATTTATCTGCGCTATATATATGAAGTTGTGCTACGTATTGAGTCTAAATATTTATAAAAAAAGTTTTGAATAATGTGTTTAGTCTAAGAATGTTCTAAAGTTAATCATGTCGTAGAAATGCAACGTTTTTTGATTCGAAGCTCAGTTAAATACTGAAATTGTTAATATAGGGCGCTACGCTTCATGCTCATTGCTAGACCCAATATACATGCTTTGATTAGTAAAAGAATCGGCGTCGCGACATAAACTGTCGTTATTGATATCGATTGAATCCTGAAAGTGAAATGATTAAATGTATGCGGACATATAGCGATAGCATCATAATCAAATGATTGTTCACGAACTGCCTTAAGGTCGTGTTTTAATGCTTTAGTTAAGTAAAGTTTTGGCTTGGTTAAATTTATACTTCGATGCTAGCGAGTTGAGGGCAGTTCCGTTAAAATGCTTCAAATTTCAGCAGTTCGTTAGAAGAAAATAAAAATATGAAATCCTTAATTACCTTAGGTAGTAAAACGTCACACGGTGGTGTGGTTTCAGAATGTGAACCTTCATTTGTGATTAATGGTATTGCGGTGCATTTAAATGGCATGAAACATTATTGCCCGAAATGTAATTCGACTGTGGCTGCGATCGCGGCAGATCAAAGTACAACGGTAAAGGGGCGAGGTGTTGTGGTTGCTGGAGATAAAACCACTTGTGGCGCAACATTTTTACCGAATCAATCAATGGTCGGTTCACAAAAATAATCTGCAAACTGACTTTGAGGTCATCTAGATAAACTCATTGAGTCCTATTCTAATCGAGTTGATCTCTTTATGATGTGGCATCATCAGTTGATTGGATGAGTTTTAGATGAAAAGCGCGATCCATTTTACCCATGCCAATGGTATTCCTGCTGCGAGTTATCGAAAGTTTTTATCCTACTTTTCACCGCAATTTGATGTGAAGGCGATTCCGCTTATTGGTATGGATGAGCGCTATCCGATTACCAAAGATTGGCGATATTTGGTTGATCAAGTCATTGCAGATATTGAGCACCAATTTCCAAAGCAAAAAGTGATTGGGCTTGGGCATTCTTTTGGCTCTTTAGTCACCCTAATGGCGGCTTATAAACGCCCAGATTTATTTTCACAACTGATTATTATGGATCCACCTTTTGTAATTGGTCCCAAGTCCGCCATTTTTGAGGGTATGCAAAAATTAAAGCTCAAAGCAGTCGATAAAATTACCCCAGCAGCAATTACATTGAAGCGCAATGACCATTGGTCAAATTTGGATAAAGCATATACGGCACTACGGAATAATCGTTTATTTAAAAGTTTTGATGCGCAGTGCTTTGAGGATTATTTTGCACAAGGTATTCGCGCTGATGAAAAGCGCGGTGGAGTGACCCTCAGTATTCCAAAAGCCGTGGAAGCACAAATTTTCCGTACAGTGCCTGCATGGTGGTGGCGTACTCCACGTAAAGCCCCTCAAATGCCTGTACACCTGATCACGGCTGATGGCAGCCATTTTTATAAACAAGGTTTGCCTGACGGAATGAAGAAAACCTATGGTATAGAATTTAGTGTAGTTGAAGGTGGACACATGTTCCCTCTGGAGCAGCCGAAACAGACAGCGCTACACGTCATGCAGTACTTACAGCATTAGAAAATAATTTTGCTCATAAAAAAGGAGACTTGAATGTCTCCTTTTTTTGATCGTTAATTGTTATCGAATCTGTGCTTCGTCTAAATGGCGAGCACCTTCCAAGATCATACGAATCATAATCATGGTTTGTTCGGCAACTTCTTTGCGTTGTTCTGTCGGTAGATCAATGACTTTTGCACCCATGTTAAACACCAATTGGGTAATACCACGTGCCACGATGTCAGGATGAGCCAACTTGCTCTGATTTAAACGTTCTAGGACGATTAAATCTTCTCTTAATTCTTGTTGGAAATAGTTAAGTTGACGCTCAACTGCATTTTTATAGGAATGCGAACCAGTATAGCCTTCACGAAGCAATAGGCTTAAGTTGCCTTCATCGGCATCTAGCTGCTGAATAAATACTTCAACTGAACTACGAATAATACTGCTTTGGCGTGATGCCTGAAGGCGTGCTTCATGCAAAATTTGACGTAACACACCGCCAGCTCGATCAATCAATTCAATGGCTAATTCATCAATATCTTTGAAATGACGATAAAAACTATTTGGAGCAATGCCAGCTTCACGTGCAACTTCACGCAAACTCAGTGATGAAATACTTTTTTGTGGACCAATTAAATTAAGCGCTGCCTGAAACAGTTCTTCCTTGGTAATCGTTGCTTTACGACCTACAGTGCGAACTGTAAGTGGAGTTTCAGCTTCAGAATGTAAATCTTCCTGGTACATGTTAACCATATTCGTCTGTGCAGACTGAGTCATATTTTTTAATAGATTAAAAACATTAACATATTATAGCGTCTGCTAATAGCTTTTGTGAAAATGTCGATTAAATGCACAAGCGTATATACAAATATATATACATGTGTATAATAATTAAAAACCTCCCATGAGTTGTATTTGATTATGCATGTACTCGAAAAAGCGAAAAAGCCTTTAAACGCACTCAAAGACAGTGTTGTAGACGTCAATGCGGTAAATTTCTGGTTGCAGAAATTTAATCCGTTATGGTCTGGTAATCAGGCACTCGGCAAAATTGTACAAAAAGAAAATGCAGCAAATGAGATGGTCAGCCTAACCATACAGGTGAACCGTTTATTTAAAATTGGCGAAGCTGGTCAGCATCATCCTGTTTTTGCTCGCGTAAATGGTATCCGTTACGAACGTACTTATAGTTTGACTCAGTTGGATGATCAACACGTATTGCTTAGCGTAAAAAAAGTGAATACGGGTATTGTGAGTACTTGGCTCGTAGAACAAGCGCAAGTGGGTGATATCTTAGAATTTGGTCAGCCTTTTGGTGATATGACTTTGGTGTCAAATTCTGCGCCGTTGCTACTATTGGCTGCGGGTAGTGGTATTACGCCAATGTTAAGTTTGTTGAAAGCGATGAGCAAAACTAAGCAAATTGCGGAGCAACCAATTCAGTTAATGTACTGGGTTAAGTATCACGATGATGCCGCATTTAAATTACGCTTCGAAGCTTTGGCAAATCAATATCCAAACTTTAAATTTCAAATTTTCTTTACCCAAGAAGATGTTGCCGATCCACGATTAAATGCCGCTCACGCTGCTCAAATTGACGACATTGAGCACAGTACTGTGTTTGCATGTGGTCCATCGGGTTTCGTCACTCAGGCCGAAGCGTTATTTGATCATGCACAGTGCTTTATGAGTGAAGCATTTAGCATGAGTCCAATCGCAACGGATGATATTGGCTTTGTGAATGTCACGCTTACACAATCCAATAAAACCGTCAGTATTCCAAAAGGCCAATCAATTCTAGCAAGTCTTGAGCAGCAAAATATCAAACCTAATCACGGTTGCCGTATGGGTATTTGTAATAAATGTGCCTGCAACAAAGTAGAAGGTTCGACTAAAAATATGGTCAATGGTAGCCAAAATACAGAGCCGGGTAATTTACTCAAAATTTGTGTGAACTCAGCACAGTCAGATCTTGTTATTGATTTATAAGGTAGAAAAAATATGAACATGCCTGTAAAAATTGAATATTTTAAAAATCCAAAAAACCGTGAGTTAACCCAATCGCAATTAGACGAACTTGCGCGTGAGCTTGATGCCATTAAGCAAGAAGTTTTAGATGACTTAGGTGAAAAAGACGCGAAATACATTCGCCGAGTGTATTCGACAGTTCGTTATTCATCTATGGCGGGTCGTGCTTTATTGTTTGCAGGCTGGTTTCCGCCAGCGTGGATTTTGGGTACAGGTCTTTTAGGTTTTGCCAAAATCATGGAAAACATGGAATTGGGTCATAATGTCATGCACGGTCAATATGACTGGATGAATGACCCTAAATTCAATGGTCAGACCTACGAATGGGATATCGTAGGGACAGCAGATAACTGGCGCCAAACACATAATTTTAAACATCATACCTATACCAACATTAAAGGTATGGATGATGATATTGGTTATGGTCTTGTTCGTTTGTTCCCAGAACAGCGTTGGAAGCCGGGCTATTTATTACAACCGATTTATAGCATTCCATTTTGCTTATTGTTCCAATGGGGTGTTGCCATTCAAAACCTTGAATTGGGTAAATACTTTAAAGGTCGCAAAACAAAACAGCAGACCAAAGAAGAATGGAAGCCAATGCAAGCCAAAATCGGCAAGCAATTATTTAAAGACTATGTGTTCTTCCCGCTTATTGCAGGGCCTGCAGCATTACCGGTGCTTACAGGGAACCTAGTGGCGAATGGTCTTCGTAATATTTGGACATTTAGTATTATTTTCTGTGGTCACTTTACCAAAGATGTTGAAGTTTTCCCGAAAAAAGTACTTGAAAATGAAAGCCGTGGACATTGGTACATGCGTCAAATCCGTGGTTCTTCAAACCTTACTGGTTCAGAAGCATTTCACATTTTGACAGGGCATTTAAGCCATCAGATCGAACACCATTTATACCCAGATGTTCCTGCGCGTCGTTATCGTAAAATGGCGCCAAAAGTACAGGCCGTATGTGAAAAATATGGTTTGAACTATAACAACGCAAGCTTAGTGAAACAGTACGGCAGTGTACTAAAACGTATTGTGAAATATGCGTTTCCATTTAAAAAGTAATAAAAGCTACGCTTGAGTTACTGGATCAAAAAAGCCATGCAATTGCATGGCTTTTTTATATTAACTTTGGGGAAATATCTATTTTACTTTTTGATATGTAATTTGAGGATCTTAATCAAATTCATATAATTTCCTTTTTTAGCCATACGAATGACCAATTCAATTTCTTCTTTCGTCCACATCTGGCGAGTGGCTGAGAAGGCAAATTGAGCAAGGAGTACAAATGGATTTTCGCCAAATTTAATATGGAGGCCTTTGACATATTTCGGTGGATTGAATTGATTCATATTCTTTTCCCGCTTTTAATATTTGACCGCATTATTTATAATTAATGAGAAAAATAGCACACTATAAAGTCAAAATAAAAGCAGAATTTTCAAAATTTAATCATATATTAGAGCGACTTAAATTTAAGTTTGTGATTGTTAACTTTGATTAATAAACCAAACTAAATCACTCGACTTTAGTCGAGTTCAGGTAGGAGTTTATCCTGTCCATTCATGAAATGGTGGGTGGCCAGTTCAAACATAGCGAGGTCTTCATCACTATTTCCATAGGCATATACCTGCTCATAGTCTTGGAGGTTAAATTGCTCCAAAACTCGAATTTTCTTTTGCTCACCACTACAGTCTAAGGTTTGATATAAACCAGTCAGCATTTGGTTATTGGTTGCAGTTTCAGTGCAGATCAGTTTGACCCCGAGCTTTTCAGCCACAGGTTTAAGATATAAATCGACGGATGCAGAAACCAATACGACTTCATGACCGCGTTTTTGGTGTTGCTGTAATTGTTCATACAGTGAAGGATTGAGTTCTGCCATCAAATGTTCAGCATATTGCGCTGCTTGATTTAAAACCTGCTCATGGTTGGCTTGGCTAAACATTGCGGCATATAGGCGAGGACGCATTGCATGTGCAGGATATAGCTTGAGATAATAGCCTTGAATCCAAGGGAGAATTTTAATCCCTTGGCGCACGATATGCCTTTTAGGCAGGGAATAGAAGATGAACCCTGTAAAACTGTCTTTGTTACACAGGGTTCCGTCAAAATCAAATAAGGCTAGAGTTTTAGGTTTTTGATACGGCGCATGCATGTTTGATAACGTCCATCGACTCGTGTGGCAAACCAATTGGTATTGTAATCACGGCTTAATTTCGGCCCAGAAATTACGACTTCAGGCATCATGGCATAAAACGGTTCTTTACCAGTCTTTTCTTGGTACAACTTTTTGACCGCTTTATACGTCAAAGTATCTTCGAAGTCCTGATCTTTTTCTTTTTTAAGATCTGAACGAATTTGACGTGGAGTCGCGATCACATTGTTTTCTGCAAAAACGGCAATCAGCGCGGTTTCAGACTGACTTTTTACTGAACGTGGAGAACCATCTTTATTATAAAGTAAGAGGTCACCATCTAAGCCGAGCTCAGCAGGGGTTAAGTCATTCAACATGCTCTGGAATGCTGCATTACGACTTGAATAACGACCCGAGTTATAATCTGCAAAACGATAAATCGGTTTGTCATATTCAGCCGGGTACATCATTAAACGGTGAATGCCATAATACAAACCGCCATATTGGCTATACATATCTGTACGTAGTGCCGCAATATTTCCACCTTGGCGTTTGTGGTCTTTAGCATAGCCTATATGGACTTGCATCGAACCCAAAGTGGTAATTGGGTTGAGCTTTTCACCAATATCTTGTCCAACCAATTTCGCCGCGCCTGTTAACGCACTCACGTGATAGTGTTTAGACATATAGTCAAAAATTTCACGATATAGCTCGTCTAGCTCACGTTCAGTTTGAACGCGGCGCATTTGGTTCAAATAGTTATCTTCAGGACTCGGCTGATTTTTTAACACATCTTGGAAATAGCCAGCGACTGTACCACCGATGCCATCACCCAATTTATCTTTAAACTTTTCTTCAAGACGATCTTGAACTTCTTTAACGGCTTTTTCACCGAGCCCCGGCACATGCGGATCAGCAACAAAATTGGACTCTTGATCGACCACAGCAACAATCGTACAGACATTTTCTTTCGTGGTCGGAATACCGAGCTGATCACTAATGTCGTAGATATCATTGGCCCATGACAGACGTTCATTCACGCGAGGTGGAATGGCTTTTTTAATCTGTTCCGCTTCCATAGTGGGTTCATCTTTGCTCCACCATGAACCATTACCACAAGCAGCCAAGCCAATGGATAAAGCCAGTACAGAAAGGGATTTAAAGCATAATGTGGTCGAAAAAGTTTTGTTCATATTTTCCAATAAACTCAGCCATATGGGGGCGACAAAGCAGGAGCAGTATACTATGCAAAATACATAAGTAATGAATAAATATGTATATGCCTCATAGGGGACTGTCAATCTATTTATGGAGATCTACGCGTGTAAAAACAAGCAGTTCTGTCAGGATGATTGGAAAAAGAATGCTTTTTGAGCTAAATAGATGAATATTCCAATATCATTTTCAACAGATTATAAAAAATGCAGGTATATACTAGCTGAAATCCATAAATTTTTTAAGGGGATTATTATGCCAGCTAAATTTTTCAGTCGTTTCTTGGGTTTGATTGCGTTAGTTATGGTATTGGGGGCAATCATTATTAACTTTGTTGTGGCTAAACCGATGGTGGAATATTGGATCTTACTCTTACTACCTTGTTTTGCCGTTCCAATTTTAACCTCAGTGATGATCACGAAGGATGAAAATCTTTAACATCATCGTTCAGTAAATCTATTTTTCAATCCGATAGATGATCAATACTCAGTCTGTGCAAAAAGCTCACATCGGGTGGGCTTTTTGTTGATGTGTCTAAAGTATTTTATACTGTGCAAATGAGAAATTTAAAACGCCAGCACAAATTAACGGTATCAACCGTGATTTGGTCAACGGAACAAGATGCCGTGTTGATCGAACATGCAGATTTAGCTATGTCTGAATTAATCCTGCGCTTGGGATTTAGTGAAGAAGACATTTTACAAAGAAAAGAAGTATTAGGTTTAAACCGGCGGGCACGTCAAATTCAACGTTTATATTTTAAATAATTGAAATCAAATTCATTGAAAGCTGCGACAGATCTAAAATGTCTGTGAATTTAAAAACCCACAAACTGTGGGTTTTTAAATGTTTACTGAATTATTTTGCAACGGCTTCAGAAGCAGAGGCTACTTCAGTCGCGTCCTGAGCAACTTCAGTTGTTTGAACTTCAGATGCAGCAGCTTCAACTTTTTGTTCTTCAGCAGCAAATGTAGTTGCAGCCGCCGTAGAGATAAGTACAGCAAAAAGTGCTTTATTTAAAGTTTTCATGATTCAATCTTCAGCCTATTTTTGGAAAAAACAACTTAATGTATTAATCATGAGAAAAGTGTAATTAAAATAGATTGTTCTGTGTCCAAATTGTGAATTTCAACGAAAAAATTATTAAAATAAATCAGTATTTTGAAGTCTATCACAAAATAAAATGTGCCATTCAATTGCCGTTTATTATTTGAAAGCTTTAAAAAGAAAAACCCGAATAAATCGGGAAGTATATTTTACGTTGTTATTACAGCGAAACTTACCCACTTTTCGCTTAATTACAATTTATCGCTGAAATATGACGCCATGATGAAAGGGAGATTATTCAGCAGGGCATTCAATTTTGAGTTTTTCTTTGTAATAGTCCTGTGCGATCTTCAAATCGTTCAACATTTTATCTTGAGTATAGTCTTGGGCTGCGAGTTTGAGCATGGCAGGCATGTAGTTAGTTTTATATTCATGAGGGTAGTCATGACATAAGACTTGGGTTTTTTCCTTAATAGATGTGCTTGGGGAATCTAAAACATCAAGGTATTGACTGATTTGCGCATCTGACTGCTCAAATTGTTGAGTCGCTTGTTCCGTTGTTAAATCAGCGTTTTGGCTTTCAGCTGCAGCCACCTCGTCATTCGGTTGTTGGCAGGCAGTCAGAATAGTAGCGAAAAATATAAAAGAGAGAATTTTCAATTTATTCATAAAGTTCAACTCACTCGTGTGAATTTATAGATCTAAGTTTTCAATGATTTTAGCAGTATCCCTCTATAGTAACACCTGTACAGGCAGATCTGCTGAAAGTCTGATGTTGAATCGATAGTGTGTTAACTACATGGCTGATGCATAAGTTTCAACGACTCTTAAGCAAAAGCGTAGAAATTTTTGTTTGGAATTACTAAACTATCGCATTGCAAATTTGCCGTCCAATTCCGAAGCTTCAAATTCCTCAATTCAATCGTTGAGCAATGTTGATATTCATTGTCATCATTCAATTGCATAATCATTGCCATGAAACGTTTTTACGCTCAACAGATTTTGCGAACATACATTTGAATTTAGCATTGTTAAAAGTGGATTCGAAGATTTCGAATGTGGTTCGGGTATCATTTGCTAAATATAGCTAGAGGTTAAAACATTGAGTCAACATCCTGTCATTCAAGAATTATTCGATCGTCCCATCGAGAGAAAACTGTGGGTGGCACCTATGGCAGGGGTTACAGATCGCCCATTTCGTACCCTTTGCAAATACTTTGGCGCAGGTCATGCTGTCAGTGAAATGATGACGGCAGATAAGACCTTACGCATGAGTAAAAAGAGTCTTTATCGTGCCAATTTTGATGGTGAAATAGCGCCTATTTCTGCTCAAATTGCAGGGTCAGATCCAGCTGAACTGGCTGAAGCTGCACGCTATCAAGTGGCAAATGGTGCGCAAATTGTCGACATTAATATGGGGTGTCCAGCGAAGAAAGTCTGTAATAAATTGGCAGGTTCAGCGCTACTCAAAGATGAAGACTTGGTGGCCCGCATTTTAGATGCTGTGGTTGATGCAGTTGATGTACCCGTGACTTTAAAAACCCGTTTGGGCTATCTCAATGGCCATGAAAACATTTTGCGCGTTGCGAAACGTGCCGAAGAAGCTGGCATTGCTGCATTGGCACTTCATGGTCGTACACGTGAAGATATGTATCTGAATACGGCGCGTTATAGCTTAATTAAAGATGTGAAATCGTTGATCAATATTCCTGTGATTGCCAATGGTGATATTGATACACCTGAAAAAGCTAAATATGTATTGGATTATACCGGTGCCGATGCAGTCATGATTGGTCGTGCAGCTCAAGGTCGCCCATGGATATTCCGTGAAATAGGACATTACCTGACGACAGGTGAGCATATGGCGGCGCCAAGTATTATGGAGGTTCGTGACGTATTGCTTGGACATTTATCTGAGTTATATGGTTTTTATGGTGAATATTCAGGTTGTCGAATTTCACGTAAACATATTGCTTGGTATACCAAAGGTTTACGCTCTAGTAATGAGTTCCGCCAAAATATGTATAAAGTTGAATCTACAGCAGATCAATATAAAGTCGTCGAGAACTATTTTAATCACTTACTCGATCATGGTCAGATCATGAGTGATGTTCAAGTTGATCAGGTCAATTTGCTTGAAACCAAGTAACTTAAAGTCAAACGAAATAGATCTGTGCAATGTGATACAAAGTAAGTCGATTTAAGCTAGTTAGATTTATTTGAAATAGATTTAACTAACTTTATTCAAATGATCTAAAACAAATATTTAAATTGTGCATCGATGACAGCCTAAATTGCACATAAAAAGCCCTCAATGTTGAGGGCTTTTTATTAGGCATTCATGTTTGAATGACCCGTTGAGCGAGGTCTTAGTTAAAGCGCATTTCTAAAACCAATTGATTGATCAAGTCGGGTGCTTCCAATTCACGTATTTGAGAGACATTAGTTCCTGCCCAAAAAGCACCATATTCATGTGCACCATGCTTGCTAGCAGCGGCATGTAATTGTTTGCCTAAATCATAGCTATATGGGTAAGCCGGGACGGTCGGGCGAGTCGGTGTGTCAATATCTGTGTGCCAGTTATTGATAATGCCACGAGCAGGGCGGCCTGAAATACTCGAAGTGATCTGCGTGATGGGTGCATCAAATAATGCTTTGCGATAAGCTTCATTTGCATTTGATGTTTTGCATTGCACAAAAGCAGTGCCCAATTGAACAGCATCTGCACCCAACTCCATAATTTGATAGGCCTGATGTCCATTCATAATGCCGCCAGCAGCAACAACGGGGCATTGAATATGGCGTTTAAAGAGCTGAACCAAATCACGAGTCTTAACGCTACTATCAAAGTTTTCATTGAAAATGCCACGGTGACCACCAGCTTCAATACCTTGAGCAATCACGATATCAATGCCTGCAGCTTCGATCAGTTTGGCTTCTGCTAAGTTGGTTGCAGAAACTAGAGTCAAAATACCCGCTTGTTTCAAGGCTTGGATTTGATGTGGATGTGGAATACCAAAATGGAAGCTTACCGCTTTAGGGCGCGTTTCCAGTAAGAGGTTTAGAAAATGGTCATTATCTTTAAAGCTTGGATAAATACAGTTCAGTGCTTCTGGAGCTTCTGCATTATATTGAGCAAAGCGTGATTTAAATTGCATGATCCATTTGGCAGCAACTTGTTCATCGAGTTCTACTGTATCATGACAAAAGAAATTCACCTGAAAAGGTTGGTCAGTAAGTTCTTGAGTTTGTAAAATTTGCTGACGTGCATTCTCAACACTGCTTGCACCTAAACCCAGTGAACCAAGTCCACCTTGATTTGACACTTCTGCAGCAAGCTCAGGTGTAGAAACACCTGCCATCGGGGCAAGAAATATAGGGTGTTTGATGCCAAGTTTTTCTAATAAAGTCATGTGCATACTCCAATCACTCTAATTACTTTGCCCAAGCGAGTGAAATTAAGCAAATAATATTCGTTATTTCATATCGAAATGGCCTGGAGCCTGCACCAATGCTGTGCTTAAAATTAAGCGACACCTCATGTCGTAGTAATGATGTATGACCCGACTTTTGAGGTGGATCCTATTAAAATTAATGCTCTGATCATTTTAAGTTTTAAAACTCTCCTATGTCTGAACGTATCCGTGAAAAACTGCAAATTTTAGCCGATGCTGCCAAATATGATGTCTCATGTTCTTCGAGTGGTAGTAAGCGCCAAAATAAAGACAAAGGTCTGGGTGATACTGGAAACGGCATTTGCCATAGCTATACCGAAGATGGTCGCTGTGTTTCGTTATTAAAAATTCTATTTTCCAATGTCTGTATTTTTGACTGCGCATATTGTGTGTCCCGTCGAAGTAACGACGTAAAGCGCGCAGCATTTACGGTACAGGAAGTGGTCGATTTGACCATGAATTTTTATCGTCGGAACTATATTGAGGGGCTGTTTTTAAGTTCGGGGATTTTTAAATCGGCGGATTACACCATGGAACGCATGTTGCAAGTGGTGAAAAAGCTGCGTCTAGAAGAAAATTTTAATGGTTATATTCATCTGAAGACCATTCCGGGGGCATCTCAGGAAATCATTACCGAAGCAGGTTTATATGTCGACCGTATGAGCATTAATTTAGAAATGCCTACAGAAGATGGTTTAAAAAAATTTGCACCTGAAAAAAGTCATGTCGAAGTTCAAAAAGATTTAGGTATCGTCCGAGATCGTTTGATTCAATTCAAAGATGAACGAAAAATAATACGTACAGTCCCTAAATTTGTACCCGCAGGACAAACGACGCAAATGGTGGTGGGCGCACATCAAGAGTCTGACCGTGATGTAATACTGATGGCAGACCGTCATTACAAAGAGTTTAAGCTCAAGCGTGTGTATTACTCAGGTTATATTCCCATTAATGAAGAGGAGCGTGCGCTGCCACCTGTGGGGTCTGCGCCACCTTTATTACGAGAAAATCGGCTGTATCAAAGTGACTGGTTAATGCGTTTTTATGGATTTGAAGCGACAGAGTTGGTCGATCAAGAACATCCAAATTTAGAATTGGATATTGACCCTAAATTAGCGTGGGCACTGCGTCATCCCGAGCAATTTCCCGTGGATATCAATCGTGCTGAATATCAAATGATCTTACGTGTGCCGGGCATCGGTGTGCGTTCTGCTCAAAAAATTGTTCAAGCACGACGTTTTGGTAAAATTCATATCGACCAATTAAAACGTATGGGTATTTCCTACAATAGAGCACAACATTTTATACGCTGTGAAGATTCACCTAAATTTATTCGTGAACAACAGCCTCATCAAATAAGACAGCAGATTTTGCAAAGTGGCCAGTCGAAATATACGCAGCAAATTTCTCCACAATTGAACTTCGGTTTTTAGGATACAGTCGTGAGTATTTATGTCTTTGATGGCACGATGACAGGATTGTTAAGCTGTGTTTTTCGGGCCTTTCAATTTAAGCAATTTGACGTTCAGATTTGTACAGATGGGCAAGTGCAGGCAGGTCTTTTCGCCGAAGTCATTGATGTGGCTAGTCACGATGAACAAGCACAGCGGGTATGGCAAGGATTAAAGCTTAAAGCATCTGAAAGTGCTTTGAAGCAGTTTTATTATGCGTTTTTATCCGAGCAGCAGCAGGCTTTTCAGCATTGTTTTAATTTTGCAATTTATGTGTTCCAGCAACAGCGTGATGTGTCTAAAAACTATGGCCATGCTGATATATTAGGGATGAGCCAGTGGGCGAAGCAAGTGGGGCGTGAAAAGCACCGAATGGAAGCTTTTGTGCGCTTTAAAAAATGTCAGGATGGCTTGTTTATCAGTTTAGTCTCACCTGACTTTAATGTATTGCCTTTGATCGAACGGCATTTTAAATCACGCTATCAAGATCAACGTTGGCTGATTTACGATGAAAAACGCAATTATGGCATTTATTATGATTTAAAACAGGTGCATCAAGTGGATATGGATGCCACAACCATAGATAGGCAAATACAATCAGGCCATAGTCAATCCTTTAATATCGAACTGGATGATGATGAGGTTTTGTATGATCAGCTTTGGAAAGATTATTTTAGAAGTGTCAATATTGAAGCCCGACGTAATATGAAATTACATGTGCAGTATGTGCCACGTCGTTATTGGCGTTATATGAATGAGAAAGCGATTTAAGTGTGAATCATCTAGTTGTTTTCGGGCATAATGATCGAGCTTTTGATTGTTTAAGTGAGACTTTGATGAAATTATTTCTTGTTACAACCGTTCTGACGACAATGGCATTAACGGCGTGTTCTGCAAATGAACAAGAAAAGAAAACATTCAATCCGCAAAGTTATCAAGTTGCCGATACAGCGGGATTACAACAACGCTTTGAACAATTAAATCAGACTCTAGCAGCTGATTTTAGCCAACTAAAAAAAGTAAAAAGTATGGCTTTTTCAGATCAATCCGCTTTAGATGTTCAGAACTTAAAAACTTTAAATCAGCATTTTGTTGCCAATACCGCTTTAAAAAGCTCCAAAATTGCCTATTGCGAAGTAATGAATCATTATTTTTCTGAAATGTATCATCTCGGACATGTGAACTTAGCCTTGGTGAAAGACGTTAAACTGCCAAATGCCGCAAACGAAGATTTGAGTCAGGTATTTGCGAATGCAGACCAATTTTATGATTTTATTATCAACCGCTATACCACATACAAACAGGCACAAGAAACCATGCAATATGGTTGTAATCTAAAAGCAGCTCTGACAGATTAAAAAAGCCCCTCATTTGAGGGGCTTTTTATTTACTGAAATTAGCAGCCTGTTAGTTTTTCCGGTTGTGGACGTTCACCAGGGAAGAAGATTGGACGTAGTTTGACGCCAATACCGTTCCCAATGAAGGCAAATACTAACCATAACCAACCGTGTAAACTACCTGAAGCAATACCGCTGAAATACGCACCAATGTTACAGCCGTATGCTAAACGTGCGCCATAACCCAACATCAAACCACCGATCACAGCCGCTAGCAGTGAACGTTTTGGGATATTAAAGTTTGGTGCAAATTTACCAGCTAGGCTTGCTGCGAGTAAGGCACCGAGCATGATGCCGAAATTCATCATCGACGTGATATCAAACCATAATGATTCGGTGAGTGCTTTGGCATTTGCAGGTTGCTGCCAATATGCCCAAGATGCAACATCGATCCCCATAACACTTGCTGATTTTGCGGCCCAAACGGCTAAGGCAGAGGTCACGCCCCAAGGACGGCCTGCAAGTGCGAGTGTGGCAAAGTTTAGTAAAGTCAGGATAATTCCGCCCCAAACCAATGGCCATGGACCACGTAGAAAGCGTTTCCAGCTGTGTTGGTTAGCTTGCGGCTCAACTTCAAGCTGACCATGGCGTTTCTTTTCAAAGTAAACTGTTGCTGCGGCAATGATTGCAAAAAGCACAAAGTTTAATGCCAGTGCAGGAACTACACCAAAGCTTTTGACTAAAGAAATCGGCTCAAAGTGGGGAAGGTCAAACCACCATTGAATATGTGAAGTTGCAATCAATGAACCTGTACAGAAGAAGATCAGCGTTACAATCATGCGTGCACTACCTGCGCCCACAGTGTACAGGGTACCCGATGCACAGCCGCCGCCAAGTTGCATACCAATACCAAAAATAAAGGCACCGATCATCACGGACATTGAAACAGGATTAACGTTACCTTTGACGGGGTTGCCAAATAATTCACCCGCACCTAAAGCAGGGAAGAAGAGCAGTACAGCCAATGCCAACATGATCATTTGTGCACGCAAGCCACGACCACGACGCTCTTTAATAAAGACACGCCAACTCGAGGTGAAACCAAAAGACGCATGATAAAGGGTCATAC
The DNA here is from genome assembly GCF_013419225.1 of Acinetobacter sp. YH12097. Lineage (NCBI taxonomy): Bacteria > Pseudomonadati > Pseudomonadota > Gammaproteobacteria > Moraxellales > Moraxellaceae > Acinetobacter > Acinetobacter sp. YH12097. The sequence goes on along the minus strand of NZ_VPAN01000001.1, from coordinate 251,726 downwards.
CCAAAGCACCACCAATTAAAAATAGTAATGCTTGGTTAACGCCTACAATCAGATAAGCACCAATGGTACCTAAAATTAATAAAACAAAAGCCACCCAAATCGATATATTGGATCGATTGGCTGGCGCAGCAATAAAAGACATGGAAAAAAAAGCTTAAAAAATGTATCTCTATTTTACGGTTTTTATATATTGTAAAAATTAATATTATTTGGAATTCACACAATCATTGCTGTGAATAATTGATTTTCAATATTTGTAAAACTGATAAAAGAAACATTAAACTGGATTTACATTAAATAAAGAACCAATCCAACTTGAAAATAGCATGGCTGCAATGCCCCAGAGTGCAACACGTAGACTGCCTTTCAACATAGAAGTACCTGCTGCATAACTGGCTAAGGCACCGAGTAGTGCTAGAGAAATCACGCCTACGGCCATAACGGTTTTTTCAATATGCATGTCAGCACTGATCAAGATCGCAACCATCGGAAATATTGCACCAATTGAAAAGGCTAAAGCCGATGAGAGTGCTGCTTGAACGGGTTTTGCTGCTGTATTGTCATGGATTCCAATTTCATCTCGGGCGTGGGCTTCAAGTGCATCATGTGCAGTTAATTGGACTGCGACTTCATGGGCCAGTGTAGGCTCTAAACCACGTTGAATATAAATTTGGGTAAGTTCTTTAAGTTCTAGCTCAGGGTTCTTTTGTAGTTCTTTATGCTCCATGTGAAGATCTGCTTTTTCGACATCTTCTTGAGATTTCACAGAGATATATTCGCCCGCCGCCATAGAGGTTGCACCAGATATGAGTCCTGCAATGCATGTAATGAGTAAGGTATGGCTAGAAGCACCACTTGCAGCCATGCCCATAATTAAACTAGTGACGGAGATAATGCCATCATTTGCACCGAGTACAGATGCACGTAGCCAACCCGTACGTTCCATAAAATGTTTTTCGGCATGATGTGAGTAAGACATTATTTTCTCTAAGTTTGTTATTTATATGACCTCATAAGATTGACCTGACATCAGTTAAATTTCAAGTTAAAAATAGATTGAAACAGTAAGTTGAATAAAATACAGATATAAAAAAAGCACCCGAAGGTGCTTTTTTTTTAAGAATGCTTATTGTTGAGCTTTTTCTTTCACGTTTGCTGCACCTTGCTCAACAGCACCTGCAGTTGCAGCAGTCGCGTCTTTAGCTGCTTCTTTTGCATTGTGTGCAGCAGCTTCAGCATTTTCTGCAGCATTGTCAGCTGCTGTCGCAGTTGCAGTTGCAGCATTATCTACAGCAGTAGCTGTCGCAGTTGCCGCTTCTGAAGTTGCATCAGCAATGTCATGGCCTGCTTGGTCAGCAGCGTTTTCTAGGTGTTCACCAGTTGTTGCACCTGTTTCTGGCGCTTTGTCTTTATTACAGCCAACAAGTGCAACAGTTGCAGCCAAACCTAAAGCAACAAGTAATTTATTCATTTTGATCTTTCCTTTTTTTGTTATGCCCGTAGCATGGGCTGAATTTATATTAGCTGAAAAAATATTCAAAAATCGATCAAAAATTGTTGATTTAGTGTAATTTTATCCAGCATATTTTGTAGTTTAAAAGGCTTTATATATGCTTATAGCGTTAAGGGTTTTGACTAAATAATTCTTCAATTGAAGTCACAAGTAGATAGATAAATTCACTGTCTTCATGGCGCCATAAATATATTTCTTCCCCCAATTGTGTATCGTCTACCGTACGCATCAATAAATAATCGCCATCGCCGTTATGTGCAATTGCAATACTGTTTTCAGGGAAGTCTTCAATTTTACTTATGGATTGATGTTCTGCGGCTAGATGATTCGTTGTACGTTTTATTCTTTTCACATCGCTGGTGTCTTGGAAGGGGAAGAGCCACCATGCTTCGATATCATCACCATCTTCAAATTCATCCGCACTAGAAAAGCTAATGCCGAATTCGCCACCATTTTCAATTTGCATTTTGGCTTTATATTTTTCTGGAAACTTAAATCCTAATTGTTCTTCAGTTGCAGTAATAAATTTTAAGTCTAATGGAAAGGGCATGATGTTGTTCTTAAATTATTTTGGTGTTTTATGAATAAGCTAGGCGTAAATTTTAGTCAATATTTTTTACACTAGTTATTTTTATCCTAGATGTTTTAGTTATGGACATATGGGGCATAAAAAAGCCTGCAATCAATGCAGGCTTTTTTGAGAAATTAATCTATTAAGATTAAAGACCAGCAGATGCTTTAAGCGCTTCCACTTTGTCAGTTTTTTCCCATGTAAATGCGGTATCAGAACCTTCACGACCAAAGTGACCATACGCAGCAGTTTGTTGGTACATCGGTTGGATTAAGTTCAACATACGAGTAATACCGTATGGACGTAAGTCAAAGTGTTCACGTACAAGTGCAATAATCAAATCTTCAGATACTTTTGCAGTATTGAATGTGTTGATCGAGATAGATGTTGGTTCTGCAACACCAATCGCATAAGACACTTGAATTTCACATTTGTCAGCTAGACCAGCAGCCACAATGTTTTTAGCAACATAACGGCCTGCATAAGCAGCAGAACGGTCAACTTTTGATGGATCTTTACCAGAGAACGCACCACCACCGTGACGAGCCATACCACCGTAAGTATCTACAATGATTTTACGGCCTGTTAAACCACAGTCACCTACAGGGCCGCCAATGACGAACATACCTGTTGGGTTGATGTGGAATTTAGTGTCTGCATGGAACATTTCAGCAGGAATCACTTTTTTCACGATTTCTTCAATTACCGCTTCTTTCAATTGAGCTTGGGTAATTTTTGGATCGTGCTGAGTCGAAAGTACAACTGCGTCTAAGCGAACTGGCATGCCATTTTCATAAGCAAATGTTACTTGGCTTTTTGCATCAGGACGTAACCAAGCAAGTTTGCCTTGTTTACGTAGTTCAGCTTGTTTTTCCATTAAGCGATGCGCATATGAAATAGGTGCTGGCATAAGCACATCAGTTTCACGGCTTGCATAACCAAACATTAAACCTTGGTCGCCCGCACCTTGATCTTCTGGTTTTTGACGGTCAACACCCTGAGCAATTTCAGGTGATTGTTTACCGATCATGTTGATCACGGCACAAGTTGAACCATCAAAGCCAAGATCTGAATGATGGTATCCGATACCATTTACGGTATTACGAACAATCGCTTCAAAGTCAACATTTGCAGTTGTTGTGATTTCACCGGCAAGTACAACCGCACCCGTTTTTACAAGCGTTTCACAAGCAACCCGTGCATATGGGTCTTCTTTTAAGATTGCATCCAAAATAGCATCACTGATTTGGTCAGCCATTTTATCCGGATGGCCTTCGCTTACAGATTCCGAGGTAAATACAGCGTACTCGCGCATAAGTCCTATCACAGTTAAATTTAAAGACGCAATATGTTACATCGAGAAAGCGTTTAGGACTAGCTCAACATGACCAAATTGGATGAAATTAATTCATTTCAATGACTTTTTAATTGATATAGGCATCTAAAAAATTGATATGAGCTATGGATTTATCAATTTAATTTTTTATGATGAGATAAAATTGAGATATTTTTGTTTTGGCACAAGCAACAATGTGATTAGGCGTTAAAATGCCTAAAGTGGCATTTTAAGTGAATTAATTATAAGAAAAAATCAAATCAATATCCTGAGATTTATCAATAATGAATGTCATGAACTGCCAGAATATGACTGTAAACGACAATTATTCGTTTAATTTGAAAAATAAAACACAATAAGTACGCGCTTTTGAGACTTGGTACGCAAATTGCCTATTTGTCATTACGTTGAATGGGGAAACGTAATGAAACAGTCTGGTTTTACACTCATTGAAATCATGATGGTAGTGGCAATTATCGGCATTTTGGCTGCAATTGCTACTGTATCTTACAATGGCTATGTCGCTCGGGCGCAAGTAGCTGAAGTATTAACAATGATTTCACCCTATAAATTGAAACTGATTGAAAATTATTCAGAGGAACAAAGCTGTGTAGATTTGAATACAGCGCTGAATGAAAGTATCAGTACCAAATATATTGCGAGTAGTGACATTACTGATGTGGCAGGAACGTGTTCAGTGGTTTTTACGTTTAAATCAACAGATGTCAATTTTGCTCTTCGCTCAAAGCAGATCTATTTTAATATTCCAGATGATTTAAATGGTGCTTGGAATTGTCAATCGGATGATATTTCGCAGCGAAATTTACCTGCTACATGTCGTGGTATCTAAAGTGCCGTATGTACGGTCTTGAACATACTGGATAAGTACTGATTTCATAAGGATGAGTACGACGTTTGAGTTACCCAAACCGTAGTGGGTGTATTTTATATGAAATCAAATTTCAAATGGTCATTTATCTGGACAAGCTTTGGCTGCTATTTATATTCACATTTTCCATTCGATGTATTGGACTTTTATCAGTTATAAAGCATTTGCTTTCTTTACAAAACTCTAAATATGCATTGCGCTGTCATTGATTCGCCATATAAAAGCGTCACTGTATACAAAATAAACGACATGCATAGGCTTGAAATTGAGCAATAAGCGCCCAAAATACAGGTGGTGCAGGAATAATTAGCGAAAATTTGCCCCTGAGGCTTTACCCATTCCGCTTTTTTTAAGACAATATGCTCATCTTTGAATTCTTATTCATCTTACTCTTTTAAACCATTTGTTTGGACTCTGACCTATGACAACCCCGCTTAACGAACGTCGTATTGCAAACGCAATTCGTGTATTGGCAATGGATGCTGTGCAAAAAGCAAATTCAGGACATCCAGGTGCTCCAATGGGGATGGCAGATATTGCTGATGTGGTATGGCGTGAATTCCTCAACCACAACCCTGCAAACCCACAATGGGCAAACCGTGACCGTTTCGTATTGTCAAACGGCCATGGCTCTATGTTGCAATATGCGCTATTGCACTTAACAGGTTATGACCTGTCTATTGAAGATTTAAAATCTTTCCGTCAATTGCATTCTAAAACTCCAGGTCACCCAGAATTGGGCTATGCACCGGGTATCGAAACAACTACGGGTCCATTGGGTCAAGGTATTGCAAACGCTGTAGGTTTTGCACTTGCTGAAAAAACTTTAGCGGCTCAATTCAACAAAGAAGACATCACAGTTGTAGATCACAACACTTACTGTTTCTTAGGTGATGGCTGTTTAATGGAAGGTGTTTCTCACGAAGCATGTTCATTGGCTGGTACTTTGGGTCTAGGTAAATTAGTTGTTTACTACGATGACAACGGCATCTCAATTGACGGTGAAGTAGAAGGCTGGTTCTCTGATGATACAGAACAGCGTTTCTTGGCATACGGCTGGCAAGTACTGAAAGTTGACGGCCATGATGCAGATGCAATCCGTGCGGCAACTGTTGAAGCAAAAGCTGAAACTGCGAAACCAACCTTAATTATCTGTAAAACCATTATTGGTTTAGGTTCACCAAACAAACAAGGTAAAGAAGATTGCCACGGTGCGCCGCTTGGTAATGATGAAATCGCTTTAACTCGTGAAGCTTTGGGCTGGGCAGAAGGTCCATTTGAAATTCCTGCTGATGTTTATGCAGCTTGGGATGCAAAAGCCAAAGGTACTGCTTCTGAATCTGCTTGGAACGACACATTTGCTGCTTATGCTGCTAAATATCCAGCAGAAGCAGCTGAACTAAAACGTCGTCTTTCTGGTGATCTTCCTGCTGACTTCGCAGCAAAAGCGGATGCTTATATTGCTGAAGTAAATGCTAAAGCTGAAACAATCGCTACTCGTAAAGCTAGCCAAAATGCCATTCAAGCATTTGCGCCGCAGCTTCCAGAAATTCTAGGCGGTTCTGCTGACCTTGCAGGCTCTAACCTGACTTTATGGAAAGGCGCAGAAGGTGTTGAATCTAACCCAGCGGGTAACTACGTTCATTACGGTGTACGTGAATTCGGTATGACTGCGATTGCTAACGGTGTTGCACTTCATGGCGGTTTCGTTCCTTATGTAGCAACATTCTTAATGTTCATGGAATATGCGCGTAATGCAGTACGTATGTCTGCATTGATGAAACAGCGTGTGATTCATGTGTATACCCATGACTCAATTGGTCTAGGTGAAGATGGTCCTACACACCAACCTGTAGAGCAAATTGCATCTTTACGTGGTACACCAAACCTAAACACTTGGCGTCCATGTGACACTGTAGAAGCGTCTATTTCTTGGAAATCTGCGCTACTTCGTTCAGAAGGCCCTACAGCGTTAATCTTCTCTCGTCAAAACTTGCCATTCCAAACTCGTACAGCAGATCAAATTGCTGACGTTGCGAAAGGCGGTTATGTTCTTGCAAAAGAAAAAGGCGAATTGAAAGTAATCATCATTGCGACTGGTTCAGAAGTTTCATTGGCAATGGATGCTTATGCACAGCTTGAAGGTGTACGTGTCGTTTCTATGCCATGTGCTGAAGAATTCGTAAAACAAGACGCTGCTTACCGTGAAGCGGTTCTTCCTGCTGCGATCCGTGCGCGTGTTGCTGTTGAAGCTGCGCATGTGGACTACTGGTGGAAATTTGTAGGTCTTGATGGTCGTGTAATCGGTATGACGACTTACGGTGAATCTGCTCCAGCAAAAGACTTGTACCAACACTTTGGTATCACAGCTGATGCTGTTGTTGCTGCTGTGAAAGAAATTACCGCTTAATCTGTAAAGATTAACCTTAATAAAGACGCCCCAGAGAAGGGGCGTTTTTTATTGCAGAGATTAAATTTATTTTTAATTGTGAAATAACGATTTGTAACGAATGAATTAAAGCATTGGTTTAAAATTAATTCATTCATGCAGTATTCAGCCACGGGTGCAATGTTGCCCCAAGTGAGGAAACGATGAGCCTTTACGATCAGATAAATGATGAAATTGTACTGATGGATGCTGGTGAACAGAAATGGATAGGCACGGACTTAGCGCTTGAAGCCATGGTTGCAGTAGAATTGATGCTGCAAGATTTGCAAGAAGACAAAGTGATTAAGATTCGCCGTAAGAACCATGAAAAGCATACAGGCTTGAAGCAAGTTGACCGCATTTTGGTTGAGAAGCTATAAGCTAAATGGTTAAAAAGTCCGATTGTTCGGGCTTTTTATTTGCCTATCGTATTTATAAAAAAGATAAGTTTATAAAACAAATAAGAAAACGTCCTTTCAAGACTCATTATTCTTAAAAAAGAGCGCATTAAATAAAGTGTTTTCAACACATGAAGCTTTATTTCAGTTATAAAAATCCAGTGATCATTTAAAAAAGACATTGAACGTGCAAATACAAATTAAAAATTTAACAGAAATATCAAAAAACCAATGGCAGCCGCTTTGGGAGCTGTATTTAGAATTTTATAAAAGTCAGGTGGCAGATGAGGTGACTGAGCGTACATGGCACAGGTTACATGCTGCTGACTGCGAACATATGTATGGCTTTGCAGCTGTGATTGATCATCAAGTGGTTGGGATCGTGCATGTCATTGAACATGAGAGCTGCTGGACATTGCAGCCTTATGCCTATTTGCAGGACTTATATACCCTTGAGGATTATCGCGGGCAGGGCATTGGCAAGGCGCTGATCGCCAAAGTGAAAGAATATTGTGATCAGCGGCAGTGTGACCGTGTGTATTGGCTGACGCATCAGGACAATGAAACTGCGCAAAAGCTGTATGATCAAATCGCGAAAAAAACCGGATTTATCCAATACCGCTGTCATTAACTCAATGTAAAAGGCCATTCCAAATCAACAACAGCTTTTGCGCATCTCAGTATTAAGCTGAAACTTTAAAGTTTTTAGCCGGGTCAGCATCTTGCTGAATGATCCATTCTCCACCTACGCGGAACGATGAGGCTGAGGCATAGGTATCTTCCATAAATTGGAAAAAGCTGATTAAACCGTTTTGAACTTTGGCTTTAATTGAAAAAGGCGAGGTGAAAGTATTTTTTGCATAGACTGAGGTGTAGGTGAATTGACCAAATACAGCTACAGTTTCATCTTCAGCGATCATATCCGTGATTTGAAATTCATCGATATTCCAGTAAGTGCCGACATTGGCAAAGGTATATATATAAATGTCTCTACCTGTTCCAGACCCAGCCCACGGCTCAATTTGTTTAAGTTCTGGGTTGCTGAAGTTTAAGGAAACATACGCCGCGTCTTCAGCTACCAGTAGCTGAGTTGCATTTTCAACGAGTTCTTTTGATGTATTCATGAGAAATGCTAAAACGACATCTTTGGGCGTTTTAGTGTTTAAGGCTTTTTCAATAGCCAGCGATTGTTCTGTCATTTTTCGGTACTCAGATTTTTATGATGTCTAAAAATCTTAAGTGGATTTGTTTTGAAAACCTACGACTCAGATGGGTTGATATTTCCTAAATTTAGGATAAATAACTCATGGATCAATTAAATTATTAATTATTTGAAATATATGGGAAATTTAATAATTGAGAGTGGTTGTAGATGCTGCTACAGATTTTACAAAACTATCGTTCTAAACATGCTACAAAACGTTTTATCTTTAAAGCTGTAATACGGCTAAAAATCTATAGACTTAATGGTATTCGAAAGTGAGATAAAAACATGAACTTTAAAGCATTAACAATCGGTTTGGCGGTTGCATCAGTTACAACAATTTCTATGGCAAAACCTGTTGCCTATCAAATTGATCCTACTCATACAGCAACAGTATTTACTTGGAATCATTTTGGTTTCTCAACGCCTTCTGCAAACTTTAGTGACATTCAAGGGACAATTAATGTCGATAATGCAAAACCTGCAAATTCGTCTGTGAACGTGACGATTCCATTATCAAGCTTAAATACCAATGTCAAAGCATTAGATGATCATTTAAAAACAGCTGATTTCTTTGATGCTGAAAAGTATCCAAATATCACGTTTAAAAGTACAAAAGTTCAAGCGATCAGCAAAACTAAATACAAAATCACGGGTGATTTAACAGTTAAAAATGTGACTAAACCAGTGGTATTGGACGCTGTATTGAACAAGCAAGCCGTGCACCCAATGACCAAAGCAGAAACGATTGGTTTCAATGCAACGACTTCTTTTGATCGTTCAGCATTTGGCGTAGGTGCATATGTACCGAATGTAGGCGACAAAATTACGGTAAATATTACGACTGAAGCCGCTGTGTCTACAGCAAAGGCAGCAGCGAAATAAGATTTAGCTCCCTCAGCTAAGTTAGGAAAGCACCCATTTGGGTGCTTTTTTATGTCTTGAAGATATTTAACTGGTGTGATCAATCGCGATTGAGCAGCAATAGGCAGCCAAAACTGATGAAGATTCCACCGGTAATTGCGTCAATTTTTTTACTAAATTTTTGATAGTAATGCGTCATTTTAGGTGCTGAGAATAAGACCGCAACCAATGCAAACCAAATCAGACTTTCAATAAAGACTAAAGCCAATAAAGAGCTCTGTTCGAAAATACTAACATTTGCACTGATCCCAATGGAAAATACACTACTGAAATAAACCAATGCTTTAGGATTGGCCATATTGGTCAAGAAACCTTGAAATAACAGCGTCAAAGGCGATTTTTTCTGTACGGCTTGCTCGGTTGGTTTTGTTATTGTGCCGAGGTCTTTACTCCATGCAGACTTTAATAACTGAGAGCCTAAATATAAAAGATATAGGCCTCCCAAAATCATGAGGCATTGTTGTAACCAAGCCATTTTCTGAAATAGAAAATGTAAGCCACTTATTGCACAAATTGACCAAACTAAAATACTGAGTGAAATACCTAACGCGGCAAATAATGCATGTGATCTGGATTGTCGAATAGCACTTTGAGTGACAAAAAAGAAGTCTGGGCCTGGGCTGATGAGAGCAAAAAAGTGGATGAGCGCAATGCTGAGTAAGGGAGTCATTCTAATGGCTTATACGTTTTGAAGTGCAACTGTTATAAGCCATTTAGCATTAAATTAATAGCTGTTTTAAAGCTGAAGTTGTTGTAAAAATTGCTGCAAAATAAGGGGAGCAACACGTTCTAAATGAGGTGCTTGTTGTTGGCTTTGCATGCGTAAATTTGAGATGTTAATTTGTGCTTTATGTAATTCACATGTATGCCCAATCAGCCATTTTTCCATGGCCTGTGCTTCTGCTTCAATATGAAACTGTAGGGCTAAAATATTGGGCCCATAGCTAAACGCTTGATTCGGGTAAATTGCCGAGCTGGCGAGTAGTTGTGCATTTGCAGGTAAATCAAAAGTATCGCCATGCCAATGCAGTACAGGCACTTGATCTAACGGCGCTAATATATTGTTAGTAATGACTTCAAGTTCTAAGGTACTCCAACCGATTTCTTTGCTATGACCTGCATAGACTTTCGCTCCCAATGCATACGCAATAAGCTGAGCACCTAAGCAAATGCCTAAAGTCGGTAAATTACTCTCTAAACGTACTTTAAGTAAGTCTATTTCTTTTTGTAGGAAAGGGTAGTCATTAGTTTCATAAACTCCGATCGGGCCGCCCAAAATGATGGTAAGCCCTGTATGTTGCATAGCTTTACTCAGGTCATCGACACCAGCTTCGAAGTATCTCACCCGATGACCCAGTTGATAAAATACATCTTCCAATGAACCCAAATCTTCAAATGCAAGGTGTTGAATGACGTAAATGGTTTCGTTTAATGCAGTACTCATAGGGATTTTTCAGGATTAAAATTTCAAAATAGAATGTAGCTTGAATTGTCGGAGAATAAAAAGGAAAACTGTAAATTTTTCACAATTACGAAAAGAGATAAATATAGAAGTTGGCTGAAGCGTATTGTTTCACTCTTTGAGTGATTAGGTTCGATCGTTGAACTTAGCATTTAAAACCTTTGTACTGTGAAGTAAGGGATTCTCTAAAGGGATTATTGGCAAAATTTATGAGAAAAAGTGCATGAAATTTAGATAAAGCTTTGGTTTGATATAAAAAAAAGATGAAAAACCAATGGAAAAGCGTTTAGAGATGCGTATGATGAAATCTTCGACAAACAACAGTTCATTTTTCTTTTAATATCATCACATAATTAGATAACTGATTTTAAAAGTAAAAAATATAAGCCAGGGAACTTGTATGCAGTCAAAACATAATCGAGATGCTAGTCTCTTGCATGCGATACATAAAATTTTATTAAAGGAATGGGACCCCTTAGGGATTCGCCGTATTCCTGCTTTACGTGATGAATATGATGATTATTTGCCCAATATTTTTAAATTAATTCAAGAGGATTCAAGTGAATCAGAAATTTTTGAATATTTATGGTGGGTTGAGCAAAAGGTCTTAGAGAAAAAAGGGCAGAAGGAACATACCCTCAAAATTGCGAAAATGTTGAAGGCAATAGAGCGCTAGTTTGCGGTCGTGTATGCATAAAAAAACCGATACGTTGTCCGTATCGGTTTTTTATTTTGAATCTCTTAGCAGTCTCTTAGAAACGGTTTAAAATTTCTTTTCTAAGGTAAACATAAAGCTTGGAATTGCTTCATTAATACGTGATTGATACAGCGCGCCAGAACTTTGTTCTTTTAACACTTCTTTATAATCTGAGCTGAGAATATTACGTGCATTCACCGATGCAGACCAATTTTGATCAAAGCGTTTAGTAAAACTCACATCCATATTGACGCGTTCATTGCTGGTGCGATTGTACGGTTCGTTACTCAGCGCACGTGTATATTCAGGGGTATAATTGAGATTCACACTAGTTGCTATACGCCACGGTTGATAGTTATAAGATAAACCAGCACTTGCGGTATAAGGTGCAACATCGCTTGCCAAACGGTCAGAGCCGTCAGTTTCTTCAATTTTTGCACGTACAGTTGAAAGCTGAGCATTCAACATAAATGAATGACCATTCTCCGTTTGCTTCAGTGCATAACGTCCAGCAATTTCCACACCATAAGTAGTTGCACTGTCTTGGTTATATGGGCGTTCGACAAAACGGCAATCGGTATTTTCTGTTTCGCAACGACCGCCTGTAGCATTTTCTGACAGGATCGATTTTTCGATATAGTCATTAATTTCTCGATAATATGCAGTGATATTTACGCCGCCAGCAGGGGTGTTATAGCCTATGGTTGTTTCGTAAGCATTGATGGTTTCAGGTCGTAAGTCAGGATTACCCCCACGGTCAGGGTTGTTTAGTGTCCCTGCATCGCTATCTGTAGAAACTGAAACAGTCGGCATCAATTGATTGCTACGTGGGTTTTTAAAAGCCTGACTCAAGTTGGTTTGGAGTGACCATTGCTCATTAAAGTCAAAACGGTGTGCTAATACAGGACTCAAATGCTGATCTTGATAATCCACTAAACCTGAACGATCAATCCACTCTTGGCGTACACCTAAAGTTAAGGTTTGGCGCGGCGTATATTTCCAACTTCCTTCAACATAAGCAGCATACAATTGTTCATCTAAGGTCTCTGCAATATTGCTTTCAAGTTCATTGCTACGTAGATCAGTACCAAATTTAATTTGGCGTTTTGAGTCGAACTTTCGGACACCGTCGTAGCCCAAGCCAAATTCATTAATTTGTTCATCAATATACGATTGAGAATCTCTGAATTCGGTCAATTCCGTTTCATTTTGCTGTTCGATTGATAAGCGAATTTTGTTTGAATTTCCTTGGTCTTTACGCTCATATCGTGTGTTGAGTCGAATGCTGTCATTTTTATCTTTTTGGACTTGGGAGCCACTTGTGCCTTCGCTTTCATTGTTGCGATAAAACATTTCAGCGACCAGTTTTTGTTGATCATCAAGTTGATATTCAACACGTGGGGTTAACATTTGCGACGTACGATTGGTGATGCGTTTTTGAGTTTTCGTTCCTGTTGCATCTTGTGTACGGGTGAGTGTATCTGAATCATTCCACATTTGGCTCCCAGATAAACTATAAATCCAAGGGTCTGATCGACCATCCATTTGAAAGTTTAAATTGGTGCGTTCTTCTTCACGTGTATTTGACTTGGTTAGGCCATAACCAGCACGTACAGATCCACTCAAACGCGTGCCATTCAATGGTTCTTTTAAAATAATATTAATGACAGCAGATGAAGCAACCGAGCCTTGAGCGACGCTCGGTTGTTTGGTGATTTCAAGGCGTTCGATCATTTCGGGCGTAATGCTATCAACAACTGACATGCCACCACGAGGACCACCTTGTACAGGTTCACCATTGATTAAGAACACGGGTGCGCCACCACCACGAAAGCGCATGCCGCCAGCACCTGCACCACCACGTGGACCACCGCCAGCACCGGGCAATTGAAACCCTGCAGCACGGCGCAGCGCATCATTGATGGACTGATCGCCAAATTTCAACATTTCATCACGGCTTATAATAGTTTTTGCGACAGCACTGATATCTGGGTCTTTGGGTTTGGTGCTTGCTGTTGGAACTTCAAATGTTAAAGCTTCCATTTGCTGTACTGCTGAGTATTCTTTTGGATTTTGAACAGTATCTGCGGCCCAAATTGATGTTGAGATTGTAAGTAATGCGTAACTTAAGCTGGTCAGTTTGAGTGTGGTGTGCGCGCCGTACATTATTTGGTTGTCCAAATGTAATTTTGGCAAAGAATAACGGAAAATTATGGAGAAAAATTGAGGAAAATAGCCGAGATGAGCATTTCGTTAGATTAGTTTTTAACAGGCAGGTGAAAGGTTGTGCGGCAATAAAGAAAGCCTTAATCGTTGGAAGTAATCCAGGCCTATTAACGCCGCTACAATATAATAAATCACTGATGTGACGCAGTAACATCAGAAGCGTACTTTGCTTCAAATAATAAAGATACGCGGTAATGTCATCCGCAATTGTTTGAGACAGGACGACTTCTAATCAAAATGTTTTTGCGATACGTTGAATCATTTGACGGTAGTGAACGAGTTTTGTTGGTGAGGTGCATTGCACCGCAAAATGGTCTCCTTGCGAAGCACGCTTCTCATTTTGCCGAATGAGAAACAACGTTTCGTAAAGTACCCCCAGCCGAAGGCTAATCCCTGTATTTAATCCCTAAATGTAAGACTTCGTCGAATAGACGTAAATATTATTTTAAAAATGCGAAATGACTTTTATGTGTATAACATGAGTAAATACATCTAAAAATAAGCCTTTGAAGAAAAATTAAGACATAAAAAAACCCTCATCTTTCGATGAGGGTTTTTCGTATTCTGGAGCGGGAAAGGAGACTCGAACTCCCGACCCCAACCTTGGCAAGGTTATGCTCTACCAACTGAGCTATTCCCGCAATGAGGTGAATTATAGAGAATTTCACACAACTGTCAACTCTCTATGCTTCTGTTTGCTTAATTAATCAGCACGGCGCCAAATAGTGCCTTGACGAGTATCTTCAAGAACAACCCCTTGATCTAACAAAGATTGACGAATTTCATCTGCTTTTGCAAATTCTTTAGCTTTTTTCGCATCTTTACGTTGTTGAATTAAATCTTCAATCTGTTCTTCTGGTAAGCCTAATGCTTCCTGACCGATATCAGATTTCAGGAAATCATCTACATTGTGTTGCACCAAACCTAAAATGTTGGTCAAGTGATGCAATGTCGAATAATACACAGCCGCTTGTTCAGCATTTTCATCTTTTACTGCACGGTTTAACTCTTTGTTTAGCTCGAACAAAACTGCAATGGCTTCAGGGGTGTTGAAATCATCACGCATAGCTGCATTAAAGCGCTCAACCAAAGCATCATCTAAAGTTTCTACGGTTTTTTCACCATAGGCTTGTTGATAAGCTTTAAATGAATGATAGAAACGGGAAAGGGTATTTTTCGCTTCTTTTAAAGCAGTGTCAGAGAAGTTTACTGGGCTACGGTAATGTGATGACACAATAAAGAAGCGAATCACTTCAGGGTGGAATTTATCCATCACATCACGAATAGTGAAGAAGTTACCTAAAGACTTCGACATTTTTTCGCCATCGACATTAATAAAGCCGACGTGCATCCAGTAATTGACATACTGTTCGCCAGTAGAGGCCTCAGATTGCGCAATTTCATTTTCATGATGCGGGAAAGTTAAGTCTGAACCGCCACCATGAATATCAAAATGGTTACCTAAGCAGCAGGTCGACATCGCTGAACATTCAATATGCCAGCCCGGACGGCCATTGCCCCAAGGCGAAGCCCAAGAAGGTTCATTTTCTTTGGCATGTTTCCAAAGCACGAAGTCAAAAGGATGTTTCTTTTCTACTTCTACATCAACGCGTTCAGAAGCACCAGCCTGCATATCGTCAAGTTTACGACCCGAAAGACGACCATATTTGGCAAACTTTTCAACTTCAAAATAAACATCGCCATTTGCAGATGGATATGCTGTACCTTTGTTGACTAAGTTACCAATCATATTCTGCATTTGATCGATATAGTCTGTTGCACGTGGTGCTTCATCAGGTGCTGCACAACCTAAATTGGCAGCATCTTCGTTCATGGCCTTGATAAAGCGATCGGTTAAAGCAGTAATGCTTTCGCCATTTTCATTGGCACGGGCAATGATTTTGTCGTCAATATCGGTAATGTTGCGAACGTATTTAACGTTCCAGCCCTGACTGCGCAGGAAACGGATAATGTAGTCGAATGCAACCATAACTCGAGCATGACCAATATGACAGTAGTCATACACGGTCATTCCACAGACATACATATCGATATGTCCTTCTTTGCGAGGTACGAATTCTACTTTTTTACGTTGCTCTGAGTTATATAGAACAAAAGGTTGCATAGGTCTTCAAATTGTTTCTACCAAAAGATGGCTCATCTTAACCTAAGCATTTTTTTTCATAAAGTTAAAACCCAAAAAAGCAGATATTTTTTAATGCTTGATGTAATTGTACTGCTGGAAAAAGAAGTTGAAGGCTCATTTGATTCGGGCTGAATTTCATTTGAGAGTTTAATTCAATTTATCTGTTCCTAAGATAAAAAAGAAGAAATGCATCTTTTCTGCATAATTCATGAATTCTTATACATTTGGAAACGTGCTATTTGCATAGATATGATAAAATTGTGAAAATTTTTTATTTTGAAAGTGAGAGCGCACCTCTCACGGCTTAAGGTATAACAACTTTGAATCCACCAAATATGCCGAATCAAGTCGATTTTCAGAAAGTCGCATTAGAAACTTTGCGTATTGAAGAGCATGCTTTACAAGTATTAGCGACGCAAATAGATGATCGTTTTAGCCAAGCCTGCGAAATCATTTTACAGTGCAAAGGGCGTTTAGTGATTACTGGTATGGGCAAATCGGGTCATATCGGTCGTAAAATGGCCGCTACATTTGCCTCGACTGGTACGCCATCTTTCTTCATGCATCCGGGTGAAGCTGGACATGGTGATTTGGGCATGTTGGTTAAAGGTGATGTGCTCATTGCAATTTCAAACTCAGGTAAGAGTGATGAAATTATGATGCTGATGCCATTGATCAAACATTTGGGCATTCCTCTCATTACTATGAGTGGCGACAATAAAGGCCCAATGCCACAAAATGCCGATGTCGCATTGACCTTGGGTAATATTCAAGAAGCATGCCCTTTGGGTTTAGCTCCGACCTCAAGTACCACTGCAACATTAGCCTTAGGTGATGCCCTTGCAGTTGCATTATTGGATGCACGTGGCTTTACCTCAGATGATTTCGCACGTTCTCATCCTGCTGGAGCGTTGGGTAAGCGTTTGTTATTGCATGTAAAACATCTTATGCATACAGGTGAAGACTTACCCAAAGTGTCGCCAGAGACACCAATGAATAAAGTCCTGTACGAAATTTCAAATAAACGTTTGGGTCTCACCACGATCGTCGATGAAAACGATACCTTATTGGGCATTTTTACCGATGGTGATTTACGTCGTTTGATTGATAAACAGCAAGGCTTTGATGTGAATATGAAAGTCTCAGAAGTGATGATTAAAAATCCTTTGACGATTTCACAAGAAGAACGTGCGGTACATGCTTTAGAACGTATGAACGAAAAGAAAATTACACAATTTGTAGTTGTTGATGATGCCAATAAAGTGATTGGGATTATCAGCATGCATGATCTGATTCAGGCTGGGGTAAATTAAGAAAATGGCATCGTATGTATTGCTAGAACAAGCGCGTCACATAGAAGCACTGGTACTGGATGTAGATGGAATTTTAAGTGATGGATTTGTAACATTGACCAATAGCGGCGATGAAATCAAATCTTTTGATATTCGTGATGGCTTAGGCATGAAGTTAGTGCAAAAAGCAGGTATCAAAGTCATCATTATTACTGGCCGTAAAAGTAATATCGTTGAAAAACGCATGTCTGACTTAGGTGTGGACTTGGTGTTTCAAGGTCGTGAAGACAAAGGCGTTGCTTTGACAGAAGCCTGCGCACAGTTCGGTATTGATCCTTCAGATTGCCTATATATGGGTGATGACTGGCCCGATCTTTCAGCCTTCGCTATTGCAGGGATGAAAGTGACCGTGCCGAATGGACATTTAGAAGTACGTCGCCGTGCAGATCTTGTCACTCAGGCGATGGGTGGACGTGGTGCTGTTCGTGAAATTTGCGATATGCTTTTAGTGTCTAAAGGTGTATACCAGGAACTACTTGAAAAATATGCAAGTGCACCTTATTAATAAATTGATGCAGTCATTGGATTGAATCTCCGCTTATGGATACTAAAGTTTTATACGTGACAGCTGTGGTCATTGCTGCTGTAAGCGGTGGTTTTTACTATTTCGGTGGAAAGGGTAATAAGCTTCAGGCGGACTCTTCGAAAAGTATGACTTACTCAGCTGAAAACATTAACCTGACGCAGACTGATGAGCAGGGAAAATTGCATATTCGTGCGCAAGTCGATCGACTTGAGCAGGATTTGCAAAAGCAAACTACTCATTTGGTCAATCTGAAAGCATCGACCTATCAAGATGGTGCTGTCGATGCCACGTTCTTTGCCAAACAAGCCAATGGTATGGATGATAACCAAAAAGTCGTACTGAGTGACAATGTGGTTGCAACGAAATTGATGCGTGAAGGGCAAATGGAGTTTCGTACTGAGGAACTAACTGCTTTTCCAAAACAGCGTGAAATAGAAACGGACAAGACTGTAACGGTGATTTCACCACAAGCCGAATTTGTCAGCCAAGGTTTAAAAGCAAATTTAAACGACGGTCAATACGAATTTTTTAATATTCGAGGAAAGTATGAACCATAATTTTAATCGAAAAACTGCAAAAACTTTCCTAAAACGTACAGCGCTACTCGGTTCACTGGCGTTATGTTCAGTTGCAGCTTTTGCTTTGCCTTCAGATCGTAATCAACCGATTTCATTGGTTGCCGATCGTGCAACGTTTAATGAAAAAACCGGGATTACGACGTATACCGGTAATGTCATCATTGAACAGGGTTCAATGAAGCTGCAGGCAAACTCAATCGTTGCGAACTTAAACAGCAAAAAAGAGATCAGTACGATTACAGCAACGGGCGGACCAGCACATTTCCAACAAAAAACTGATCCTGCCAAAGGCTTTGCAAAAGGTCAAGCGCAAAAGATCGTCTACAATGCTGAAACGGGTATTATCACCATGACGGGCGGTGCTTTGTTGCAACAAGATGGTGCGAGTATTCGTGGTAATAGCCTGAAATACAGTATGAATAAAGGCGATATCGTTGCTGAAGGTACACCAAACAAATCTGGATCTTCTTCAGGTCGTGTTCAAATCGTGATTCCACCGTCAAGCACTAAGTCCTTCCCAGGAGCACGTGATTAATGGAGCAAACCTCGCAAATTCAAACTTTATGTATTAAGCATTTAGCCAAAAACTACAGTAAGCGTTGGGTGGTAAAGGACGTGTCCTTTAGCATGCAAAGTGGTCAAATTGTGGGTTTACTTGGTCCAAATGGTGCAGGTAAAACCACAAGTTTCTATATGGTTGTTGGTCTAGTGCGTATGGATAAAGGTGAGATTCATTTAGATGATCTTGATTTGTCTGACTTGGCAATGCATGAGCGCGCACGTAAAGGTATTGGTTATCTACCTCAAGAAGCATCTATTTTTAGAAAATTAACGATTTCTGAAAATATCATGTCTATTCTAGAAACTCGTAAAGATCTGAATAAGCAACAGCGTCAGCAACGTCTAACAGAATTGCTTGCTGACTTTAAAATCACACACATCAAAGATTCTCTTGGTATGAGTGTGTCGGGTGGTGAGCGTCGTCGTGCGGAAATCGCGCGTGCGTTAGCGGCAGACCCTAAATTTATGTTGCTAGATGAACCTTTTGCAGGGGTCGATCCTATTTCAGTGGGTGATATCAAAGACATTATCCGAACATTGAAAGATCGTGGTATTGGTGTATTAATTACCGACCATAATGTGCGAGAAACTCTAGCAATTTGTGAGCACGCCTATATCGTGAGTGAAGGCTCAGTGATTGCAGAAGGCACACCAGAAGAAGTGCTTGCAGATGAAACGGTACGTAAAGTTTATCTTGGTGATGATTTTACCGTTTAATTGAATAAAATAAGAAATTGCCCGTTGAATGGCGCTAGTTTGGTTCAGCGGGTTTATCTTATTGTCGGAAATGACAAAAACTGAGTAATTAATCTAAAAATTAACAAAAATATCAGTATACATTAAACTAAAAATACGATCTGCAAAAATCATGCGATTACGAAAGATGAATGGTCTTCAATCAAGCCTCCAGTATTGGGGGCTTTTTTGTGGATGTAAGTCTTTCAAAAAACGCTATAATATCCGTTGATAGAGGATCTAAAGACGTTATGCCATTTACACTTACCGCACAGTTTGAATATGAAGAAGACATAAAAAAAAGTCGTTTTCAAGCCATCGCAGTTCCTGTGGAAAATGAACAAGCCGTTAAAGACTTTCTCGAAGCCCATAAAGATATCTCAACAACACATCAGTGCTGGGCATGGAAAATTGGACATACCGTACGTTTCAATGACGATGGTGAGCCTTCAGGCACAGCAGGTCGGCCCATTCTAGCAACCATAGAAGGGAATGATCTAACCAACGTATTGGTCTTGGTTAATCGTTGGTATGGCGGAATTAAGCTCGGCACAGGGGGCTTGGTACGTGCCTATGGTGGCTGTGCCGGTCAATGTCTGCTGCAGGCTGAAAAAATTGAACTCATTGAGAAGAAAAAAGTGCAATTTAGTTGTCAGTTTAATGAGTGGGCAATTTTCCAATATGAACTCAATCAGCAGCAAATTGAATTTCAGGAAGACTACACAGTGGAAGGTGTAAATGTACTTGCATCATTGCAAATTCATCAAATCCAACCACTGCAGTTAAAGATACAAGATGTAACTCGCGGACGTGAACAACTGCATATCGTCGAGGCTGATGAAGATGAATGAACAAGATCCATTATTGAAATATCGAGAGCAACATAAGCATCGTCTGAATTATATGCCTTGGTTGTATTGGTCACTTAAACCGAAAAATCGTGGTTGGGCCGAAGCTTGGCAACAGGAATATCAAGACTATCTCAAATCGATGGAAACCGTTGAAATTGGTGAAAACTGTTTTATATCGCCATTGGCTCATATTTTTGCCGAACCGGGACGTAAGATTGTTATTGGAGATAACAGCTTTATTGCGGCGGATTGCACTTTGCATGGCCCAATAGAAATAGGCAATGAAGTGGCGATCAATCATCACTGTATTTTAGATGGTGGGCGAGTGGGCATCAAAATTCACGATCAGGTTCGTATGGCGGCATATTGCCATTTATACGCTTTTGATCATGGAATGGATGTTAATCAACCCATTTATCAGCAGGCTGTACGATCACAAGGGATTGAGATAGAGCGTGATGTTTGGTTAGGGGCGCATGTTGGAATCAAGGATGGCATTCACATTGCTGAGCAGGCTGTGGTCGGTATGAACAGTATGGTGACGAAAAATGTTGAAGCACGTGCCATTATTGTGGGTAATCCTGCAAAATTCATTCGATATCGTGAATAAATAATCACCAAATAGGTCATAAATCATTTTTATGCTTACACAAATGCATGCACAGTGAAACAGAGTTGTGATAAGTTAAAAATAACAAACAACATTTTATAGCCAAGCAATAATAAAACGAGGGCTAATCATGAAACGAGTTATCGCCTGTATCGACTCTTCTCCATGCATTAATGCACTAGCTGATGCTGCTGCTTGGGTTGCTAAACAAACGCACCGTGAGTTGGTTTTACTACAAATACTAGATTACTATCCGGCAAGTTATCACTTAGGTGAAATCAGTGGCGTGATTGGGTTTGAAAGTAATGCCATGCTCTTGAAAGAACTTGCGGAGTTAGAACAAAAACAAAGTGATTTAGCGTTAGATTATAGTAATAACTTGCTCAAACACATTTCTGAAATGATCCAAGACAAGCATGGTATTCAAACCACCCATATTCAGGAAAAGGGCGACTTTTTAGAGCAAAGTTTTAATGTACTGCAAGATGACGATATTGTTTTAATTGGTCGGGTGGGTGAACGTTCAGCAGAGCGCAATAAGCCGCTTGGTAGTAATGTTGAAAACTTTATACGTGGTGCAAGTTGTACCGTTATGACCGTAGGGCCAACGTTTAAACCACCGACACGTTTTATTTTTGCCTATGAATATTCGCCTAAATGCGTTGAGCTAATGAAGCGTGTGGCACAAAGTGACCTACTTAAACTTTTGCAATGTCATTTGGTCTATGTTGGAGATCACCCACAAATCTTGGATGATCCAAAAAATTATTTAACCAATGCCGGTCTCGATGTGGTGACGGAATACCGCTATGGCGATGTCTCGGAAAATATTCTGGACTATCAACAAGAGCATGGCATTCAGTTAATCGTACTGGGGGCGTTTAGTCACAGTAAAATCCATCAGTTCTTCTTGGGCAGTATTACCACCAGTATTTTCAGGAATTCGAGTGTGCCACTGTTGGTTGTAAAATAAGTTGAGACAATGAATAGGTGATTAAATAGACGGACAATTGCGATTAAATAAACAATAAGTAGTTGTGTTAAAAATAATCAGAGTTATCCTCATAAATTGTGGATAACTCTGTGTGTAGTGTTTGTAAGTAGTTGTTTTAAAAATAAAATATTGTATTGATTATTTTTTATACCTTTATTCGAGGTGGCTAAAAAACACCTCGATTTAGATTATTTAACGATTGCAATCGCAAAACCATCATGACCTTTACAACCTACAGTTTGAAGTGCCGTGCAGGATAAAATTTTTGGATGATTTTGCATGGCTTTGAACATATCTCGGATACCTTCAATACTTGGCTTGTGGTTTTCGGCATTCAGAATCTCACCTGCACGAATCACATTGTCTAAAACAATCACTGTACCTGAATGAGATAAATTTAGGCTTAATTCTAAATATTCAGGGTAGCTCTGTTTGTCTGCATCGACAAAAATAAAGTCAAAAGCTTCAGTATCTTCAGGAAGGGCACGTAAAATATCTGCCGCGCGACCACATTTCAGATCAATCGTTTGTGCAAGCTTTGCATTATCAATATTTTCTTGACCCAGGGCAGCATGTGTATCACGACCTTCAATGGTCAGAATGTAACCATCTTCAGGTAATGCGCGTGCTAACCACATGGTGCTGTAGGCTGCAAAAGTTCCAAGTTCTAAAACGCGTTTACACTTGTTCATTTGGATTAACATTTGTAGCAACATACCTTGATTGGCCGCTACAGCAAGATGATCGGGAAAGCCACGTTCATCTGTATGTTGAAGTGTTTGGGTCAGTATTGGATCTTCAGGAATTAAATGTGAATCGATGTAAGCATCAATGTCTGTCCACATTTGTTGCATGTTGTCGCACCTCGTGATTGATGCAAGCATTTTAAACCTTTCCACTAACATCGCAATTTATTGTTCTGTATTTGCATATTTTATGCACAAAAAAGACCTCCGAAGAGGTCTTGATATGACGATGTAATGTTTTAGTAATTACACATTGATGAGCGGCTTGAGTGATCAGGCCCCCAAGTACGGTAGCCTTGAGTATCAATATGAATTTGTCCGCTGGCATATAAACCAAGACCCATATTGAGACTTTGCCCATGTTGTGACCAAAACTGGCATAAACGGAACTTGGTGTTTTCAATATAACTATAGTCTTCGGGCTGCGGGTACGCAGGTCCAATACGGAAATCAATCGCAGAGTTGTATAAGTGACGAGATGAACTTGCACCACCGGCACACTGGTTCAAAGGCAAATCACGATAAACCGATGTCACTTCAAAGTCCGTTAAGATATTGGCAGCTACTAAATATTTAAAGACACGTAAGGTTGCAATTTGGTTTTGCCATAATTCACGGTTAGGTACCATATATTCTGAGCGACCACATTTTTGCCAGTCACGTGCAGTACGCATCAACTCAAATGATGGAATGATATTGCCTACACCATTTTTCTCTAAAAAGACTTCATAGTCTCGAACGCGACGTAAATTATCGACAGACGCGACCCACGAATTGTAGGCATAAGGCACCACTTTAGGCGGGGCTTGTCTGATGGTCGTCACTTTTTCTTGAGGTATGTAAATACGTTTACCGTCGGGAGTTGTAATAGTGTGACCTTGTTTTTGTGGTGTAGTTGTACAACCAATGAAAACAAGAGGGAATATTGCAACGGACAATAATCCCTTGAGTAAATGCTTCATTATAGAAATCAATTATTTATAAACTCGTTCTATTTTAATCCAATTTGATTGAGAAAATTTGAATAATTTGCAATGAAATGTGTGCTTTAAGTATAAAAAAAGATCAGCATGTGCTGATCTTTTCATGAAAGCGTAAAATTACTTTTCAAGATATTGTAATTTATCAGCTTTACCGTTCCATTCTTCACGGTCGGCAGGTTGATCACCAATTTGAGTGATGTTCGGCCATTTTTGAGAAAGTTCAGTATTAAGTTCGATAAATACTTCTTGACCTTCAGGTAACTCATCTTCAGAGAAAATCGCGTTAGCTGGACACTCAGGTTCACATAGCGCACAGTCGATACATTCATCTGGATTAATAACAAGGAAGTTTGGACCTTCATAGAAACAGTCAACAGGGCAAACTTCTACGCAGTCTTGATATTTACATTTAATACAGTTTTCAGTGACAACAAAGGTCATGGCGACAGCTACCTAAAAAATATGGTTCTAATAAACTAATGGTGTATTTTAGGCAAAAAATAGGGTAACTAACAATTCCTTTTATTGATAATTATTATATGCAGTGCTGTTAAAATCACTAAAAACTGAACAATTTATGTAAATTTCACAATGAATGAGAATCATACTCAAAAACTAATTAAATTACATCTGTTTATCGAACAATATTTTTATGTGCATTTTAAGCATGAAACATTTTAGAACATTAATTTTTTATCAATTTATTGCTGAATAGCCGCAGTAATAGATAGCAAACATTCACTAATTTACGCGTTTGAATGGTGTCAATGCAAAGAACACCTTCATTGGTGTTCTTTGCATATCTCATCTATCGCTTCTGCTCAATTTAGATCTTAAGTAAATCCTTTAAAGCGTAAAGCTGTTGTAATGCTTCACGTGGACTTAAGTTATCGATATCAATATCTGCTAAGGCATCAAGTACGGGCGATGTTTTTTCAACTTCAACTACGCGTTCAATGACTTCAGGCTCTGCGAGTGCCGAGAATAGATCGGTTTGTACAGCAGTATTGAGTTGCTGTTTTTGCTGAGTTTCTAAAATACGAAGTCGATTTTGCGCTTCTTTGATCACTGCTGCGGGAATACCCGCAAGCTTTGCCACCTGTAGACCATGACTTTGACTCGCCGGGCCTTGTTGAACTTTATGCAGTAAGATCAGGTTGCCATTTAGCTCACGAGCAGTCACATGATAGTTATCTATATTGGCGTCTTTGCCTAACTCGGTGAGCTCAAAATAATGCGTTGCAAATAGGCATAAACATTTAATGCGACGGGTGAGATCGAGCACACATGCCCACGCCAAAGATAAGCCATCATAGGTACTCGTACCACGTCCGACTTCATCCATCAGTACCAATGATTGATTGGTCGCATGATGTAGAATCTGTGAGGTTTCAGTCATTTCCACCATGAAGGTTGATTTGCCTGTAGACAAGTCGTCGGCAGATCCAATACGGGTAAATATCCGGTCGATCGGCCCTAAAATGGCAGATTGGGCAGGGACAAAGCTACCACAGTAGGCCAATAAACTGATTAAGGCAGTTTGGCGCATAAAGGTCGATTTACCGCCCATATTTGGCCCTGTGATAATCGCCATGCGGTGATTAAAGTCCAAACTAGTATCATTTGGAGTAAATGCTGATTTGCTCAGAGATTCCACAACTGGGTGACGTCCGGCTTTGATTTTGATCCCAACTTCAGGGCTATATTCAGGACGTGACCAATTTCGTAATCGAGCTTGATGGGCAAAATTGGCCAATAAATCAATTTGCGCTATAGCGGCGCTCATCATTTGTAAGTTGCCAATATCTGCACGTAGCTCATCAAGTAATAGCTCAAAGAGCATTTTTTCGCGCGCTAATGCACGTGACTCACTCGAAAGCACCTTATCTTCAAACGATTTCAGCTCAGGGGTAATGTAGCGTTCAGCATTTTTAAGGGTTTGGCGGCGAATATAATGATCAGGTGCTTGCTCGGCTTGTGCGCGAGTGAGTTCAATATAGTAGCCACTGACACGGTTATAGCCAATTTTTAAGGTTGAAATTCCGGTTTGTTCACGCTCTTTGATTTCGAGATCAATGAGAAATTGTCCTGCATGGTCACGAATTTTACGCAGTTCATCGAGTTCAGTGTCGAAGCCCTCGGCAATCACATTACCATCACGTAAAAGCACCGGCGGGTTTTCTACGATGGCAGACATGAGACGCTCATGTAAGCCGTGAAAATCACCCATTTCATCATTTAACTGAGCAATGAGCTTAGATTGATGTGCCTGAATGATCGGTTCAAGTGCATGTCGAAGATAGGGAATTTGTGCACAAGTTTGACGTAACTGAACTAGGTCTCGTGGTCGAGCACTGCCGAGAGCTACACGAGATAGCACACGTTCAATATCGCCAATTTCTTTGAGAACTAAGCGGATCGGAGACTCATGATAGCCTTGCAGCATCGCTTGTGAGGCATCTAAACGTGCATCCAATAGAGCAGTATCACGTAAAGGCTGCATCAAGGTGCGGCTTAATAGGCGACCACCCATCGCAGTTTGGCAATCATTGATTAGTTGGAACAGGGAAGTGCCATGTTCAAATAGGGGATCAATCAGTTCCAAGTTACGACGAGTGACGGGGTCGAGCGCCACGAAATCACTACTTTGTTCAAGTTGAATGCTGCGGATATGTGGTAAAGCAGTTTTTTGAGTGACTTTTGCATAGTGAATCAAAGCCGCAGCGGCAGCTTTCGCCAAAGGTAAATGGTCAATACCAAAACCTGAAAGTGTGGCTACTGCAAATTGGTCACACAGCGTTTTTTGCGCGTTATTTAAATTGAAGTCGACGTTTGGACGCTTGGTAACAGGGCAGTCTAATTGACGTTTAATTTGCTCGACAATATTCGGGTCAATGAGATCTTCATCAATCAAAATTTCGCTCGGCATTAAACGAGAAAGTTCGATTGCCAATTGTTCCAGTTGATAGTCCATTTGCTGAACTTTGAAAATACCTGCACTGAGGTCCAGTAAAGCAATCCCGATTTGATTTTGTTGTAAGCAGATTGCGACTAAATTAGAACTTTGATGAGAGGCAATCAGTGCATCATCCGTTAATGTCCCTGGGGTAATGATACGGACAATACCGCGCTCAACCGGCCCTTTGCCTGTCACCTCACCAATTTGCTCGCAGATCACCACCGTTTCACCTTTTTTTACAAGGCGGGCTAAATAGCCTTCAGCAGCATGGTATGGGACACCTGCCATTGGAATAGGCTCACCATTGGCTTTACCACGATGTGTCAGTGTAATTCCTAAGAGTTTTGCTGCTTTATGCGCATCTTCAAAAAAGAGCTCATAAAAATCACCCATCCGATAAAACATCAGTGAATGCGGATTTTGCATTTTGACTGACATGTACTGTTGCATCATCGGGGTCAGGGTTGAAAGGTCAACTTTGGAATTATCAGCTTGCATGAAACGAAATACCTTAAAATAAAAATTTGTGCGCTGCTAAACGAAAAACACTGTTTTGATGAAAATTGGATTTAGAAAAAGTCCTTATATTTATTTTGTCTCTTCATTCAAAACCACAGGTGTACGTTAACAAATCGTGTTGCTGATTCTAGCAAAAAAAGTGGTAGGAAAATGCCAGAAAAGGTTTGTCTGCATGTAAAAAAAGCAGTCAAAATATTATTTATAAACGCTAAAAAGTCTGTGTGTAAATTCAACAATGGATACATTTACAAAGCGATAAACTGACTCAAACATCAAGCTGCGCTTCAGCCTGAGCTAATCGATATTGGTTGCGACCGCTACCTTTTGCAAGGTAAAGTGCACGATCGGCAGCCTATATAAATTTCTGAATTTGATAAGATTTGGATGGAATGATCGTTTCCGTACCGATGCTAATCTTCACAAATTTAGACATATGGCTGGCTGGATGTGGAAGTTCGAGTGATTAAATTCTGCGTAATAAATCGGCTGCCAAAGGTTCAATTTTCAGCTTCAGTTAACACCTTAAAGAGGAGTAAAAACTCTTCGCTGCCATAGTGTGCAGCTAACTCACCATTTCGATTAGTGATTTGAGACAAAACCTCTGCAATTTGGGTCAGGCAGATGTCACCCGCCTGATGACCTAAATGATCATTTTAATTTTCAAAAATTCGATATCGATCACTATGATGCTTAAAGGCTGTTGATGGCGTAGGGCATAATGCCATAGCTGTTCTAAAGCTCCTTATAACGGACAACGGTTTGCTAGCCCAGTCAGTGGTCATGTTCTACCAACCCGCAACCATGGCAATATAAAAACGCATACCAACAAAGGCATAGATGATGACCAAGGCATACTTCATGGCTGCATGTAATAGCGCATCATTGTGATCATTACCAATCACAGTAAAGATGATAAATATGATTGCAACAGCGCACATCGAGCCTAGACAAGTATAAACATTAAAATAAGGGGTTAATGCGGAAAAAAAGAAAAATCCCATGCAATCAGAATGATAAACACTACCCAAATATACAAAGGAATCTACAAAACTGCGTTATGGAATCACTTGATAAATCCCCGTACATGACAGGGTATACAGGAGAAAAATAATGATTCCGCGAAAACGAAATTCTTTCGCCACTTCATCACGGTAGAGCGGTTGATAAATGGATTATAAACTTGACGTAAAATATACTTTATTCAATATAGTTATGATTTAACCCCCAATTTCATCCAGATGAAGTGACTTTAAGCCTTATAATTTCATAATTCGATATGCTCATAAAATAATTAGGAAAAGCGCACAATATTTTGTCTTTATTTTACAATAATTTATCTCTAATATAAGGTTTATATAAAGTTTAACGAGTGCTTTTGAGTTTTAAAATGATTAAAAAAAAGCTTATATAGTAATTACGTGAATAATGGCATGTTCAAGTAAATGCAGAAATAAAAAAAACCGATCCTGAGATCGGTTTTAAAATATGTAGATCGAATTAAATGTTGTATTGCATTATGGTTTATAGAGGCCAAGTTCAAGCAAATGCAGTCGTAGTATACGGCGTAGTTCGAGTACCGCTTCAGGGGTTTCTTGAATCGAATGACCCCCTTTAATTATTTTTTCTGAAACAGCACCCTCTAGATGAGCACTGGTGTATGGCACGACATCATCCGAGATTACGTTTTTATCTTGGCTGTTGGTATTATTTCCCATAATTGAGTGAAATTTCAAACCTTTACGCGGCTGAATATCTTCAGTGAGCGCGATAAATTTTGATTGATGACTTAAGTCACTTGGTCCATTTTGGATCAAGCCATGGTCAATTTCACGAAATAAATCTTTCAGGTCTTCTTCTTGAGTTAACACATCACCCATGGCCGATAAAAAAGCTCCTGGGAGTTTAATAATTTTTCGAGCGGCTTTGGTAAACCAGCGATCTGCATATTCTGTACCACGATGCGGTGCAGCTAAAAAAATTGCGCGGCTGAAATTTGGAATATCTTCAATCACCATACGTTGCTTCACGACTGGAATATTTCGGTACTGATTTAATTGACGTGAATTCATCATTTTCAAAGCTGCTTGTGTGGTATCCGCTTGGCTGACCAGTAGTCGTGCAATAATGCCGCCCATACTATGACCGACTAGAACAGCATCTTTTTTAGCTGCGGCATTGGCGTCTACTTTGCTAAAGGTCTGAGTCAAAATGGAATAAATTTGGAAGCGGCTTTCAATAATCGGCATATTAGTTGAATAGAAGACTTGCCACACTTGATAATGTTCACGTAGCACTGAATCGCCCATAATATCGTTAGTCAGACGAATCCATGCTTCAGGGCTGCTAGCAAGACCATGTACCAAGACGATAACTTTCTTGTCAGGATTATATGGTTCAAGCATGTAGAGATGCGGCATCGTGAGTTTTTCGTCACGGTCAATCAGAGATAAATACGCGGCCTTACCCAAGTTATTTTGTGCTAACCAAAGACCATATGGAGCAGAAAAATTGGCAGCAAGCGCATAGTTTTTATTGGCAATATTGACCTGTTCATACTTATACGGGTCGTAAGCTTTAATTTGAAACTCATGTTGATTCAAAATTTGATCAACTGTAGTTGTAGCGCTTAGTGGTTCAGCCGTTAAGGTTGCAGCTAAATATCGCGCTTGATGGATATTAGGATTTGAACCAGACGGATATTTAAAATCAATCGGGTTGATAATATATTTGGCTTTGCCTGTTTCAACTGTATGTTCTTCGGGTAAAACCACAAGGAATTCGGAACCAAAACCATCTCGGCGGGTAATTGAACGTAAACCTGAGAAGTTGAGGTTATAGGTTGACATCAATTGTTCAATTTTACGATTTTTGAGTTCTGGGTAATGGCTGAAGTCAATATGATAGGTGGTTTGTCCGACTTTGATCTGTTGGGTGACTTCTTGCGGTTTATAACGTAGTGCATAGCTGCTAACCAGTTTAGCAATCCCTTGATTATAGAAATCTCGGATTTGAACTTGGCGGTTATCAAAAATACGGTCAGCAGGCGCACGTTTGGTTTTAAACATATAGGCGTAGCTATAGCGAATACTTTTATCCAGTAGCGTCAGCTGTTGATCTAAACATTTGTTATAAGTGTCTTGTTCAATTTTTTGTTTTTCTTCTGATTTGTGGCTACTGAGAAGACCTAATTTACAGGCTGAAGAAGACTCATATTCGATGGCTTTGGCTAAATATAATTCACTTGCCGTAGACAATAATTGTTCATCTTGAATTTGAGGGATCTGTTGTAGTTCATTAACACAGGCTTTCGGGTCTTCTATACACGCTTTGGCTTCACGACCTGTCATCGACAAGACATTTAAACTGGCTTCGCTGAGTTTGTTTCGAGAAATAATACTTTCACGTTCATTGGCAATAGAAACGTTGAGTTTTTGGTTTTTGACACTGACGACCTGACATCCACTCAGTACGCTGGTACTCATGATTCCAAGGAGCAGTATTGTTTTAGTATTTAGCTGCATAAAGGGGTCGCACATTGGGTTGAATATTTTCAAATCATACGATAATTGTCAGGATTTTCAATTCGCCTTAAATGAAAAAAGACCGTTAAAACGGTCTTTTTTCAAAAGAATTTTCTAAATCGTTACAATTAAGATGTAGCTTTAGGTGGATTTAGAACTTGCCAAACATTCCAACGGCCTTGCTTTTCAATTTCTTGAATTAAGCGGTCAGCGACTTCGCCTTCTTGTGGGTATTTCACTTTATAGTTCTTTAAGACCTGAATTGCGTTCTTTTTTTGTTCCATCGCAATGTAGTTATTTGCTGCAGAAAGATACGCTTCTTGAACACCCGCTTTCATCGCTTTGTTTAGGTATGGAATCGCTTCACGTTGACCGCCACCTTCAGACAAACCGAAACCGAACCAGAAATTTGCTTCAGCATCATCTTGGTTGATTTTTAAAATACGCTGTGCATAAGTTAATGATTTAGTGGTGTATACAGAACCTAAGTCGAGGTTACGTGCCATCACACTGGCTTTAAATGCACGAACTAAAACATCAAAAGAAGCGTTGTCTTTAGATGCAAGGGTATCTAATTTTTGCGTAACTTCCTTGAGTTTAAGCTCAAACCCTTTGCGTTCTTGGCGTTGAACAAAACGAGGTGGATAGTGACGTGCTTTACCTTCAACGAGCTGTAAGAAATCATCAATTTCAGTAATGTCGATTTCATTATCACCCGCTAAAGCAGCAAATTTCATTGAACGTACTTTGCTGTCTACAATTGGAATAATCAGACGGTTTTCTTCAAGTGTCAGTTGTTTAGATGGGTCGGTCGGGCTAGTTACCACCATCTTAGTCACAGGCTGTGCTGCAGCTTTTTGTAAATTTAATTCAAAAGGAGGTGGTGCATCGTAGTTAAATGGGTTGAGTGCGTAGAAAGGTGGAGTCAGTTCAGGCTCTACAAAAATCATGGCATCTTTAGGAGCATTATTTTTAGTTGGGGCGCTTCCACAAGCGGCAAGGGTTAAAGCAATACAAGCAACTGCCAAGGGCTTAAGCGTCATATGATTCATCCATTAAATTTATTTTATACAAAAAAGCATGTTGGTCAGTCTAAAAAAACTCTGAACAACATGCAAGTTAAAGGCAACTTATTCTGATTGCTTTTGGTTAAGCCTTAGATTGACTACTTTGAGCTTCGCATTCGCGGCGCACATCTTCAATGATTTTAAGTTCTTCCTGACTAAAAGGTTGTTCATTAAGCTGTTGCTTTTTGAACGTTGGGTCAAGGAGAGACAAACGCTGACACAAATTATTCATACGTTTTTCATTGTGCTGAATACGATCTAACAATACACGCATACCTTCTAACATTGGGTCAGTTTGGTCTTGTGTTGCAGCATACGGTTGGAAACCAATACTTTCTGCATAATCGCGACGACGGGTTTCCGCTTCATCTTTTGGTCTATCTTTGGTGATAAAGCGTGCTGGATTGCCCACAGCAGTAGTATTTGCAGGAACTTCTTTAGTCACGACGGCATTTGAACCGACTTTGGCATTTTTACCCACCGTAAATGGGCCCAAGATCTTTGCACCAGCGCCAACCACTACACCATCTTCCAGAGTTGGGTGACGTTTGCCTTTGTTCCATGTTGTCCCCCCTAAGGTCACACCATGGTAAAGGGTGACATCATCACCAATTTCGGCCGTTTCACCAATTACCACACCCATACCGTGGTCAATGAAGAAACGACGACCGATTTTCGCACCCGGATGAATCTCAATGCCTGTGGCAAAGCGGCTAAAAGAAGACAATAAGCGAGCTGAGCCTTTACACTCTTTTTTCCAAAGTTCATGTGCCATACGATGCATGATCAAGGCATGAATTCCTGGATAAGTCGTTAAGACTTCGAGCGTATTTCGTGCAGCAGGATCGCGCGCGAATACAGCCTGTATATCTTCTTTAAGCTGCTTAAGCATTAGATTGATCCTCATTGTCTGTAGATTTTTTCCATGTTCCGTTATTTAAAGCCTGTACTCGGCTAAAGATGCCACGTAATAAGTGGTATTCCATACGATCTAATTGTATACGTCCAAATAGGCGACGCAAGCGTAAAGGTAATAATCTTGGATTTTTTGGATCCATAAATTCAATCTCTGCCAGCATTTTTTCAATATGCGGGTAGAACTGTTCCATCATTTCATGGGTCACCAAAGGTTCATCCCATTCCATATCGATGTCATCGGTAACATGCATATTGGCATCAGGATTTGAAGTTAACTCAGTATGTGCAAGGGCAGCCATGCGCATTTCATAGCAAATCACCTGAATCGCTTGGGCAACGTTTAAAACGCCATATTCAGTATTCACAGGGATGGTGACATGGTAGTTAGCCATTGCCAATTCTTCATTGGTCAAACCACGGTCTTCACGGCCAAATACTACGGCAATTTCTTGTTGTTGTTCGCAGACCGCTTTGAGAGACATTTCTGCAGCAGGGCGAGCGTCAAGTAAAGGCCATGGAATGGTGCGACTACGTGCACTGGTCCCAAAGACAATATGACAATCTTTAATAGCATCTTCTAATGATTCAACAATTTCAATTTGATCTATTAAATCGACAGCTCCGGCAGCCAAGGCATTAATGTCTGGATGCGGGTAAGTCTTAGGTGCAACTAAGACCAGCTTTGAAAGTCCCATGGTTTTCATGGCACGTAATGCACTACCAATATTTGCGGGTAATGTTGTATTCACCATGACAATACGCACATGGGAGAGATGTGCTGAAACCGCAGCATTGTCAGTTTGATTCATGATATTTCCAATATGTTTATTTAAAAAAGCAGTTCAAACAGCGTTTAAACTTTAAGAAAATTGATTGGCTTCAGCTTGGTATAAATCCATGGCATCATCCATGCTCATCCCATCTGGCGGTGGAGGAACTTGCGCAGGAATAGAGGCTTGTTCATAACTCACCGCTTTGGCTGCTTTGGATTTGACATGATATTCAACATGCAAAGATTCTTTACCAAAGTAGTCACGCAGCTTAGACAGTAGCTCATCTAGCGGGGCAACTTTCCAGTTTAAGCCCAAATGAATGTCAGCCGTCGCATATGGGTAGTCAATATATAACTGCACAGGAATATGCGTACACATATCAACATTGCAAAAAGGCAGCAGA
Organism: Acinetobacter sp. YH12097; assembly: GCF_013419225.1. NCBI lineage: Bacteria > Pseudomonadati > Pseudomonadota > Gammaproteobacteria > Moraxellales > Moraxellaceae > Acinetobacter > Acinetobacter sp. YH12097. The sequence continues at coordinate 217,836 of NZ_VPAN01000001.1, read as the reverse complement.
ATATTTTGGATATCACGTGAGAGCGTTTTACTAAAATGTTCAGGCGTTAATTTGATTTGAATCGCATTGGCACGTTTTTGACGGATTTCATTCAGACTGAAGGCTTTGGTTAGACGACCCATTGGGCGGTCAAAACCTTCACGCTCATAAATTTCACCTTCAATCACCACCACTTTTTCGTTTTGAATCACGTCTTTGAAGCGGTTAAAACGTTCGTGATTCGCAGACACTTCAATACGTGCTGTACCATCATCGAGCGTTACCATCATGCGGTTCGGGAAGTTGGCAACATCGACTACTAGGCCTGCAAATACTGTAGTGACACCACGTCGTGTAGGCGTAAGCTCATTAATGCGCTGTGAAATAAAGGCTTTTAGCTCTGATCGATACACATCGATCGGATGACCTGTTAGATAAAGCCCAAGAGTATCTTTTTCACCTTTAAGACGAACTTCATCTGACCACGGTTTAACAGGTTTAGAAGGTTTACGCTGAACTTCTTCAACTTCACCAAATAAATCCATCATCCCTGTTTCGCGGTTTGTACGGGCTTGGTCAGCCGCTTGTACAGCTTCTGGCAATTGCGCCATCAAGTCAGCGCGTTCTAATCCTAAACAATCCAATGCGCCACCACGAATCAATGCTTCAAGCGTGCGCTTATTGATTTTTTTTAGGTCAATACGATGACAGAAGTCAAACAGATCTTTATATGGGCCATCTTGGATACGTGAGTCAATCACAGACTGCATGGCAGCTTCACCGACACCCTTGATCGCACCTAAACCATAGACGATGGTTTTTGGATCGCTGGCATGGAAATTATATAAAGACATATTGACCGAAGGTGGTAAGACTTCAAGACCATTAATACGACAGTCATCGATTAAGAACACCACGTTGTCCGTGTTCTGCATTTCCGAGGTCATCACCGCTGACATAAATTCAGCAGGGAAATGTGCTTTTAACCAAGCGGTTTGATATGCAACAAGGGCGTAGGCTGCGGCATGGGATTTGTTAAAACCATAGCCTGCGAATTTTTCCATATAATCGAAGATATGGTTGGCCGTATCTGCATCAATACCTTTGGTTGCAGCACCTTCAGTAAAGATCTGACGGTGCTTAATCATTTCTTCGACTTTCTTTTTACCCATGGCACGACGAAGTAAATCCGCGCCACCCAAGCTATAGCCAGCACAGAACTGCGCTGCCTGCATGACCTGTTCCTGATACACCATAATGCCGTACGTCGGTTCAAGAACACTTTCCAGTAGTGGATGTAAGTATTCAAACTCGCCACCATGCATACGGAAAATAAAGTCAGGAATCAGATCCATCGGGCCTGGACGGTATAACGATACGAAGGCAATAATTTCTTCAAACTTGCTTGGACGTGCCTCTTTCAGCATTTTTTTCATGCCGACGGATTCAAACTGGAAAACCGCTGTGGTATTCGCATCTGCGAACACGGCATAGGCAGGTTTATCATCCAAAGGAATCAGGGAAATATCGACAGGTATGGTGATATCTGGACGGGCATTGATGTGCTTAATGGCATCTTCGATTACCGTTAAGTTACGTAAGCCCAAGAAGTCGAATTTGACCAGACCAGCAGCTTCCACATCGTCTTTATCGAATTGGGCTACACGGTTCGTCCCATCTGCATCACACAGTACTGCTGAATAGTCAGTTAACTTGGTTGGTGCAATGACCACACCACCGGCGTGCTTACCTGTATTACGGGTAATGCCTTCAAGTTTGAGTGCCATTTCCCAAATTTCGGCTGCATCGTCGTTATCAGGATTTGATGGGTTGGTGACAATATCTTTGAGCTGTGGTTCGGCCTCAATGGATTCTTCCAAACTTAAACCTAAAGGCTTGGTCGGAATCATTTTAGAAATACGGTCAGCCAAACCATAGGATTTACCCAAGACACGGGCTACGTCACGAATCGCACCTTTTGCTGCCATGGTCCCGAAAGTTGCAATCTGAGAGACCGCATCTCGACCATAAGTGCGTGCAACATAGTCAATAACACGGTCACGACCTGCAATACAGAAATCGACGTCAAAGTCGGGCATTGATACACGTTCAGGGTTTAAGAAACGCTCGAACAGTAGGTCATAACGTAGTGGGTCTAGGTCAGTAATTTTTAAACTATAGGCAACCAAGGAACCTGCACCCGAACCACGGCCTGGACCAACAGGCACGCCATTACCTTTAGACCATTGAATAAAGTCCATGACAATTAGGAAATAACCTGGGAATTGCATGGTCAGGATGATCCCGACTTCATAAGCCAAACGTTCATCATAAGGCTTACGAATTTCTGGCCAGTCGTCACCACGTTGTTCGACAGGGTACAAATGCGCTAAACGTTCTTCTAAACCTTCTTTTGATAAATGTTCAAAATAGGTGTCAATTGTATGGCCTTTAGGAATTGGATAATCGGGAAGGTCATGGAAGCCTAAACGTAATGACACATTACAGCGTCGCGCAATGTGATAGGTATTTTCTATAGCCGTTGGAATGTCTGCAAACAGCTCCGTCATTTCCTCGGCAGTTTTAAAATACTGTTCAGGACTGTAATTTTTAGGGCGACGATTGTCACCGAGGACATAGCCATCGGCAATACAAACGCGTGCTTCATGTGCCTCGAAATCTTCTTTACGTATAAAATGCACATCGTTATGAGCAACCACACCAATGTTAAATTTCTTCGCAAGTTTTACTGCTTCGTGAATAAAGTCTTCTTCACCCGAGCGCTCAGTTCGTGTAATCGCTAGATAAACACGATTGCCAAATTTTTCGACCCATTCAGCTAACAGTGGTTCAGCTTTTTGCGGGTTGGAAGAGCAAAGCATTTTGCCGACATCACTTTGCATACCCAGTAAAACAATCAAGTCTTGGTGTTGATTTAAAATCCAATCTTTTTTTACGCAAGGAATATCAAGCTGTTGACCTGAAATATAACCTTCAGAAACCAACTCTGTTAGACTGCGCCAACCTTTATTGGTCATCGCTAGAAGAGTAGCTTTGTGTTCAGCATCATTCAAACGAATGGTTGAACCAAATATGGGTTTAATGCCTTTATCTAAGCACTTTTTATAGAATTTTACAGCAGCATGTAGATTTGAAAGGTCAGTAATGGCCAGAGCGGGCATTTCATCTGCAGCTGCAGCTTTTACAAGATCAGGTATACGTACAATAGATTCAGTAATGGAAAATTCTGTAAAAATACCAAGATGTACAAAGTGCATAGATGAGTCCCTGCGAAAACAGCTGCTGATTTTAGCATGCTCTGAGATCAAACTTGCGTTTATTGCATGGCTTTATGCAGATTTATAAATTCACTGTTTAAGCAATAAACGCTGTATGACAATCACGGTTTAGCAAGCAATACCTTGATTAACTGAAAAAGCTATTAATTTGCTATTTTTAAAGTTGAAGGCTAGATTGCCAATATAGGGTAAATCATAGTTATGCGGCTCTTTCAGCACGGATTTGGCATGAGCAGGTGAGAGTAAAATCACATAAGCCACTTCATTTGGATTGGCTAATTTTGCACTTTTGGGGAAGTCTTTTACAAATTGTTGAAAGTTATATTGGCTTGTCAGGTTTTTTGATCCAATTTGAATTTTATCGCGTATTTGCGTGGAGTTATCCCATTCCATCCAAACATCCCCTTTGGTTTGTCCAAGTTGGGCGAAGCTGCTTTTATTTTTATAGAATGAATCATTCTTAACTTGAGGATTGTCCTCTGCATAAATTTCAAATTTTAGAAATTTACCTTTTGATGTGACATGAAATTCAGTATTGCCGGTACATTATGAATATTCATATTTAAGCTTTACTGGATTTTTGCTGATTAATGCATTTGCTTTTGATGCAAGCAAGGGTAAGGCTAAGTCAATATCATTTGCCTTAATACTAGTGACATAGTCATAATCAGCAATGGATGCAGATGCTGCTGAAGTGATCAATATCTCAGTTGTGAAAAAAGTTAAGCGGAAAATTTGTGCTGGCAGTGTAGTTTCCATGGGGAATATAAAATCCTGTTCTTTTGATGTTTTGTCGTAATTCAAGTTTTTGGAAACGTAATGTTGAGGGGCGAATTTTAAATTCTATTGTGTTGCTAATTTGCCGTCAAAGTAATTTAGGGTCAAAGAAATCTTGGTTTTAGTTCTGCATTAAAAACTAAATTTTAAACACTAAAAAGCCCTCCGAAGAGAGCTTATATAAATCGTGATGGCTCAACGTAACTTCGATAACCAATCGCCAAGACTTTGTACAATTTGCACCAAAATCAATAAGACAATCACGGTCATGATCACCACGCTACTATCAAAACGTTGATAACCATAAGAAATGGCAAGATCACCGATACCGCCTGCACCTACTGCACCCGCCATGGCTGTTGCACCAATTAAGCTAATGGTTGCAGTCGTTAAGTTTAAAATTAAAGAGCTACGAGACTCTGGTAGGACAAATTTAGTAATGATTTGCAGCGGAGATGCACCCATCGCTTGAGCAGACTCAATGATGCCGTCATGCACTTCAAGCAACGAAGTTTCAATCAGACGACCAATGTAAGGACCAACATAGATTGTGAGAGGAACAATTGCAGCCCAAGTACCAATTGAAGTACCCACAATAACTTTGGTCAAAGGGATGACCGCAATCAAGAGGATAATAAATGGCAATGAACGCAGCGCATTCACTATCGGGTTCAAACCATGGTAGATGACACGGTTAGGCAAAATGCCTTGTGGACGTGAGACATATAAAATCACGGCCTGGATAAAACCCCAAATACAGCCAAAGAGCATGGCAAAGAACACCATGTGAAAAGTTTCTTGTAGGGCAGTGACGAACTGATCCATGGACAAAGAACTTTTCCAAAAGGGTGCTGTAATTTGAGTCAGCCATTGAACAATTAAATCTCTCATTGCTGAACTCCTGCTTGAGTGACTTCAACACCATGTTGTTCTAAGAACGCCACCGCTTGTTGAATCAATGCTGTATCACCTAATAGCTGAACGAACATTTGTCCAATCACCGCACCATTAATTTCAGTCATATTGGCAAACAAAATACTCAGGCTAATATCAAACTGTTTAATTACCGCCTGAATCACAGTTTCTTGTGCCGAACTGCCCAGAAATTTTAAACAATAAATACTGTTATGATTTTGATTTTCTAAATTATTTAAAATATTAACAGGGAGCTGTTGCTGTAATACAGTTTGAATAAAGTTTTTGGTTGTAGTGTGTTTTGGCTGACTAAAAATCTCTAAAGTTGAGCCATGTTCGATGACTTTCCCTTGTTCCATTACCGCAACATAATCACAAACGGATTCAATCACATCCATTTCATGGGTGACCATGACAATGGTAATGCCTTGTTCTTGATTGATTTTCTTTAATAACGCCAATACCGATTTGGTGGTTTGCGGATCGAGAGCAGATGTTGCTTCATCACACAGTAAAATTTTAGGATGATTGGCAAGCGCACGGGCAATCCCGACACGTTGTTTTTGACCACCAGAGAGCTCATCTGGATAGGCATTTTTCTTATGTTTTAGGTCAATAAATTCGAGCAACTCTTCTAAACGTTTTTGGCGTTCAGCTTTAGCTACACCTAAAAGTTTAAGCGGCATTTCAATATTTTCTGCAACTGTTTTGGTTTGCAGTAAATTGAAGTGCTGGAAGATCATGCCAATATTGGTTCTTTCTTGACGAAGCTCTGCCGAATTTAAAGCAGTAAAGTCTTTATCATGAATAATAATTTGCCCTTCACTCGGACGTTCTAGCAAATTAATTAAACGGATTAAGGTACTTTTGCCTGCACCACTGTAGCCAATTAGACCGAAAATACAGCCATCTGGAATGTCCAGATTAATCTGATCCAGTGCTGTAACGGTTTGGCCTTTTAGCTCAAAATGCTTGGAGATATTTTTAAATTGGATCATAGCGTCAAAAAAGGGTTCAAAAATGAAAAAACAGGCAAAGTAAACTTTGCCTGTTTATTTGAAGAAATTATATTACTATTTTGCTTCAGTGAGGTAGCTAGTTGGTTTGTTTACATCAATTTTAGTACCACCAAAATGTTCATCGATGTAAGCTTTAACAGCTGAAGTGTGATAAAGCGCGCCTACTTTTTGTAGTACTGGGTCATTTTGACGGTCAGCAGCAACAGCAAGAATGTTCACGTTCATTTTTGTACTTTGATCGATTGGCTCATAGTAAACCGCATCTTTTAGTACGTTTAAACCACCTTCCATTGCAAGGGTATTACCCAAAACAATCGCATCAACTTCGTCTTTAACACGAACCGCAGTCGCCATTTGGATTGGCTTGATTACGATTTTCTTCGCATTTTCAGTTACGTCAGCAGGTGTGCCTTTTACATCGTCAAAATCTGCTTTAAGTTTGATTAAGCCAGCAGATTGAAGCAGTAATAATGCACGTGATTCGTTTGCGCCATCATTTGGAATCGCAATGGTTGCACCTGTTTTGAACTCTTCAAGTTTTTTGACTTTGCTTGAATAGATACCCATTGGCTCTAAATAAGTAGTCGAAAGCGGTGCGATTTTATCTTTATTGTTGTCGTTAAACGCAACCATATAGGCATATGACTGGAATGCATTAACATCAATTTCTTTGTTCGCTACAGCAGTGTTCATAGACACATAGTCAGTGAAGTTTTTCACTTCAAGTTTAATGCCAGCTTCTTTGGTTTCAGGAAGCGTAGCAATATAGCGCCAAATATCAGCATCTGAACCAGTCGAAGCCATGGTAACAGTTTGCACTTCTGCAGTGTCTTTTTGTTGTGCGGCGTCAGTTGCAGGAGCTTCTTGTTTACCACAGCCTGAAAGGCCCACAGATAAACCGAGAACTAATCCTAGGAGCTTTTTCATATATTCACCCGAGTAAATTTATAAAATTAATAAATTCACAAATCATATTATGGAGAGATTTACTTAAGTCTTTTATCAGACAGGCTGATAGATGCTTAATAATTTAGAATGCTACACAGACTTATACAATTAGATCTGAGTCTATTTTCCAAATGGGAAAAGATAGCCATTGCAAGCTGCTGTAAACAAAAGATTTAATAAAGCAAATCTCTATATTTCGCTAGGCATCATATCAATTTTTTATTATTCAATATAGTGATTTAAAAAGTTATGCTTAGCACCAAAAATGTATATGGAATATGTTTAATTAAATAATTTAATAAGTAAAAACAATATATTATTTATAATTAAACTATTTAAGTACGTCATTTGTATATGTTTAGGTCTATATAACAAATTTTAAAATGTATTGCTGAAAAAATGATAAAAATGAAATAAGTCCTGTCATACACAAAATTTGTAACATTCATATGTGAAAATAACGGAGAGCTTCAATCTAATCTGCATTGAAATCTTTATTGATATATTTGAAGTTCAACTCTGATTCATGGTTTTTCAAAATCTTAGATCTAAATCTGAGGAAGATTGAATCCGCTACAGCGTTTAAGATAAACTGCTTAATAATTGATCATAATAAATTGCTATGTGCGGCACGCTATGTTAAATCAGTTTGATTTCGTCTCATTTGTAAAAAAGCCTACGGTTCATTATGGTGGTAGATCGGTGAGCCATGTTTAAAAAATGGAAGATGGTAGCCAAAAAAACTATCGGTGTATTTTTGATATCAGAACAACCTATGACGTTTGAGGTGCATGTGAAAGAACGTGTTGAAATCACATCGGGGTAGTGTGTTGTGCAAATTGGGGAGCAGGGCGAGTTTTTTCAATATACTTTTGGCGAAAGCTTTATTGTTCCACAAGATTCTATTTTTAAAGTGCAATGTACTGATGTCGTTGATTATGTATGCCATTTTGATTAAGCATGCTTAAACAGGTTGGAGTTGCTTCAGCTTACACCTCAAGATGTTTTAATTGCTAGTGATCGATATTGATATTTTTTCTTAACCCCGCACTTAGCGGGGTATTTTATATGATTCAATGAATGATTTAGCTTTCTTATACGAAATCCTACGGTAACTATATTTAAAGTTTTTAACATTACCTATAGTCACTGTTTGGCAGAGTTAATGTGCTTTGGTTTTGCCGTGAATAATTATTGAATTAGCAAAAGGGGATGTGCAAATAATCACTACGCTGTATTTCATACAGCACATGACGGTTTAATGGGTGTTCTGCTGGTACAAGCGGATGATTAAACTCGCGTACTTTATGCATACCTATGCGTTGCATGACACATTCTGATGGTGTGTTCAAACTTGCAGTGAAGGAAATAACTTTATCTAGTCTTAAGTTTCTAAAAGCATGTTTGAGTACAGCTTTTGCTCCTTCGGTGGCATAACCTTGATGCCAATATTGCGGTAGTAGTCGCCAGCCGATTTCAGGTGCATCGACTATTTCAAACTCAGGTGGGTGTACGTGTAAGCCGATAAAGCCAATAAATTCGCCTGTGGCTTTAAGCTCGACGGCATATAAGCCCCAACCTCGTGTTTCAATCGCATCTTTTAAGCATTGCATAAATACAGTAGCTTCTGAAGCATCGAGTTTTTTTAGAAAATAACGCATGACGTCGTCATCTGCACACATTTGAATAAATGGGGCGGTGTCGGAGTCTTGCCATTGACGGAGAATGAGGCGAGGGGTTTGGATCAAATTTGTCATAAATTAGGATTGAATTTTAATTATAGAAAAATTTAGCAGGTTTTATTTTAGGTGATATTAAAATTTTTGATTCCTTAGAAATATGATTGCAAAGAAATATGAGATTGGATAGTATTGGTTTAAGGTCGCCTACCGTACTTACGCATGAGTAGAAAAGGGATTCAAAAATTTAATGTCTTAGTTTTAAGTCATACCGAAATTTAATTTTCTTAAGTATCAACTCGTTTGGTTCTTAGCATTTAAACATGCGTTGCTAAAAGTCTTATGACACCAAAGATTCTTTGTATAAAGAATTTAGAGTTGGCAGTAGGGAAAATTATGTCTATTCAAGAATTCGCATTTCAATTATCTAAAAAAATTCAAGATCAACATTCTGTAAAAATTAGTCGTTCACATATTTATGAACTAATTGCTTTGGATCTAGGTTATAAAACTTATAATTCCTTAGTTGCTCAGAATCTTTTACTTGATGCTGAATATGATGATTCCGAAGAATATTATCAGCATGAATTGATGAGTGCTTTAACACTAGAAATACTTAAAAATCCGCCTAAAATAGATTATTCAAATTTTAATGAAGATGATCTTCATTGGGATGATTATGAAGGTCGTGAATTTTTAGAAAATATTAAAAAAATTATTGTAAAACTTCAGGCTTTACTGAAATTAGATGCTGAAGAGGCTTTATATTTATCGATTGCTAAAACTATTTATCGAGAACTTTTATGGTTCAATATCGAAGTGATAAACTTTAGGGACATACGAAACTCTTTGAGTTATGTTGATTTTAATAATGGTCTAGTTCAAACATTTGAAGTTCTCAGCGAAATTGATGATAATTACTTTGATTCAGATGAGTTAGATTTTGAATCAATAGGAGATAATTTAGAAAAAATATTATCTTATGCTAAAGACCGTAAAAATCCTGATGCTTACGCTGTTTTAGGTGGTTATTATCGTTATTTAGCAAATCAAATAGCCCCTTATGGTAGGAGTGGTTCAAATTTTGGTAGCTATTGGGATAATGATAAACAAAAATATATTAGTTCTGATCAAACTAAAAAAAATAAAGAAAAGTATGAGGAATATATAAAACAAGCTGAACAGTTTGAATCTTATATCAAAGACAGTCCATTAAGTCTTAATGAAATCAACTTTGATGCAGATTCTGAGACAGTTTATAACCAAGTTCTCTATTTGTGTAATCAAGGTAATTTAGAAGCTATTGAGTATTTTCTTTACCAAAAATTATTTAAAAATAGTGGGGAAGCATGGCTCTATATTTACTTGGCTCAAATGTGTGGAACTGATTTTACCCAAGATGATTTGAGAGCTTATAATGCATATACAGGAGAAGAATACGATGATTATGGGCCATTGGAAATAGCAGGCCGTGAAGCAATTCAGTATGTTATAAACTTAGCTGAAATATCGGATGATAAGGATAATTTAGCGCGAAAAATTGCTACAGAGTTATTTGAAAAAATTTAATTTAGTTTAAGTGTTAAAAACCCCGCACTGAGCGGGGTTTTTAACACTTAATTAAAATTAAGCATTTTCACGAGCAATTGCGCGGTAACCAATATCTTTACGGTATTGAACACCATCAAAAGTCACTTTTTCGCATAGTTCAAGCGCTTTGGCTTGTGCTTCACCAATCGTGTTGCCTAGAGCAGTCACACAAAGTACACGACCACCAGCAGTCACAATATCACCATTTTCAAGTGCTTTTGTACCTGCATGGAATACTTTTGCATCAGCCATTTCTGTGTCTAAACCAGAAATCACATCACCATTGCTAGAAGTTTCTGGGTAGCCTTTAGATGCAAGTACGATACCTACAGTCTTGCGCTCATCCCATTCAGCTTCCGCAGGTAAGTTACCAGCGATACCAGCTTCAACCAAATCAACTAAAGATGATTTTAAACGCATCATAATTGGCTGAGTTTCAGGGTCGCCAAAACGACAGTTGAACTCGATCACTTTAGGCTGACCTTGTTCATCAATCATTAGGCCTGCGTATAAGAAACCTGTATACACGTGACCGTCTTTTTTCATACCTTCAACGGTAGGACGCATCACTTCATTCATGGTTTTTTCAAATACGTCAGCAGTCACAACAGGCGCAGGAGAGTAAGCACCCATACCACCAGTGTTCGGGCCTTGGTCGCCTTCAAAGATACGCTTGTGATCTTGAGACGTTGCCATTGGCAAAATGTTGTCGCCATCAATCATACAAATGAAAGAAGCTTCTTCACCTGCAAGGAATTCTTCGATTACTACGCGTGAGCCAGCATCGCCAAATTTGTTGCCGGCAAGCATGTCATCAATCGCATCAAATGCTTCTTGATTGGTCATGGCAACAATTACGCCTTTACCCGCAGCAAGACCATCTGCCTTGATTACGATTGGTGCACCATTTTTTTCAACAAATGCTTTTGCTGCATCTACTTCTGTAAATACATCATAGAAAGCAGTTGGGATGTTATGGCGTTTTAAGAAGTGCTTCGCAAATGCTTTAGAGCCTTCAAGCTGTGCAGCAAATTGAGTTGGACCCCAAATTTTTACACCTGCTTCACGGCAAGCATCCACAACGCCATTTACAAGCGGTGCTTCAGGGCCAACCACGATTAAATCAACAGCATTGTTTTTTGCAAAGTCGATAATCGCTGCGTTGTCTAAAATGTTAAGTGCAACATTTTCGCATTTATTTTCAGTTGCAGAACCCGCATTGCCCGGTGCTACAAATACTTTTGCAACTTTGTCATCTTGTGCGATTTTCCATGCCAATGCATGTTCACGACCGCCATTACCCAAAACTAAAATATTCATCGGTTCATACTCCATGAATCGAAAATGACATAAAGTCCTCAACCTGAAAGCAGGAGAGGACTTTATGCAAGATTAGAAATCTAGTGTATTAAGCAAAAGACTGTGCTTAATTGTCATGATCAAGTTGCCAACTTAGTGACGGAAATGACGCATGCCAGTGAAGACCATTGCAATACCCGCTTCATCAGCAGCAGCAATTGTTTCTTCATCACGCATAGAACCACCCGGTTGGATAATGCATTTGATACCCGCTTTCGCAGCGTTATCAATGCCATCACGGAATGGGAAGAATGCGTCAGATGCCATTACCGCACCTTCAACCACTAAACCAGCATGTTCAGCTTTAATTGCTGCAATACGAGCAGAGTTAACGCGGCTCATTTGACCTGCGCCAACACCAATGGTTTGACGGCCTTTCGCATAAACAATCGCGTTAGATTTAACGTATTTCGCAACTTTCCAAGCAAAGATCAAGTCATCAATTTCTGCTTCAGTTGGTGCACGTTTAGTCACAACTTTAAGGTCATCTTTCGTGATCATGCCTAAGTCTTGGTCTTGAACCAACAAACCGCCATTCACACGTTTGTAATCTAACTGAGCTTTACGTTCAGTAATTGCAGGAAGCTCGCCGCATACGAGTACACGTACGTTTTTCTTCGCTCCAGTGACTTCAAGTACACCTTCAGCAACGCTTGGAGCAATGATCACTTCAACAAATTGACGGTCAACAATGGCTTGCGCAGTTGCAACATCTAATTCACGGTTAAATGCAATGATGCCGCCGAATGCAGATTCAGGGTCAGTTGCATAAGCAAGGTCATAAGCCGCTTGGATGCCGTCTAGAGATACTGCTACACCACATGGGTTTGCGTGTTTAACGATTACACAAGCAGGCTTAGCAAATGATTTTACACATTCAAGTGCTGCGTCAGTGTCTGCGATGTTGTTATAAGATAATTCTTTACCTTGAAGTTGTTTCGCAGTAGAAACAGAGGCCTCAGTTGCTGTGTCTTCTACATAGAAAGCAGCAGATTGATGCGGGTTTTCACCGTAACGTAAGTCTTGAACTTTGTTCAATTGAGTATTGAAAGTACGCGCAAATTTATCTGCTTGACCTTCTTCCTTACCTACGCGAGCGCCTAAGTAAGATGCAATCATGCCGTCATACTGTGCAGTATGTTCAAATGCTTTAACCGCAAGGTCAAAACGAGTTGCATGTGAAAGTGAACCTTCAGCTTTTAACTCTTCAACAACAGTTCCATAGTCAGATGCATTTACTACGATACCTACAGATGCATGGTTTTTCGCAGCAGCACGAACCATAGTCGGACCACCGATGTCGATGTTTTCAATCGCATCAGCAAGTGAACAGTTTGGTTTAGCAACTGTTGCAGCAAACGGATAAAGGTTAACAACAACAAGATCGATTGCATCGATGTTGTGTTCAGCCATCACAGCTTCGTCTAGACCGCGACGAGCTAAGATACCACCATGAATTTTCGGATGTAGCGTTTTTACACGGCCGTCCATCATCTCTGGGAAACCTGTGTGCTCTGAAACTTCAACTACGGCAACATTATTGTCTTTCAACAATTTGTATGTTCCGCCAGTAGATAAAATTTCTACCCCTAGAGCAGCAAGTTCTTGTGCAAATTCAACAATTCCAGTCTTGTCAGACACAGAGATTAAAGCGCGTTTAATAGTCATGATCTTCGTCACAGTTTTCAAGGAACAGATTAAAACAAAATTAGCAAAATGCAGGTTAAAAAAAATGCCTGCGGAAGCCGCAAGCATTTTATCATTTATTCACTCATTAAACCGTGAGCTTTCAACTTTTTACGTAAAGTACCACGGTTTAAGCCGAGAATCTCAGCAGCGCGGGTCTGATTACCACGCGTATATTCAAGAACTACAGATAGAAGAGGCTTCTCCATTTCCGCCAGCACCATATCGTATACCTGAGATGGTTGCTCGCCTTGCAATTGTGCAAAGTAATGGCGAACTGCGCGATCTACGTGAATACGAAGAGCGACATCAGATTGTGCAGTAAAAATAGGAGATTTGCTATTCATGCGAATTAATCCGAAAAATCAAATATCACTTGGGTAAAGTGATTTGTTAAAAGTGGTCTATAAACTTGAATGAACTCCGTTTTAGTTCCTAATGCGGAGTTCTAAAACTTGTACATTACTTGTAGCTTGACACAACTCGCAAAATTGTTCGAAAAATAAGCGTAACAATAGATTAATAATTGTTACAGCCTAAAAAACAAACAAAAAATCTACTCAATACGCAATAAGTAATAAAGCGCACGGTTGGGATTGTATTTGTTGTGAAAAATTAGCGAGGAGTTTGCAGCACAAAGCTTTCGTGGCGCGTATCATACCATTGTCTAGGAAAAAGTGAGCAAGAAAACTGCATTTTTTTTATGTTTTTTTTACTTTTTTAATAGTTTTTTCCAATATTAGGGGCGAATCAACTCAATTGAATAATTATCGAAGCTTTTGCGTGCAATAGGTAAGCTAAATTGGAATTTAAAAGGACTACTTTTTGGGATCCGTTGGATGCCATGCAGACTTTTATCCAAATACTCTTCAGGTAAAAGCGTATAGTTTGCTATTTCAGCACCATTTTCTTTTAGTGAAATTTTCATATTGGGTAAGGCAAGGCTACGGTCATGAAAATTGATCATTTCACCAGTAAAACGTGTTTCATTATTGCCAATGCTACGAATTTTAACTTTTTTGGTGCTAATTAAACTGTAGTGCTCCTCAAGACGTGAACAATTGAATACATCACACACGGCTGTGAATGCTGCACCCATTACTGGGCTGTTTTTTAAATATTGTGGATTGAACCAGAAAAACTGGAATATAAGTGCACCAAATAAGAAGGCATTAATACAGAACCACATAAAATAGTTCAGTGGTGTACGTTTTTTATCTTTTTCAGCCTGTTCTGCCCAATTTACAGCAGGAAGGTTGCCGATCGGCTCGGTACTGAAATAATTTAAGTTATTTAAATAGGTTTTTAGATCGATATTAGAGTTTTCGACTTTTTGATCAAATAGTTTTAATAAATGGTGGCTTGGTGTTACTTCAACAGTCACTGGCGTAAGCGTATTATTAAATTCGCTGACATTAATAATAGTATTGGTATTTTTTTGCGGCGCATTTTCTGGCTCAGGGGTAGAAAAAGACAACGCTTTATCTACCACCAAATGAGACAGTGCATTAAAAGATGTAGAGCACTTTGGGCAACAAACCATGCCCTGAGCGACAGTAAGCTGCGGAACAGTTACTTTATATGTTGTAAAACAAGTAGGGCAGTTAGTTAATTTGTCGCTCATAAGTACACATTTTAAATTTTAATACTGTTGGCGTTTACCCGAAATTCGGCACCATGTTTCGTCACGTTTTTCTACGTCTAATATATCAAAAAATTCAGAATAAACACTAGAAACATCAGAAACTTGCTCTTCAATTACACCTGCAAGTGCGAACTCGCCCTCAGATTTAATTAAAGTTGAGAATTCTGCAGCCAAGGCCATTAGTGGGCCTGCAAGAATATTGGCAACAAATACATCTGCTTTTTGTCCAGCGAGCTCTTGGTTGAACTCTTCAGGTAGGCCTACATACAGATTTTCGAGTACACCATTTAATTCGGCATTTTGTTGTGTTGCTAAAACCGCTTGTGGGTCAATATCAGTGGCATAAACTTTTTTGGCACCCAAAAGTAAAGCTGCAACACCTAAAATACCAGAACCACAACCGTAGTCGATTACGATTTTATCCTTAAGATCAACTTTACCTAACCATTGTAGGCATAAGAATGTTGATGCATGGTTACCAGTACCAAAAGCAAGACCTGGGTCTAGTTTGATGTTTACGGCGTCTGCTTCTGGCGCTTCCATCCATTCTGGTACGATCCAGTATTTCTCACCAATTTGAATAGGCTCATAAGCATCCATCCATGTGCGTTCCCATTCTTGGTCTTCAATAAATTCGCTACGCATTGGAGCATCAGGAAGTTGAGCTTTAATAAATGTTTCTAATGCAGCAACATCAATTTCTTCATCATCTTCTTGTGCATAGATACCAGTAACGATCACTTTATTCCAAAGTGGTGTTTCACCTGGAAGTGGTTCAAGTAAATCCTGATTCTCTGCATCATCTAGCGTGACACTGACTGCACCTAAAGAACTGAGCAGCGTTTCAGTGTAATCAACTTGAGCTTTTTCAACAGTAATATGAATTTGTAACCACTTCACGGACATAACCTAAATGAGTTTTATAAAAAGCTATTGTAACGGAACTCGGCAACATGCAGCTAGCGATTATCAAAATTGACAAAAAATAAAAGGATGCACGTGGCATCCTTTTAAGTTTTCAGCGACTTAACTTTTAATTGTTTCGGAAGCTGTTGTCGAAATCGGTGCAAAACGTGTAATTAGGAAGCCAAATACAGCGGCAAAGATATACATAAAGATTGAATAAACCGCCGCAGGCATTGCAACGGCCGAGCTTGCCATCACTGTTAAGGCGATGGTCATGGCCAACGTGCTGTTATGAATCCCGATTTCAAATGCACAAGCACGTGCCTGAGCACTATTGATGCCGAAAAGTCTTGGAACAAAATAACCGATACATAAGCTGAAAATACAGAATAGAAACGTAGCTAAGCCAACTTGGGTTAGATAAGCCGCAATATTATGTCGTTCAGAGTAAATAGCACCGATAATAATTAAGATGAGAAAGACCACAGCAAAGATACGGAGTGGTTTATGCAGTTTCTCAGTCAGTTTAGGTGCATAGTGACGAAGCAGCATACCTATACAGACGGGGATGATAATGATGCCGAAAACTTGGAGGATTTTTCCAAATTGTAGGCTGATTTGTTGACCTTCTTGCATGAAGTGCATGATCGAAAAATTAACGATCAATGGAAGGGTTAATGCTGCAATGACAGAGTTGATGGCGGTCAGGGTAATATTTAAAGCCAAGTCACCTTTAAATAGATAGCTAAATAAGTTAGCTGTGCTACCACCGGGTGAGGCTGCGAGTAGCATCAAGCCGACAGCAAGCAGTGGTGGTAATGCTAACAGTTTACATAGTAGAAAGGCGATACCGACAAGCAACACGAGCTGGCAAAATAATGCGATCAACACGGCTTTAGGGTGCTTGGTGACACGTGCGAAATCTTTGGGGGTAAGTTCTAGCCCAAGCCCGATCATAATAAAGGCCAGTGCTAATGGCAAAAGAACCGTAATAATTCCAGAATCCATCGTATTTATTCTCCTTGAGCATATTTAATGGTTTTTCACCAAAGTCCTTATGGTGATTGCGTTAGAAAAAATAGTTTAGGTTTTCACTTGTTGAATCAGGTGGCTGCCACGGCGCGTCAAAATAAAACCAAATAAGGTCGCCAATAAATACATAAAAATAGAATAAACACCGGCAGGTATCGCCACTGTGGTGTTTTCAAGCACACTCAGTGCGATGGTTAGGGCGATACTGGTGTTATGAATGCCGATCTCAAAGGTACACGCACGTGCCTGCTTTTCCGGGACACCTGCGAGGAACGGAATTAGGTAACCCAAAAATAAGCCACTGAAACAGAGCAAACAGGTTGCAATGCCGACGCTGGCAAAATACGTAATAATGTTGGATTGTTCACGCAAAACTGCGAGTGTAAAGATGAGAATTAATAAGAAAATAGATAACATTCTCATCGGCTTGTTGATGTGATATGCGATAGTCGGTAAGGAGTTGCGAATAAACATACCGAAACATACCGGTATTAAAATAATCAGAAATACATGGGTGATCTTATCGATAGGCATACCAATGCTGGTACTTTCACCAACAAAATGCAAAATGGATAGGTTGACAATAAAAGGCAGCGTAAAGCACGATACAACTGAGTTAATGGCCGTTAAGCTAATGTTTAATGCAACATCACCTTTATATAGGTAGCTAAAAAGGTTTGCGGTGGGGCCGCCGGGTGAAGCCGCAAGCAACATGAGCCCGACCGAGAGCAAAGGGGGTAACTCCAGTAATTTACACAGGAAAAACGCAATACTGGTCAGTAGAATAAGTTGAGTAAATAAAGCGATGAAAATAACTTTTGGATAGCGTCCAACGCGTAAAAAGTCTTTGGCAGAAAGTTCGAGCCCCAAACCCATCATCATAATAGCTAAAGCAATTGGTAGAAAAAATGCAAATAATCCCGAATCCATGGAATTTCCTGATATTTTTATCCTTATAGTATTTTTTGAGTTTATCTCAGTTTAATAAATAAGCAATAAATAAAAGCGAGTAAAAACTGATGTTTTACCCGCTTTATTTTTGATCTGTTAATTGGTCGATATTTTCATTGACAACTGTTTATTTAGGACGAGGGGGAGTGAACCCTAAAACACATTTTCCTTTAATTTCTTGTCCATTAATCGTTGCAGTAGTGGCTTTTGCATCTGCGCTACATGTGCTTAATAATTCTGCTTCTTCGCCATGCAGATTTGCATTTTTGGAAGAGCTAAAAAATTGTGGTTCGCAGGTACCATTCCAGATAATACCGCGATAGGCAAATGATACTTGAGCGCCTTGGCTTTTACCTTTACAGACTTGTTGATATCGCTGTGCATCATACACTTTCTCAACTTTATCATTGGCTGAGGCAGCAAGTGGTGATAAACATAAACCGCATAAAACCGTGGATAGCAAAATATTCTTATTCATGCTTATAGTCCTTATGATTCTCATGGGATCTATAACAGAATAAAAAATCATCAGAATAAAACAACAATCTTCGAGTAACATTTGCTTGAGAAATGTATATTTTTATATGGAATATGCAAAGTATGTATGTTCATAAAGAAATATATAGGCATAAAACAGTAGTCAATAACAATAAAATCGAGTTAATCAGTCAACTTATCGGTGAAGTTTTGCTATAATCTTCCGTCATCCTTTTTTAATCTCCTTTACCACTATGCATTATCCTAAAGTTTACGATGTCATTGTTATCGGCGGCGGTCACGCGGGTACTGAGGCAGCTCTTGCTGCGGCACGTATGGGTCGACAGACTTTACTCTTAACTCATAATATTGAGACTTTAGGGCAGATGAGCTGTAACCCAGCCATTGGTGGTATTGGTAAATCACATTTAGTACGTGAAATTGATGCGCTTGGCGGTGCAATGGCATTGGCTGCCGACAAAGGTGGTATTCAATTCCGTATTTTAAACTCACGTAAAGGTGCGGCTGTTCGTGCGACTCGCGCACAGGCTGACCGTATTCGTTATAAAGCTGCGATTCGTGAAACCCTTGAAAATCAAGCGAACTTGGATATTTTCCAACAAGCAGCTGACGATTTAATCGTTGAGGGCGATACTGTAAAAGGTGTGGTTACTCAGATGGGTATTCGCTTTGATGCGAAAACTGTTGTATTAACTACAGGTACATTCTTGGGTGGTGTGATCCACGTAGGTTTAAATAATGCTTCAGGCGGTCGTGCGGGCGATCCTCCTTCAATTTCATTGGCTGCGCGCCTTCGTGAATTGAACTTACCTGTAGGTCGTTTAAAAACTGGTACACCACCACGTATCGATGCACGATCAGTTGATTTCTCTGTGATGACGCCACAGCCGGGTGATTTCCCATCTCCGACTATGTCGTTCATGGGTGATGCGTCGATGCATCCTGAGCAAATCAATTGCTATATCACACATACCAACGAGAAAACTCACGATATCATTCGTGGCGGCTTAGACCGTTCACCAATGTATACCGGTGTGATTGAAGGTGTGGGTCCACGTTACTGCCCATCGATTGAAGATAAAATTCATAAATTTGCCGATAAAGATTCGCATCAAGTGTTCTTGGAACCTGAAGGTCTGTACACACATGAGCTTTATCCAAACGGTATTTCGACTTCTTTACCATTCGACGTTCAGTTTGAATTGGTGCGCTCGATTCGTGGTATGGAAAATGCGCACATATTGCGTCCGGGTTATGCAATTGAGTACGATTATTTCAACCCACAATCATTGAAATTCTCTTTAGAAACCAAATCGATTAATAACTTGTATTTTGCAGGTCAAATTAACGGTACAACGGGTTATGAAGAAGCGGGTGCGCAAGGTTTGCTTGCAGGCTTAAACGCAGCACGTCGTGCATGGGATCAAGAGCAATGGACACCAAAACGTGATGAAGCGTACATGGGTGTATTGGTTGATGACTTGATTACTTTGGGTACTAAAGAACCGTACCGTATGTTCACTTCGCGTGCGGAATACCGTTTGATGTTGCGTGAAGACAATGCTGATCAACGTTTAACTGCAATTGGCCGTGAAATGGGTCTTGTGGATGATGCGCGTTGGGATTCGTTCTGCCAAAAAATGGAAGCAGTTGAAACTGAAAAAGGACGTTTACAACACCTTTGGGCAGCGCCAAACAATCCACTAGGCAAAAAATTCGTTGAAATGACGGGTGATGACCTGTCTAAGGAAACCAATGCGATCGATTTGCTCAAACGTCCAAATATCAACTTCTCACAAATTGCTGAATTGACAGGTTCAGAAGTTTCAGCATTTGTGGGTGAGCAAATTGAAATTGCAGTGAAATATGCGGGTTATATTAACCGTCAGCAAGAAGACGTTGCGCAAATGAAGCGTTTGGAAGATACACGTATTCCAGCTGATTTTGATTACGATGTAGTTTCTGGTCTTTCACGTGAAATCACTATGAAGCTGAAAAATGTATTGCCTGAAACATTGGCTCAAGCAAGCCGTATTCCGGGTGTTACACCTGCGGCTGTTCAATTGGTGATGATTACGATTCGTAAGAATAACCAAGCGAAAAAATCTGCATAAGATTTTGAGTTAAATAAAAAACCCGCTCAGTTGCGGGTTTTTTATTGCCAATAAATTATTGGCTGCTGGTATTTGATCGGATTAAATGAATATTTTGATCATCATTAGTTTTAGCTATGGTTTGATTATTAAAATCTTTCATAAACTTAAGTGATTGATAGTAAAATATAAATACAAAAAATAAGATCTAAAAACTATTGATATACAAAGTTTTAAGTCTTAATAGTGGGCTTTTGGTCGTGTGAATTCCGACCTTTGTAGTGGTATTTATTCTACCCAATAAAGCCGAAACTTCAGGGCATGGCGTACAAGTGGGTTTACGCTACATGAATGGAGTTCGATTATGGCAAATCAACAATCGGGAAAAATGCAAAAATTTCTAACGGTATTTTTGTGTTTCTGGGTGGCATTTTTTGAAGGTTTTGACCTGCAAGCGCCTGGTATCGCAGCAAAAGGAATCGCAGCGACATTTTCCTTAGATCAAGTGCAAATGGGCTATGTATTTAGCTTAGGTGTGTTTGGTATGTTATTTGGCGCGTTCTTTGGGGGGCGTGTCGCTGACTATTTGGGACAGAAGAAAGTCCTGATGCTGTCGATTTTTATCTTCGGTGTATTTATGTCTATCACGGCAGTTGCACCAAGCATTGAAATTTTATATATCGCACGATTCTTTACAGGTTTAGGTTTGGGCGCTGCGATGCCAACGATGATCTCGGTGGTGGGTGATGAAGCGACGGATGCTAACCGTGGGCGCTTAAATAGTTTGATGTACTGCGGCTTACCTGTAGGTGCAATCTTTGTTGCTGGCTTGGGTATTATTTTTAAAGATATCTCTTGGCATACATTGTTTTTAATTGGTGGTTTAACGCCTTTAATCCTGATTCCATTCATGGCGCTTATCTTAAAAGATAAGCGTACTGAAAAAGTTCAGGCAGAAAGCAAAGAAGCGGTTCCAGCGATGGGGCAAATCCTTTTTGCTGAACAGCGTTATAAATATACATTGCCGCTTTGGCTGAGTTTCTTCTTTACCTTAATGGTGAACTATATTCTGATCAGTTGGTTGCCTAACTTGCTTATGGAACAAGGGTTGGAAAAGCAACAAGCTTTTATGATCATGTTGATGTTCCAAGTGGGCGCAGTGATTGGTACGCTGGGTTTAGGCTACTTGCTGGATCGCCTAAAATTATGGCAAATGGCAGTGATTATCTATTCAGGTTTGTTTGTAGCATTATTTGTGTTGTTTACAACAAATTCCATTCCTGTACTTATCGCAGCAGGCATCATGGGCGGAATTTTCTCTACAGGTGGTCAATCGATTTTGTATGGGATCTCTCCAATTTTCTATACACCAGCTGGGAAAGTGACAGGTGTGGGAAGTGCAATTTCATGGGGACGTTTGGGTGCAATGACAGGTCCATTACTCACAGGTAAGATTTTGGCGCTAGGTCTAGGAACGACAGGTATTTTAATTGCAAGTGCGCCGGGTATTGCTTTGTCAGCAATCGCAGTGGCTGCATTATCTGCCTATAAGTCATCCCTTAAGAAATAATCGAAATCAGTCATATTTAAAGGAGCTACGGCTCCTTTTTTATTGAATAAATATCTTTAGCTGAAACTAAGTTTTGTTAGAATAAATCTAATATTCATGAATAAATTTACTTCTATGTCTTATCAATTGATCGAACTTGATATTTCACCTTCAGATAACATTCAGTGTCCACATTGTCAGCAGCAAGTGATTGATTGGTCAGAAGAGCAGTATGTGCAGCCATGTGAGCATGTGCTGTTTATTGCAATGGATATTGGTTTTGAGTTTATTACAGATGAATTTGAGCAAACCATGCAACATACAGTCGATGACTTGCATGCCAATGATGATCAATATCATATGTTTACTGAAATTACCGCCTCGAGCTTCCCTGAGTTTCTGATTTATAAGTCTGATTTAGGGGTGGAAGGTTATTCACGTTATGTCGGCTTTACGGCATAAAATATTGCTAAAAAATCTCAAAATAAAAAAGCCAGTCAAGTGACTGGCTTTTTTAATGTAAATGAGAAAATTAACTTTCTAATTCTTCTTCGACATCATCTTCGGCACTGTCCATACCAAGTTCTTTGAGTTTACGGGTTAAAGTGTTGCGACCCCAACCTAAAAGTTCTGCTGCATGTCGCTTACGCCCACGTGTTTGCTGTAGTGCAGCATTGATGAGGGTGCGTTCAAACATTGGTGTGGCAATGTCGAGAATTTTCATCTCACCATTTTTAAGTTTTTGCACAGCCCATTGACCAAGTAATTCATCCCAATGATGCACCCCGATACGATCAATCCCTTGAGTAGCAGGATTGCCATCTGTGCCTTGAATTGGAATCTGTTTTAATTCAGAAGGTAAATCTTCTGGATACACTTCACGGCCTGTGATCATAACCGTTAACCAACGACAGGTATTTTCAAGCTGACGCACATTACCTTGCCATGGCAGTTTTTGCATGTATTCTTGCGTTTCAGGACGCAGAATCTTCGGACTTACCCCAAGTTCTTTACCTGCACTTGCAAGGAAATGCTGTGCAAGCATCGGAATATCTTCACTACGATGTGCAAGTTTTGGAATATGAATACGAATGACGTTTAGACGGTGGTACAAGTCTTCACGGAAGCGACCTTCATGTACTAACTTTTCTAAGTCTTGGTGCGTTGCTGCAACGATACGGACATCCACCTTGACTGGGATGTGACCGCCAACGCGGTAGAATTCGCCATCCGCTAAAACACGCAATAAGCGGGTTTGGGTTTCAAATGGCATGTCGCCAATTTCATCAAGGAAAAGAGTCCCGCCATTGGCTTGTTCGAAACGACCCTGACGCTGCGTATTGGCACCGGTGAACGCACCTTTTTCATGACCAAATAATTCAGTTTCGATCAAATCTTTTGGAATTGCTGCCATATTGAGCGCAATAAAAGGTTTGTTACCACGTGGTGAGTGTTTGTGCAACGCATGCGCAACCAATTCTTTCCCCGTGCCTGATTCACCATTAATTAATACAGTAATGTGTGATTGAGAAAGACGACCAATGGCACGGAAGACTTCCTGCATAGCAGGTGATTCACCAATAATCTCTGTAGATTGAATCGGTTGAACGGTTTTAGCAGATTCTTGTTGTTGTAATTTGGCGATATGTAAAATTGCACGGTTTACAAGAGCTAAGGCTTCATCAATATCAAAAGGTTTTGGTAGATATTCAAATGCACCCGTTTGATAGCTCGACACAGCAGATTCTAAATCTGAATGTGCGGTCATGATGATCACAGGTAAGTCAGGGTAGTTGCCTTTGACTTTACCTAAAAAGGTCAGTCCATCAATACCTGGCATACGGATGTCCGTCAAAATAACATCTGGCGCATCGACACTTAACTGATCTAAAGCGGATTGTGCTTCTTCAAAACTGGTAACATCAAAACCTTCTTCTTTGAATGTTTTTTCCAGCACCCAACGCATGGCGCGATCATCATCGATGACCCAAATCTTATTACGCGACATGATCTGACTCCCAAGGTAAATATAGGCTAAATACTGTTTTTCCAGGAACTGATTGGCATTCAATCATTCCGTTATGTTGATGCATAATATTTTGTGCAATGCTAAGGCCGAGACCTGTGCCTTTCGCTCGTCCTGTCACTAAAGGATAAAATACGGATTCTAATATTTCTTGTGGGACACCCGGTCCATTGTCCTCGATGTCAATGCGTACCGCAGAACGTTTTAATACACCATTGATGGTGACTAAGCGTTGAATACGTGTGCGCAAGGTCAGTTCTGGTTGATGCTCAACAAAGAACTCTTTATTTTCAGTCATCGCCTGAACAGCATTAACACTGATATTCAGCATGACCTGAATTAATTGATCACGATCTGCCAGTACATCTGGTAAAGAAAGGTCGTAATCACGGGTGATTTTAATTTTCTTTTTAGTTTGGTTGACGATCAGTGAACGAACACGTTCAAGGGGTTCATGGACATTGACTGGTTCGTAACTTGGTAATTGTCTTGAACCAAGCATAGTGTCAGCAAGATTACGTAATCGGTCCACTTCACTAATAATAATGTCGGTGAATTCGCTGTACTTCGGATCATTTAAACTACGCGCTAAAAGTTGTGTCGCCCCACGGATACCACCAAGTGGATTTTTAATTTCATGAGCAACACCACGAATCAGTTGTCGTGCAACTTGATGTTGTTGAATCAGGTTTTCTTCTTTAGAGATTTTCAACATCCGGTCGATTTGATTGAGTTCAATCAATAGCAACGGGTGGTAGGGTTTGCCAGAGTTGAGCTGTGACACGGTGTAATCAACATGAATGTCTTTAAAGTTGACATTAATCGTTGCTTCTCGGCGCGTATAGTGCTGACCGGAAGTTAGTGTATTCATTAATGCATCATGCGTATTGAACTCATCATCGGGCATATGGAGTAAATTTAATACAGGCTGACCTGATGCACGAAGTAAGCTGATGTCAAAAAGCGCTTCACAAGATGAATTTAAATAAAAAATATTCAGGTTGCTATCGACCAATAAAATGGCAGTGGTTAAATTATCCACTAAAAGCCGGTAATCAATCGTCATAGTCTGATCCATTAGCGAGAGGTTCCTGTCTTAAAATGGCGCAATGGCATCTTCATAAAGCAAATCGTTCAATCTAATAAGGTTCGAATTGATGCAAGTTATGCAAGATATAAGCCAACTATTTGAGAAATACGCTAAGTTTTGATGCTTATTTGAATAAATGCGCTTATTTAAGACTTTAAATAAAGTGTATAGCCGATTAAAAACAGGCTGTAAATCAAAAATGCATTAAAATGGTGCAAATGAAATTATATGGATGAATTTATAGCATTATTTTGGTGCGTGATATAAAGAGTGGCCTTTTCACCTGTTTTTATGTTTTGAAAAGACATACAATACGCGGATTATAGTGGAGCGCAGATTCATGAAATCCCCCAAAGTCGGTTTTGTTTCTTTAGGTTGTCCTAAGGCATTGGTAGATTCCGAACGAATTTTAACTCAGTTAAAGACTGAAGGTTATGATGTAGCATCAGATTATGATGGTGCCGATTTAGTAGTTGTAAATACCTGTGGTTTTATTGAATCTGCAGTACAAGAGTCGCTAGATGCCATTGGCGAAGCGATGAGTTCAAACGGTCGCGTAATTGTGACTGGTTGTTTAGGTAAAGACGAAGACAAAATTCGCCAAATGCACCCAAATGTCTTAAAAGTGACAGGTGCTGCGGCATATCAAGAAGTGATGGAAGCTGTGCACGAATACGTGCCTGAGCCACCGAAACACAATCCGTTTATTGATCTAGTACCGGAACAAGGTATTCGATTAACACCAAAACATTATGCTTATTTGAAGATTTCAGAAGGTTGTAACCATCGTTGCACATTCTGTATCATCCCAAGCATGCGTGGTGATTTGGTTTCTCGTCCAGTAGGTTCAGTATTGACTGAAGCTCAAGCGCTGAAAAAAGCAGGCGTAAAAGAAGTCCTTGTGATTTCTCAAGATACATCGGCTTATGGCGTAGACACCAAATACAAATTGGACTTCTGGAACGGTCAGCCCGTTAAAACCAAATTCTATGACATGTGTGAAGCATTGGGTCAATTGGGTATCTGGGTGCGTCTGCACTATGTATATCCATATCCACATGTGGATGCTGTGATTGACTTAATGGCACAAGGCAAAATCCTGCCGTATTTGGATATTCCATTCCAGCATGCAAGTCCTAAGATTTTAAAACTCATGAAACGCCCTGCGCACAGTGAAAATACACTGGAGCGTTTAAAAGTTTGGCGTGAGAAATGTCCTGATCTTGTGATTCGTTCTACATTTGTTGTGGGCTTCCCGGGTGAAACTGAAGAAGACTTCCAAATGTTGCTTGATTGGTTAAAAGAAGCGCAGCTTGATCGTGTGGGTTGTTTTACTTACTCACCAGTTGAAGGCGCGACTGCAAATGATTTGCCAGATCATGTGCCTGAAGAAATCAAGCAAGAGCGTTATGAGCGTTTCATGCAAGTTCAGCAAGAAATCTCTGCTGCAAAATTGCAAAGCCGTATTGGTCAGAAAATGACAGTACTTGTGGATGATCTTGAAGAAGAGTTCCCAGTTGCTGTTGCGCGTTCTTATGCAGATGCACCTGAAATTGATGGTAATGTTTTTGTTGAGGATATCGATAAGTCAGTGATTAAAGCAGGTGATTTACTTGAAGTAGAAATTACAGATGCAGATGAATATGACTTATTTGCAAAACTGATCTCGGTTAAGTCTGCTTAAACGATTCATTAAAAATAATTGAAATTAAATAATTCGGAGTTGATGATGCTTGATTCTAAAAAACCACGTTTTGGTCGCATCCTGCTTAAGCTTTCAGGTGAAGCTTTAGCGGGCAATAAAGAGATGGGTATCGATGCACAAGTGCTCGATCAAATGTCACTCGCAATTGCGCACCTTGTTGGTTTAGGTGTTCAAGTGGGTATCGTTGTCGGCGGTGGTAACCTTTACCGTGGTAGCCAATTACAAAAAGATGGTTTGGTTGGCCGTGTAACAGGTGATCAAATGGGTATGTTGGCCACTGTAATGAACGGTTTGGCACTTCGTGATGCTTTGGTACGTCGTAATATCAAAACTCGTCTAATGTCAGCTTTACCCATTGGTGCAGTAGTTGAATCATACTCTAGCCGTGATGCAATTCGTCATTTAACTCGTGGCGAAGTTTGTGTATTTGTTGCAGGTACGGGTAACCCATTCTTTACGACAGATACAGCAGCATGCTTACGCGGTATTGAGATTGAAGCCAATCTTATCCTTAAAGCGACTAAGGTTGATGGCGTATACAACAAAGATCCAAGCAAATATGAAGATGCAGTGAAATACGATGCATTAACATTTGACCAAGTTTTAGATGAAAAACTGGGTGTGATGGATTTAACAGCGATTTGCTTGTGCCGTGACCACAACGTTCCACTTCAAGTATTTGATATGAACAAATCAGGTTCATTACTTTCAGTGGTAATGGGTGAAAAAGAGGGTACTCACGTTACGAACTAATGTACGTGGGCCCTAAAGCTCTTTATACTACAAGCTATTTTAGAATTTACATCTTTTCGAATTAAGTAAGGAAGATCACATGATTAACGATCTTAAAAAAGACGCAGAAGACCGTATGAACAAATCTCTAGATTCTCTAGAGCATGGTTTTGCCAAAGTTCGTACAGGCCGCGCGCACCCATCAATTTTAAATGGTGTTATGGTTCCTTACTATGGCTCTGATGTGCCATTAAACCAAGTAGCGAACGTGGGTGTAGAAGACTCTCGTACTCTACTTGTTCAGCCTTTTGAACGTTCAATGGTTGCTGCAATTGATAAAGCAATTCGTGAATCTGACTTGGGCTTAAACCCGATTACTGCTGATGCCATCCGTGTTCCTATGGCTGCATTAACAGAAGAAACACGTAAAGACATGCAGAAAGTTGCACGTAACGAAGCTGAAAATGCAAAAGTTGCGATCCGTAACATCCGTCGTGATGTTTTGGGTGATATCAAAGCATTGTTAAAAGAAAAAGAAATTTCTGAAGATGATGAGCGTCGCGCGGGTGATGACATTCAAAAAATCACAGACAAATTCGTTGCTGAAGTTGAAAAACGTCTGGCTGCAAAAGAAGCTGAATTGATGAAGGTCTAAGTTTTAATGACCTCATCTGAAGAAACTTCCCGTCTTCCAAAACATGTTGCCATCATTATGGATGGCAACAATCGTTTTGCAAAAAAGAATCAAATGCAAAAAGGTGAAGGGCATCGTTCTGGAAAGGACATCCTAGATCCCATCGTTGAACATTGTCGTAAAAGAAATATCCAAGCACTGACCGTTTTTGCTTTTTCGAGTGAAAATTGGAATCGTCCTCAGTTTGAGGTTGATTTGTTGATGGCTCTTCTTGAAGAAACCATTCATGAACAGTTGCCACGCATGGAAAAATTTAACATTTCCCTACGTTTTATTGGTGATCGTTCTCGCTTATCTCCTAACTTACGTGACTTAATGTTGCAAGCTGAACAAAGGACTGCTAATTTCGACAGCATGACTTTAACTATTGCAATTAGTTACGGTGGTATGTGGGATATGACACAGGCTGCAAAAAAAATCGCAGCAGATGTTTTAACTAACAAAATAAATCTTGAAGCAGTGGATGCTGAAGTCTTTGGTCAATATGTCAGTTTAAGTGATCTACCTCCGGTAGATTTGTTAATTCGTACAGGTGGTGATTTCCGTCTCTCGAACTTCTTGCTTTGGCAAGCTGCGTATGCAGAACTTTATTTTACCCAGACATTATGGCCTGAATTTACCATTGAAGAATTTGACGACGCACTAGCGGTATTTGGTGGTCGTGAACGTCGTTTTGGTAAGACTTCAGAGCAGATTCAACAAGAGCAGTTTGAGAATAAATAAATGTTAGAGCGGATAATAACCGCATTGGTACTGGTTTCAGTTGTACTGAGTTGCATGTTTGCAACCGAGTCTAAATACCCAATGCTTGTGCTGATGATTATTGCATCAGCTGTCGCGGGTTATGAGTGGTTCAAACTCATGCCGCGGAATACACAAAATGTGATTAAACCTTTCGCTTGGGGCTATGGTCTAGTCACTGCTATTCTTTCAGCACTAGCATTGCATTTTACAGATGTTGCATTACTGCTTTGGGCGGCTTCGATCTTTACTTGGATCTTAAGTGTCTATTGGGTGAAGTCTTATCCTGATTACGATAACTGGTATAACCCGAGTCTGAGTGGTATTGGTTTAGTCTTAGTTCCTGCTGCGGTAACTGCTATTTTTTCTGTGTGGATGAACTCACCGTGGTGGCTCATGTATCTGTTCCTGTTGGTATGGGGTGCAGACAGTGGTGCATACTTCGTGGGACGTAAATTTGGTAAGAAAAAACTTGCACCAGATGTGAGCCCAAATAAATCGATCGAAGGTTTATATGGCGGTCTATTCACTGCAATGCTAATAGTTATTGTTGTTGAAATTATTTATCTTGATTTAAGCATCGCTGAACATATTTTATTTTTAATACTTTCAGTAATAACAGTATTTAGTTCAGTACTTGGTGATTTATTTGAATCGATGATCAAGCGTCGTGCAGGGATCAAAGATTCTGGTCGTATTCTTCCCGGACATGGTGGTGTGCTGGATCGTATCGACTCGTTGCTTGCCGCAGCACCTATCTTTGCAGCAGGTATGTATGTTTTAAAATTAATTGGCGTAGATTTATAGATGTCACAATCTGTTTGTATATTGGGTGTAACAGGATCCATTGGTCAAAGTACTTTAAAGATTCTGCAACAGCACCCCGAAGAGTATTCAGTTTTTGCAGTCACTGCACATAGCCGAATTGTAGAACTTGTCGAAATATGCAAACAATATCGACCGAAAATCGCAGTTGTTCCATTCAATAAAGTGGATGAACTGCGCCAATTACTCGTAGCTGAAAAATTAACTGATATTGAAATCCTGCATGATGAAGCAGGATTAATCGCAGTAGCAGAACATCCACAAGTTGATGTGGTCATGGCAGCTATTGTGGGGGCAGCAGGATTGCTACCTACATTGGCTGCTGCGAAAGCAGGTAAACGCGTGTTGCTTGCAAATAAAGAAGCGCTGGTGATGTCGGGTGACATCATGATTCAGACCGCACGTGAAAATAATGCTTTGTTGCTGCCGGTCGATTCTGAACACAATGCAATTTTCCAATGCTTGCCTGAAACTTATCTACAAGGTGAGCGTCATGGTCAGCCAAAGCTAGGTGTAAAACAAATCTTACTCACCGCTTCGGGTGGTCCATTTTTACATCATAGTTTAGAACAATTGCAAAGTGTGACGCCTGCCCAAGCCTGTAAGCATCCAAACTGGTCGATGGGTCAAAAAATTTCTGTTGATTCTGCAACGCTAATGAATAAAGGCTTGGAATTAATCGAAGCTTGTCATCTCTTTGCAGTTGAAGAACAATTTGTAACAGTTGTTGTCCATCCACAGAGTATCATTCATTCAATGGTTCAATATGTAGATGGTTCGACTTTGGCACAAATGGGAAATCCTGATATGTGTACGCCTATTGCTCATGCATTAGCGTGGCCAAAGCGTATTCAAACACATGTGCCTCCATTAGATTTATTTGCTCATTCTCAGCTAAATTTTGAACAGCCTGATATACAGCGATTCCCAGCACTAAAATTAGCACGTCAAGCCATGAAGGCTGGTGGCTTAGCTCCTACGATTTTAAATGCAGCCAATGAAATCGCCGTGGCAGCATTTTTGCATGAGAAAATTGGCTTTACTCAAATCCCTCAAATTGTTGAACATGTGTTGGGGCAAGTTGAAAACTCAGCTGCAAATAATATTGATGTTATTTTGCATGCAGATAAATCAGCACGTATGGTTGCTGAAAAAGCAGTATTGAATTCAGGAAGTTAAGACATGAATGCCTTGTTTATGATTATTGCAGCAATATTGCTACTTGGACCGCTGATAGCGATTCATGAATTTGGGCATTATTTCGTTGCACGTAAACTGGGCGTAAAGGTTTTGGTTTATTCGATTGGTTTTGGCCCA
The DNA here is from genome assembly GCF_013419225.1 of Acinetobacter sp. YH12097. Taxonomy (NCBI): domain Bacteria; kingdom Pseudomonadati; phylum Pseudomonadota; class Gammaproteobacteria; order Moraxellales; family Moraxellaceae; genus Acinetobacter; species Acinetobacter sp. YH12097. Next base: position 186,781 of record NZ_VPAN01000001.1, on the reverse strand, counting down.
ACACTGCTCAAGTGGACGTCGAAGAAATCGGGTATTCAATATCAACTGTCTGCATTACCACTGGGTGGTTATGTCAAAATGTTGGATGAACGCGAAGGTGATGTCGCAGCAGAAGACTTACCAAAAGCATTTAACCGACAACACCCTTGGAAGCGTATTGCAATTGTTGCGGCAGGGCCACTCATCAACTTGGCTTTTGCAGTGGTGTTGTTTTGGATTTTATTTTTACCAGCTCAGGAACAGCTCAATACGCGTGTAGGTAAAATTTTACCGAATACACCAGCAGCGGCTGCGCAAATGCAGACTGGTGATAAAATTACTGCCGTAGATGGCACTCAAGTATCTACTTGGGAGCGCTTGAATTATGCCTTGGTTGATCGTGTAGGTGAAACTGGCAATATTCAAATTCAAGCTGAACGTGCAGGGCAAATTCAAAATTTCAGTTTACCGATTCAAAGTTTCTTACGCGATCAAACTCAGTCACCACTCGATGTTCTTGGTTTTACACCGTATCGTCCTGAAATTCCTGCAGTGGTTTCAAAACTCAGTGAAGATGGCGCAGCAATTCGCCAAGGGATGCAAGTGGGTGATCGAATTGTTTCGATTGATGGCGTAAAAATGAAAGACTGGTTTGATGTTGTACAAGTTGTACAAGCTTCTCCAGAAAAGTTACTTAAAATTGATGTTTTACGACAAAATAAAATTGTGCATTTAAGCGTGATGCCGCAAGGTAAGCGTGACCAAATGGGTAAAGTCACAGGGCTTTTAGGTGTACAAAGCGATCCGGGTAAAGTCAATATTCCAGCCGAATACAAACAAACCATTCAATACACGCCTGTAGAGGCGATGGGCAAAGCGGTAGAAAAAACAGGTCAGATATCTAGTATGATCCTGAATTCTATTGTAAAAATGGTGCGTGGTTTGGTTGGTTTAGATAATTTATCTGGTCCGATTACCATTGCGAAAGTGGCTGGTCAAAGTGCTGAAATGGGGTGGCAAACCTTCATTTCATTTATGGCACTGATGAGTGTGAGTTTGGGTATTTTAAATTTACTACCAATTCCTATGCTCGATGGCGGTCATTTAATTTACTATTTTATTGAATTAATTCGTGGTAAACCTGTTTCTGAACAAATACAATTGGTTGGATTAAAAATTGGTATGGTATTGCTGGGTAGCATGATGCTACTGGCTCTATTCAATGACATTATGCGTTTATAAGAACGTTATACGAAATAAATTAACAGCGGAAAAGACTGGCATGCAGCACAAACATTTATTTATGCCATTGGCACTGGTTAGTGCTATGGCCGTAGCACAACAAGTATATGCAGCAGATGATTTTGTAGTACAAGATATTCGTGTTGATGGCTTAGTGCGTTTAACTCCTGACAATGTAGCCGGAATGATCCCATTCTCCGCTGGTGATCGTGTCAATGATCAAATCATTTCAAACTCAATTCGTAGCATGTTTGCGTCGGGTTTGTTTGATGATGTGAAGTCTTCACAAGTCGGTAATACCCTTGTATATACAGTGGTTGAACGCCCAGTAATTTCTAAAGTTGAGCTAAAAGGCAATAAACTTATTCCTAAAGAAGCCTTGGAAGAAGGCTTAAAGAAAATGGGTCTGTCCGAAGGTGAAGTTTTAAAGAAATCATCTTTGCAAACGGTTGAAACTGAATTAGAACAACAGTACATGCAGCAAGGTCGCTACGATGCTGATGTAAAAGTTATTACAACAGCTCAACCGAATAACCGTGTAAATGTCTTAATCGAGTTTGAAGAAGGTCAATCTGCCAAAGTATTTGATATTAATATCATTGGTAATACGGTCTTTAAAGAAAGCGAAATTAAACAAATTTTTGCATTAAAAGAAAGTGGTTGGAACTCGATCATTTCTCGTAATGACCGCTATGCACGTGAAAAAATGGCTGCGAGTTTAGAAGCGTTACGTGCGATGTATCTCAACAAAGGTTACATCAACTTCAACATTACCAATTCAAGTCTGAATTTGAGTGAAGATAAAAAACACGTCTTTATCGAAGTTTCGGTGGATGAAGGTGAACAATTTAAGTTTGGTGAAACCCATTTCTTAGGTGATACGCTTTATACGCAAACAGATTTAAACGCTTTAAAACTTTATAAAGATGGCGATTTATATTCACAAGAAAAAGTGAATGGTGTGAAACAACTTTTGCTTCGTAAATACGGTAACGCAGGTTACTACTTTGCAGAAGTAAACATTGTTCCTGAAATCAATAAAGACACCAAATTGGTTGATTTAAATTACTATGTGAATCCGGGTCAACAAGTCACTGTTCGCCGCATTAATTTCACAGGTAACTCGAAAACAGCTGATGAAGTTCTACGTCGTGAAATGCGTCAAATGGAAGGTGCATTAGCAAGTAACGAAAAAATCGATTTGTCTAAAGTGCGTTTAGAGCGTACGGGTTTCTTTAAAACCGTTGATGTTAAGCCTGCACGTATTCCGGGCACGCCAGATCAAATTGATTTAAATGTAAATGTTGAAGAACAGCATTCGGGTACAAGTACTTTGGCTGTTGGTTTCTCACAAAGTGGTGGTGTGACTTTCCAAGCAGGTTTGAGTCAAACCAACTTCTTGGGTACAGGTAATGCAGTTTCTATCGATTTGTCTCGTTCAGAGACTCAAGATTATTACAACCTCAGTGTAACTGACCCGTATTTCACTATTGATGGTGTACGTCGTGGTTATAATATGTACTACCGTAAAACCAAGTTAGATGACGACTATAACGTTAACAACTACGTCACTGACAGTTTTGGTGGTGGTATCAACTTTGGTTATCCGATCGATGAAAACCAAAGTATCAGTATGGGCTTGAATATTGATAATACCGAAGTAACTACAGGCCCATATGTTTCTACTTATGTGCGTGATTATTTACTAGCAAATGGTGGGAAGGCGACGGATACCACATCATTCTGTCCTACTGATGCGTCTGGTAACTCACAATTAACTGTGCCTGTATACAAAACTGATGCGAATGGAGATTTTGTACTAGATAGTGAAGGTAATAAAATTGTTACTCACAACACTTGCGCAGTACCTGAAGAATCATACGATAGTGCGTTTAAAGGTGATTTCTTAACTTATAACCTTAACTTGGGTTGGTCATACAATACCTTGAATCGCCCGGTATTCCCTACATCGGGTATGTCACACCGCGTCAATGCCGAAATTGCATTACCAGGTAGTGATGTTGAATATCAAAAAATCACTTACGATGCTCAAGCTTATTTCCCACTCGGTAAAGACTTTGTATTACGTGGTTACGGTAAGTTAGGCTATGGTAATGATTTGCCGTTCTATAAAAACTTCTATGCTGGTGGTTTTGGTTCGGTACGTGGTTATGATAACAGTACTTTAGGGCCGAAATATCCTGGTGTGTATTATGATGCGCAAAATCAGGTTGACTACGATCCAGAAGAAGTCGGTGGTAATGCTTTAATTCAATTTGGTACTGAATTAGCTTTACCTGTACCATTTAAAGGTGATTGGGCTCGTCAAGTTCGTCCAGTTTTATTTGCTGAAGGCGCACAAGTATTTGATACCCAATGTGATGTTCCTAAATCTAGTGAAGACCGTCAATACTGTAAAGATAATTACGGCTTTGATATGAATAACATGCGTTATAGCGTTGGTGCTGGCTTTACTTGGATCACGATGATTGGTCCAATTTCACTGAGTTATGCATTCCCGCTTAATGATAAAGCTGGCGATGAAACAAAAGAAATTCAATTCGAGATTGGTCGTACGTTCTAAGTACGACCCTTCTGGGAATAACAAAATTACAGGTTGATAAGATGAATAAATTATTTGCTAGTTTGGCGGTATTGGGTATGTCGTGTTCTGCTGTGGTAAATGCAGCAGGTTACGGTGTGGTTGATTTAGAAAAGGTGGTGGATCAAAGTACTTATCTAAAACAACAAAATGCTCAAATTCAACAGCAGTTGAAACCACAAACCACTAAAATTGAATCACTGGCTAAAGAGCTGGAAGCAATGCAGCAAAAAGCTCAGCAGGGTGGTGATAAGTTGACTGCTGCGCAAAAGCAGCAAATGGGTCAACAGTATCAAACTAAACTTAAAGAGCTGACTGATTTACAGCAAAAAGTTCAAGCTTCGGTTCAAGGGAATATTCAGTCTTTAAATCGCACGATGGATACACGAATCAAGCAAGTTGCAGAACAATTGCGCACAGAAAATAAGTTAGATGTTGTTTTGAATAAAAATTCAGCACTTGCGTATGACCCTAAGTTTGATTTAACTGATAAAATGATTCAAAAGGTTAATGCAATTAAATAATCAATGAATTCTCAAAAATTCAGTTTAGAAAAGCTTGCTCAACTTGTTCAAGGTCAATGTATTGGCCAGCTAGATTTGCTATTCAGTGGAATGGCAAGTTTAGAGAGTGCTCAACCGCATCAGCTTGCATTTTTAAACGCAGATAAATATCTGAATGAAGCTCAACAGTCTCAGGCTGGTGCGCTGATTGTGACTGCAGAGATGCAGTCACAAATCCCTTCACAGCAAAACTTCATTGTTGTACCCAATCCGTATCTGGCTTTCGCTATTCTGACGCATGTTTTTGAAAAAAAATCTGTAGAAACAGGAATTGAAAGTACTGCCCAAATTCATCCTTCAGCAATCATTTCTGATACTGCTTATATTGGGCATTATGTGGTGATTGGTGCGAATAGCGTGGTGGGTGAAGGAACTCGAATTGAATCACAAGTGAAGATTGATCATGGTGTTGAAATTGGTAAAGATTGTTTTATCGATTCGCATGTGACGATTACTGGTGAAGCTAAGTTAGGTGATCGTGTACGTATCCATGCAAATACGGTGATCGGTGGTGAAGGGTTTGGTTTTGCGCCTTATCAAGGGAAATGGCATCGTATTGCTCAATTAGGTTCTGTACGCATCGGGAATGATGTGCGTATTGGCTCAAATTGTAGTATCGACCGTGGTGCTTTAGATGACACAATTTTGGAAGATGGTGTCATTATTGATAACCTTGTGCAAATCGCACATAACGTCAAAGTTGGTGCAAATACAGCAATGGCTGCGAAATGTGGCATTGCTGGTAGTACAACTATTGGCAAAAATTGTGTGCTAGCAGGGGCTGTTGGTATCGTAGGTCACATTAATATTGCAGATAATGTGACAATTACCGGTATGTCAATGGTCACAAAAAGTATTTCCGTTGCTGGAAGTTATTCTTCAGGCACGCCAATGCTTGAAAGTGGTTCTTGGAAAAAGGCAGCAATCCGCTTTAAACAATTAGCAGATGTGCCATTGACCCAATTGGTCAAACGACTTGATCATATGCAGTCTCAAATTGAGTCCCTTGAATCAACATTTAAATTGCGTAAATAATTATGATGACAGAGTCGAATACCCCAGCTTTCACAAAACCTGAATTACCAATGACTATTCAGACTATTCGTGAATATTTGCCACATCGTTATCCGTTTTTATTGGTTGATCGTGTTGTTGAAGTGACTGACAACGGGATTGTAGGCTATAAAAATGTAACGATTAACGAAGAATTTTTACAAGGCCATTTCCCTGAATACCCAATTATGCCGGGCGTGCTGATTGTTGAGGCATTGGCGCAAGTATCGGGTATCTTAGGTTTCATTATGAATAATGAGAAACCTTCAGCTGGTTCGTTGTTCTTATTTGCTGGTGCAGAAAAGGTCCGATTTAAAAAACAAGTCGTTGCAGGCGATCAACTTGTATTAAAATCAGAATTAGTGATGCAAAAGCGTGGCATTTACAAATATAATTGTGTTGCCACTGTAGATGGCGTAGTCGCAGCAACCGCGGAAATTATGGTTTCGCATCAGAAAACAGAGACAGCATGAGCAATAACGAATTAATTCATCCTACCGCCATTATTGACTCATCAGCAGTAATTGCTCCGGATGTGCAAATTGGACCATATTGTATTATTGGTCCTCAAGTCACAATTGGAGCGGGTACTAAACTGCATTCACATGTTGTGGTGGGTGGTTATACCCGTATTGGTCAACATAACGAAATTTTTCAATTTGCCAGTGTTGGTGAAGTCTGCCAAGACTTGAAATATGCTGGTGAAGAAACTTGGTTAGAAATCGGGGATCATAACTCGATTCGTGAACACTGTAGTTTACACCGTGGTACTGTTCAAGATCAGGGTCTAACTAAAGTTGGTAGTCATAATTTATTGATGGTGAATACACATATTGCACATGACTGTGTGGTAGGTGATCATAATATCTTTGCTAATAACGTCGGCGTTGCAGGTCATGTCCACATTGGTGATTATGTCATCGTAGGTGGTAACTCTGGTATTCATCAATTCTGTAAAATCGATTCTTACAGTATGATTGGTGGTGCATCTCTTATTTTGAAAGATGTACCTGCTTATGTCATGGTATCTGGTAATCCAGCCCATGCTTTTGCCATGAACATTGAAGGTATGCGTCGTAAAGGTTGGTCTAAAAATGTGATTCAAGGTTTACGTGAATCTTTTAAATTGATCTATAAAGATGGTTTAACGACGAATGAAGCGATTGAGCGTATTCGCATTGAAATTTTGCCTGAAGTGGCAGAAGCGCAATTGTTGATCGACTCACTTGAGCAGTCTAAGCGCGGTATCGTACGCTAAATGCTGCGAATAAAAAAAGACACCTTATAAGGTGTCTTTTTTTTTGCGTTAAAAAAAGTCCTATTTTTTAACAAAGCCTGCTTCTTCAGATTTTGGATACTTTTGGGTAAGCTTGGTTTTGAGCTGCGTTGCTAAACTGCTGTTTCGATCTACGTCTTTTGCAATGCTATACAGTTGATATAACGCTCTAGGTGCACGAGTCGACTCAGGGTATTGATCTACTACAATACCATAGTTCTTTTTCGCTTCTGCGTAGTTAGTCGGTTCAACAGCAAGGTTGAATTCAGCTAGCCAAAAATATGCATTGCTAATATAAACACTGTTAGGATTATTTTTAATAAAATTTTTCATCGGTGCGATGGCTTTTTTCGCACCACCTTGTTTGTATGCATCTAAAGCAACGGTATAAGCTGCTTTCTCGAGCTCAAGTGAGTCACCGCCTGTATTTACAGGTTGTTTTGCAGATGAGCTTAAAGTTGCTTGTGCTGTAGGTTGTTTAACCGGTGTAGGGACTGTATTAGCTGTTGCTGGGTGCAGTACCTTGTTGGTTATCCTCCGCAGCCTCTGTGTCTTTACTCGGATCTACTTTTTGTTGGAGTAGCTCTAAACGTTGATCTAAATCTGCATAGCGGTTTGTAAGTTCACTTTTTAATTGTTCGATAATATTGTCTTGCTCTTCCATTTTACCGCGTAAGCTACGCAATTCATTTTCGAGCTGTTGGTTCTTCTGCATGAGCTGCCAATTCAAATTGGTTGGCGTAGGGGTAGAGCCAGCACCTGTTTGAATGGCTGTATTATTTGCTGTATACACAGTGCCATTATCTGCGCCACTCAAACCGCGAGATTCAATTGGAATATTGGCAAATAGCGTACCTGAGCAAGTCAATGTAAGGGCACACAATACATGCTGTTTAAACATCATAAAAATTCCATGTAGTTGCAAGCATGTCCGTATTGAATAGTTTTATTACAGACTGCTTTAGATAAAACGATAAGCACATTAAAAACGCCAAAGTTCTGAATTGCAATAAGCTTTTACAATCTTGTTGTGTATTAAAGTAAAAATATAGTGATGATGTTTCACGTTTTCTACATCATCGACCATCATATTGATTTATAAATAATCAAACAGTGTTTTCTACTCAGGAATTCTTGGTTTTAGTCTTGCATGTTTATTAAAAATCTCTATACTCTGTTCTTGCAATGGTAGCCCTGCCGGTTACTTCGCAATTGTACTCTACAAACCCCGCCAGGACCGGAAGGTAGCAACGGTAGTAGAAATATGATGTGCCGAAGTCTTGCTGGTAGGGTTGCCACCAGTTTCAATAATAATAAATTAAACTTCCTCTCATTTTTTTTAATCCTAGATTCTTCTTTATTTTAGTTTTATTAATTCTTCATTTAGATCTATATCTTTGTTATTCGTCATCAAATTCTTTACGTGCAATTACTTTAAAAATCGTATCGAGATCAAAGCCTCGATATTGTAAAAAACGTATTTGTTTGGCTTTTTGTTTTGGATCACGTTCAACCGCTTTGCCAAATTTTTTGATTTTGAGTTGGTAGGCTTCAGTGACCCAATCTGTTTCTTTTAATTCATCCTGAATTAATTCACTGTCTACTTTTTTATTTTTTAACGCGAGCTTTATACGGTTGGGGCCTTTACCTTTACGTTTTTGACTCGACAGCAGCATTTCTGCTACACGCTGATCGCTTTGATAGTTCTCACGTGCGAGTTCTTCCACCAAGTGTATGACTTCTTCACGACTATCCGCATATAGTGCTAATTTCTCGATTAAATCCGCTTTTGAGTATTCTTTACGTGTGAGTACTGCAAAGGCGTACGAGCGTAGACGAGAGCCGCGCAGTCCTGGTTTTTTTTCAGCATGAACATCTTTACCATTCGCATCAAAATGCAACGCAGTGTGATCGATCACCGAAGCATTGTCATGCTGAATGTCAGTTTGTGGAGCATAATTTACGCAGGTGGGTTCTTCAGCTTCTGCAAACTGTTGTTTTAGTGCTTCGTAGTCGAGCAAGAGTGGAAAATGGTCTTTAGTCATGGGGTCATTTTAATACAAATTTTGAATGCAAAACAAAACGCCCCGTAGGGCGTTTCGTCTGCTTTTAAAACATGCTGTGATTAAGCATCTAAAAAGTCTGGTTCTTCTTCATCTTTGTCTTCTACAGGTGCTGTACCTGTAGTCAGAAGTTGTTCACGAATCAGTTTTTCAATGGTTTGTGCAAGTTCAGGGTGTTCTTCTAAGTGGCGAATGGTATTGTTTTTACCTTGACCAATCTTGTCACCTTGGTATGAATACCATGCACCTGCTTTTTGAACAATTTCTTGTTGTACAGCGAGGTCAACAAGCTCACCTAAATGGTTTACACCTTTACCGTAAAGAATTTGGAAAATCGCTTCACGGAATGGAGGAGCCATTTTGTTTTTCACAACTTTCACTTTGGTTTCTGAACCAATGATCTCGTCGCCTTCTTTCACTTGACCAATACGGCGAATATCTAAACGTACAGACGCATAGAATTTAAGTGCATTACCACCAGTTGTGGTTTCTGGGCTACCAAACATTACACCAATCTTCATACGGATTTGGTTAATGAAGATCACCATACAGTTAGAACGTTTTGCATTACCAGTAATTTTACGCAGTGCTTGGCTCATCAGACGAGCTTGTAAGCCCATGTGTGAGTCACCCATTTCGCCTTCAATTTCGGCACGTGGGGTAAGTGCAGCGACCGAGTCGACAACGATCAGGTCAATGGCACCTGAACGTACCAGCATGTCTGCAATTTCAAGTGCTTGTTCACCATTGTCTGGCTGTGAAACAAGTAGGTTATCAATATCTACGCCAAGTTTACGTGCGTATTGAGGGTCTAATGCATGTTCAGCATCGATGAATGCACAAGTACCGCCAGTTTTTTGACATTGCGCAATGGCTTGTAATGTCATAGTCGTTTTACCAGAAGATTCAGGACCGTAGATTTCTACGATACGGCCTTTAGGTAAACCACCAATACCTAGTGCGATATCTAGTGTTAAAGAACCCGTAGAGACAGCTTCAACTGCCTGTACGGTGTTATCACCAAGACGCATAACGGTGTTTTTACCAAACTGCTTTTCAATTTGGCTTAAGGCCGCATTTAACGCCTTGCTTTTATTATCATCCATCTTACAACCTCAATACGATGTCACGAAACAATATACTCAAGTGGATGTATTCAGTTTAAATCTGTTCCACGAGGGTATATAGTGACAGAAATCATCCTTTTGTTCTATGAAAATCACAACAGGTGCGACATGTTGTGACGCTTTAACTTAATCATCATTATAAGACCATTGCTGGTCAAACTGTTGATCATTTTCTCTTTTAAATTTACCAATATCTCGACGATCTTTTTTACTTGGTCGATGATCTGGCCGAGCTAGATTATGCAACTTTCTTTGTGATGCGAGCAATTCCCGTTTTGCAATACTGACCTCAGTTTCATCATAAAGCAGCTGAGCGGTTGGGGCAGGCCCACGAACATCCGACAGTGCTTTCACCACCACAGTTTTTTTCTCAAGGCCTTGTGCAATGGTTAATTCCATGCCTACACGAACTTCACGAGAAACTTTAACGCGTTCGCCATTATGATGAACTTTACCGCCTTCAATCGCATTTTTGGCAATAGAGCGTGTTTTAAAAAAACGTGCAGCCCACAACCATTTGTCTATACGCATACCAACCGCATCTTCGGCTAGATTTGATTTACGCATATTTTTTCTGTTCCTCGGCTTGCTCAGTCGTTTGAGCTTCTAAAATAGGGATTAAATCTGTTAATGCGGACAGCATTGGATAATTACAAGTCTCGCGAGGCGCTTTGGCAGATGAAGGCTGCTGAATCGAATAGAGCTGTTCAATCCCAAAAAGTTTTGCACCATTGAGCACTTTTTCTGTGTCATCAATGAAGTAACAGTTTTTTGCATCGAAGGGGTGTTTGCTTGCTAATATTTGCCAAAACTCAATAAACTCTTTGGCATGACCGAGCGTTTCTGAACTGACGATAACATCGAAAAAATCACGAAGACCGGTTTCTTCAAGTTTGAATTGTAAGCCTTCATAGTCGGCATTGGTCGCAAGCCAAATAGGATAGCCATTTTCTTTAAGATAGGTAAGCAGCTCAATGCAGCCTTCGCGTTTGGCTACTTTGGCTTTTTGTTCTATCTGCATTTCCAGAACATCAACGCCAACTTGTGACGTCCAAAAGCGAGAGGAGTACCATTTTAGGGTATGATTATGTTGTTGATAAAAACTAAATAGCGTTTGCTTACTTTGTTCGAGTGAGCACTGATGCTGTTCAGCATAGCGAATTGGCAGTAGCTCATTCCAAATGAAATCATCATAAGCAAGATCGAGTAAAGTACCGTCCATATCGAAAATGATCGTCGGCTTTTCTGAGTAATTTGGCATATAAAGGTATTCTATGTTTAAAACAACAGCAGCACCGCAAGACCCACTGATTTTGCAGTTGGTTCCCATTGTGACACAAGCTTGCGAAATTTTGCGAGAAGAATATCAGCGTTATTGCTCAGGTGCAGATTTTGATGTGGAACGTAAAAGTGATGATTCACCGGTAACGCAGGCGGACTATCGTGCAAATAGCTATATTACCCAAGCATTATCCAAAGTTTCTAACTTGCCTGTATTGTCAGAAGAAGGTGACAAGTCTGAGCGTATGCAATGGCAAAAATTTTGGCTGCTTGATCCTTTGGATGGGACCAAAGAGTTTTTACATAAAAGACCTGAATTTACCATTAATCTGAGTTTGGTTGATGGTGCCAATACCACCTTTGCCATATTGGCGATTCCCGGCGAATATAGCGTGTATATTTGCCCTTTTGCGGGACTGCCACTGAAATATGATAGTCAGTCAAGCACATGGTATGAATATGTTGAAACCTTTGTAGAGAATGTCGTACACGTTGGCTTGAGTCAAAGTGCTAAAAATAAGCCGATTTATACGCACTATCTAGACGCTTTAGCAAAACTCAGTCCTTATCAGGCATACCATGCTGGTAGTGCATATAAGTTTTGTATGATGTTAGAAGATCGAGTGGATATTTACCCGCGTTTTCATCCGACTTGTGAATGGGATACCAGCGCTGGACAATGTTTGATCGAGCGTATTGGTGGTGGTTTGGTTGATTTTAAAGGTCGCGCATTTTTATATAACCAACGCACGACTTTATTAAATGGTGGATTTATTGCATTTAAAAATGCCGAAATGAAAGAATTGGCCTTAAATGCTTTGGCAAACATGCCTGACAAAACTTGAGCTAAATCGGGTTCATGCTATAGTGTCAGCACACTCCGTTAAATCTCCTGCATTTAAGAACTGTCAATTATGGCCCTAGATTTGCTCCCTCCTAGTATGCTGAAAGCAATAGACTTATTGCCGGATGAAAAGACGCCTGTAACATTGTTTACGCGTCATTCCATTCGTGAAGTTGTACAAGGACAAGGCTTGGCCGGTTATGACTTGCAACTGACCCATCAAGGACGTGATTTAGCCGAAGCGTGGGGCAGCTATTTGGTTGAAAATACCGATCGTGTTATTCAGCACTGTATTTCGAGTCCAATTCAACGCTGTGTGGATACAGCGGCATTGATGATTCAAGGTGCGGATAATGTCACGATTGAACCGAATACCCACCATATCGAGATCATTGAACAAGGATTATTGGTCGAGCCGGGAAGTTTTGTGCTCGATATTAAAAAAGCAGGACCATACTTTCAAAAGCAAGGTGCTTTAGGCTTTATCAATAGTTTTGTGAATAATGCTTTGCCGGGGATGAAACAGCCTATTCATGGGGTGGTAGATGTATTGGAGTTGATTTACAACACTCATCCAACCAATGATTATGGCCTGAGTCTAGCGGTGAGTCATGACACGATTTTGGCTGCGATTCTTGCCATTATTTCAGGTAAAAATATCGTGACACGCGAAGACTGGCCGAAAATGATGGAGGGTTTATTTGTTTGGTTTGAAGGAGATGTATTCCTTGAGTCAAAACTGAAATGGATTTGGCGTGGTGAACTAAATGAATTAAATATTCGTGAATTTCAGCAGGCTGAGCAGCAACTTTAAGAAATTTTGCTAATAATAAAAAATTTATAAAAGGCATCCATGTGTGGATGCCTTTTTTATCTGTTTCAGTATTTCATTATGTAAAAGATTAAATATTGGCTTTAATTCGCGCAGGATACTGATTTAAATCAATACTTGAGCCGTCGTCACTATAAGGCCAGCGACTAGTATTGACAGGGAGATGTTGTTGGTGGATTCGACTATATTTGTCAGCGGCAATCAAAGTCGCAATGTCATGATCTTTAATGCTATACGCTTGCACGAGTTCAGCTGGCTATTGTGTGCGTTCAAAAAATTCAGCTTCTGTTTCCCCTTGATGCAGTGCAAAGATACGTTCTACAGCTGGTAAGTACACGCCATATGCTAACCATGAGTCTACACCTTGAGAGGCTTGAATCTCAGCGGTCGATTTCATATTTGAAATGACTTTACCTAAAATGTCTTTTTCACCTTTAGATGTAAAATATTCAATATATTGATTTTCTGCTTCTGCAAATTTTTCTAATGATGGCAAAAATTGGTTAATCGACATTTTTATCCCTCTTTTCATTTGTACAGCAATGGCTGCCTAGGATGAAAATTAAAATACCATAAAAAATATATGGGATTAAGCCATTTCTTAAAATTTTTATTTACAAAGTTTCTAAAAATATCCTGACAATTTCTGTCGGGAATATACGATTGTATTAACAGGTCTACATCTTAATTTTAGTTGAAAAGTGAAATACCTGTCACATTAATAATGATTCTACCAATACAAAATATTTAGATTTTATTTGAATTGTTAATAAGTGACAAAACACGGCAATTGAATAATTAAATAAAAGAAAATAGCATTAACTTTTTTATAAATTATTGATTTATATATTTTATATAAGTCTCTTTATTGGATTTTATTGTGGCTAATTGGGGAATAGTAGTGAAAAGTGTGATAGATTTTTCATATAACAAATTATCAATTTGTATTGTGTCATTCATGTTAGTTGCTTGTGGTGGTGGAGGCGGTGGTGATAGTTCAAGTGGTTCTGCATCAACTGCAAATTATCCAGAACCGACCCAAGATATAGTCGATGAAACAAGCATTGGTTTTTATGACTACGATGCCAATGATGCTGTTCGTGAAATACGAAATGAATTAGTCGGCAGCTTTTCAGCTCAAGTTCAATTTGGTCAAAGTCATGTTGTCGATCCGAATGCAAACGAAGCCAAGAAAATGCCACGGTTAACCAGTGAAAAAGAAGCGCTGCTTATCGTGACGCCAGCACTTGATATGCAAAACATCAAGCAACTCAAAGTAGAAATCTATCAAAACAATCGTTTAGTTCGTACCGCGACATTGGATGATCCAACGCACATGCCTATTTCAGACCAGAGTGGGCAAAGAGGTCGTCCAGATGTTTGGTACAGTAAACGTGCGTGGACTACGAAACTCAATTGGGATGAAGTTAAACCCGGTCTAAGATTAAAATTTATTGACGCAAATAAAGTCAGCGGTGAATTGGCTGAGGATAAAATCGATTTTGCTGCACCAGGTGAATTGGTTTTAAATAATATCCGTGTTGGTATGTTGGCAGATAAGCCAAATTCTACCGGCCACTATATGCTACTAGAGCCTGAAAAAGCGGGCACAGATTATTTCCAAACCATTCCTGCAGCAGAAATGACGGTTGCACAATATGATGATATTCAGTTAACACGTGCAATGGTATCTTCAGGTGTTATTTATGACAGTAAAAGTGCCGGAGATGGTGGTGTTTATGCAGGAGACATGCGTGAGGATGTCGGTAAATCAACCTTTAGTGTTGGTATAAACCTTGCTAACTGGGGTATTACCAGTGCATCTATGGCCAATCAAAGTCAGCCACAATTAACCCAAACAGTAGTTGTCCATCATACGAAGGGGAACTATGCCAATGGTGTACATACTCATGGACTGAGTGGTGGTAATGGCATGCTCACGCTTTATGATTCTGTAGGGAATGAATTTAGCCATGAAATTGGCCATCACTATGGTTTAGGACATTACCCTGGTCAGGTAGGTGACAATCTATTTTGGGCTGCACATCATGCGGACAGTGGATGGGGTTATATTGCCAATCGCAATATGATGCGCGGAAATCTATCATGGACGGCGACATGGAAGTGGGATGGAGCGAATGGTATCCCTAATTTTAAAAATATGTTCCCATACGGTAAAGATGCGATGTCTGGCGGATATACCGATAGTAATGTATCACGATATACGCATTACACGGGCTACAGTACATTCCTGAAAATTCAACCACACTTTGACCGTTATGTCTGGGATGAAACTTCGCCTACCGGCTACAAAAAGTGGAATAAAACCACTCGTGAAATGGAAGTCGCTCAACCGAAGATGCCAAATTCGACGGCTCCGGTTTGGTATAACGCAGATCAAAATTATCCACGACCACGAGTATTTGGTCAGCCTGTCATTACCATTTTAGGTGGTTATGATCCTGTCAATCAAGTCGGTTTGTTATATCCTGCGGCACGTTCAAACTGGGGTAATGTTTATGATTTAACGGCGGCCAATACGGCCTTAGACCAAGCTGCATGTTGGTTGAATGTGCAATACACGAATAAAGTCAACAATATTGCTTTAGCACCTGTACGACTAGGTAGTAATGCCAATAAACTGCATGTCAATTTAGCTTTGGCAGATCAACCACAGAAGGTCAATTTATACTGTAAAAAAGCAGGTGAAGAAGCCAAATTATTAGCAAATATTGATATTCCAGTTTACAGCACAGCGATCAAGCCGGCCGTCAAAATTGGACGTCAGCATGGTTATAGTGCTTTGCGTGCTATCGAACTTCCTCAATTAGAAAGTGCTTTGGAAGCGCAAGCTGCAAATGCTGTTGTTGCTCTTAATCCAACTGAAAAAATGCTGTATGAGTCATATAAAAATGACAAGTCATTGATGAATAGTGTGGCGCGTCAGCAATTAACCCGTTATGAGTCGCAACAAAACACAGCATACCGACTAAATCGTTGGATGAATGTGTATGCACAAGACCTAACCAATCAAGTACCTGAGGCGCAAAGCGCGCTCGAAGCATTTATGAAAAAGCTTTCAGTCACTCAAGAAGGTATGTTTGAGCAGGCGACATTGATCAAAAATGGTAACAACTGTTTGAAATCTGAAACCTTAACTGATGGAACATTAAATTTATACATCAGTGGCCCAAGCGGTTGTACGGCGGATGATACTGAACAGTGGGTATATGATGCCATTGGTCGGATACACAGTAAGTCAAATCCAGATCAATGCATAACAGGCAACGGTGGTTCAGCTAAAGTGACGCTAGAACGTTGCGTGTTAAACCAAACCAACCAAATTTGGACCATGGACCCTGCGACTACAACGATTCGTCAAAGTGGTCAATGCATGGATTTAAATACGGGACGTTTGCAAAATAACCGTGCGGATTTAATTCGATATAGCTGTACCAACGGTGGCAATCAACGTTGGACAAATTTGACAGCAAGCAAAAACTTATTATGGACATATTTATCAGCGACGAATATGAAACTGATTAATAAATAATCTGTAAATAGAAAATAAGGTCCAATAAGGACCTTATTTTTTTGCTTTTAAAAATCAATAGGCACAAAAAAAGCCCTAAAAAGGGCTTTTTTCATCGCAACAAATTAGTTAGCTAAAGCTTTAACTTGTGCATTTAAACGGCTCTTATGACGAGCAGCTTTGTTTTTATGGATGATGCCTTTATCAGCCATACGGTCAATTACAGGAACAGCTTTTTTGTAAGCTTCTGTAGCGACAGCGTAATCACCAGCAGCAATAGCAGCTACTGTGCGTTTAAGATAAGTACGAACCATAGAACGTAAGCTTGCGTTGTGTTGACGTGCTTTAACGTTTTGACGAGCACGTTTTTTTGCTTGAGCAGAGTTTGCCACTCGTGCACTCCTTGAAATAGATTGGTCTGGGCGGGCTGAAATTACATCTGAAAACCAACATCAGAAGAACTATCACCAGCCCGTAAACAAGTGCCATATTGTGATTAAACTAAGCGCTTAAGTCAAGTCTTGACATGCTTTGACAACATTTTAGATGCAGAAAAATTTTAAAGAAAACGTTAGATTAGTCTAAAGTAATTGAGATTGTATGAAAAATGACTAAAAGTATAGAGAATGCGATTGTCATCGGAGCAACAGGATTGGTCGGGCGGGAATTGGTTCGTCAGCTCAGTCAAAATGCAAGATGTAAGAATATTACTGCTGTGGTACGTCAGCGTGACCATGAACTGAATGGACTGGCAAAAGTTCAACAAATGGTGATCAGTGACTTTCTTTCTCTGACTCAGGATGATGTGAGAGATTATAGTCATGCCTTTAGTTGTTTAGGCTCGACCATTAAAAAAGCAGGGTCTAAAGATCATTTTTATCATATCGATTTTAGCATCAATGCACATTTCGCTGAATTATTAGAATATACAGAAACCCATTTGATCATAGTTAGTGCTATGGGCGCTGACGCCAATTCCGCATTTTTTTATAATCGAGTCAAAGGGGAATTGGAATATTATTTAAAAACCTTAAAGTTAAATCAACTTTCGATATTAAAGCCTTCGCTGTTACTTGGCGAGCGTCATGAATCTCGGCGTTTAGAAGATGCGACACAGAAACTTTATATGCGCTTTTCGCATTTTGTACCAGACCGTTTCAAATTTAAGCCAGTGACAGCACAGCAAGTGGCTCATACTATGGTCGATGCAGCACAAACTCAGACTGAAAAGTTCGAGATTTATGATAATTTACGCATACTAACAATTAAATGAGGGAAATACCGTGTCTACAGTTCCATTCGTCACCTGTGATTTACTTGATGATCATCCAGATAAAGAATTACAAGTGGTGATCCCGTCGTTGGATGGTAAATTCTTTCAAAGTTATGGTGCACGAAAAAGTTTTGGCGGTCAGGTGATGACGGTCAAATGTTTTGAAGATAACTCTCGTGTTAAAGAATTATTGGCAACCGATGGTACGGGTAAAGTATTGGTTGTGGATGGTGGCGCTTCGATGCGCTGTGCCTTGATGGGCGATATGATTGCTGAATCTGCAGTCAAGAATCATTGGAATGGTGTCATTATTTACGGCTGCGTGCGTGATGTCGATGCAATAGCCGAACTTGATTTAGGTGTGCATGCTTTGGCTGCGATTCCACAAAAAAGTAACCGCAAAGGCGTGGGTGAAACAGATATTCCATTAAGTTTTGGTGGTGTAAACATTCAGTCGGGTGATTTTATTTATGCTGACAATAACGGCATTGTTGTTTCAAAAGAGCAATTGGTTGTTCTATAAGTGTGTTTGAGTTTTTAGTCATGGAATGAGTTGGCATTGCCTACTTATATACGACGATATAAATCTGGAATAAATACAAACTTCAGCTGAGGACTCTCGGCTGTTGTATAAAAATACGAAATAAAAGAAGAAAGGAAGAATGTATGTTGTTGCATCAATTAAAAGTGGCGCAAGCGTTGCTCTCAGGCGTAGCAGAGGGAGGACGTGGTACAAATGGGACGCCTTATCCCAAACAACCTGAAAAAGCCCTTAAACTGTACGAATTTGAAGGTTCTCCGTATTGCCGTCGTGTGCGTGAAGTTTTGACCACACTTAATTTGGATTATGAGGTTTACCCATGTCCCAAAGGGGCTAAAAAGTACCGTTTAGAGGTACAGAAATTAGGTGGAAAACAGCAATTCCCTTTCTTGGTGGATGACAATACTGGGGATCGTTTGTACGAATCTCAGCAAATAATTCATCATCTATTTAAACATTATGGCAAAACAGGTCAGACTCCTAAGAAATATGCCAATTATCCTAAAATTCCGTATGTTGCCTATGTTGGAACCTTAATTAATGGGGCTCAAGGCGTGTGGGTGCACCGTAAAGTCATTCATCGTGATGCACCAACTCAACTCTTAGAACTATGGGGTTTTGAAGCGAGTCCATATACACGTATCGTACGTAGCGCATTGTCTGAAATGGAATTGGCATATATCTTTCATAATGTGGCTAAGGAACGTTGGCAAGATCAGGGATTAGCGGTAATGCGCTTAAGACCTGGTAAATATGTACCCCTGAAAGGTGGCAAGCGTGAACAAGTGTTAAAAATCATGGGGAACAATATTCAAGTGCCATATTTGAAAGATCCTAATACTGGTGTAGAACTTTTTGAATCTGAAAAAATTGTAAAATATCTGAAGAAGCAATATTTGAGCTAATCACACTCAAGTTTAAGCTAAGTGCAGTGTATAGTCAGACTGATGGCTATACACATATTGTAATGTTAAATGGATTTAAAATTAGAAGAAAAATGCATCATAGCTGCATCAATTGAATTAGAATAAATTGTTAAAAAATAAGAAATTTACTTAATTATAGGGATATCCTAAAAGGATTAAACTCATTAATGTAAAAGACATTTCATTTTTTCGGGGGAAGTAAATCATGTCACCACAAGAAGTCATACTACCCGTACCGGTGCTCGTCGTTGAAGATGAGGAAATTATTCAATTACGTTTACGTCAAATTTTGACAGAGCTGGGTTATAAGCGGGAAGAGCTTATCTTCACCAAAAATGTTAAAGAATCTATTCAAGCCGTAGAGACCCAACCGATATCCTTAGCCTTAGTTGACTTAGGTTTGCCTGATGGTAGTGGTATCGAAATTATTGAAAAAATACGTTCCCTCGAAAGTAATACCATGATCTTGGTTGTCTCTGCATGGAGTACACAAGAAAGCTTATTTGCCGCAATTAAAGCAGGCGCAACAGGCTATGTATTAAAAGAACGTGATGATGCTGAAGTACTTTTATCTATTCGGAGTATTTTACGTGGTGGGGCGCCGATTGACCCATTTATTGCACGAGAAATCCTTAAACAAATATCCGAAGCCGAAGCGCCAAGTCCAGAACAAACAGTCGCCGATGAAGCAGACTTGAACCTCTTGACCAGTCGTGAAAAAGAAATTTTATGTTTGGTTGCTCAAGGTTTGAGTAACCGTGAGATTGCTGAACAGCTTTTTGTTTCTCGCTATACGGTAGAAAGCCATATTAAACATATTTATCGCAAATTAGCCGTAACGAAACGAACCAAAGCCGTGAGTACAGCAAGATCTATGGGTATTCTATAATGCGTAAAGGAGGATATTTTTTCTTATTTATCCTCTGTTTAGTATGGGGGAGCTTGAGTCATGCAGAGCAAGTTTTCCCTGTAAATGATCAATGTAATGTAACTGTGAATAGCATTTCACGGGTGAAGACACCATCCAATCAAGAATTACCCAGAACTGGATGGAAAACCACGCAATTACCTGACCGTTGGAAAGAAGATAAAGACTGGGAGGGTTATCAAGGTGGTGCTTGGTATAAATTAGACTGGTCTTGGTACTGTAAAAATAATGCGCGTTTGGCAGAACCCATCGCACTATATATTGATTATATCATTAATACGGGTTCAGTCTTTCTGAATGGCGACTTGCTGTGGACCAATAAAAATCTTCAAGAGCCGGTCTCTAAAAGTTGGAATGTTGCACGCTATTGGATTTTACCGATAAGTGGAATCAAGCATGATCATAATGAAACCTTGATCTATGTTTATGGCTACTCGAGTCTAAATGCTGGCTTGGGTCCGGTGAAATTTAACAATGTCATGGCAACAATAGAGAAGGCCGAAGAAGCTACGTGGACACGTCGAACCATTTTACAGTTGAATATTTTTCTTTCCGGGGTCTTGGGTCTAATTTGCTTCATTATTTGGTTGATGCGTCGCAGTGATACGAGCTTTGGTTGGTTTGCACTTTCAACTGTTTTGTGGATTCTATTTCTCAGTAATGCTCTGACCACTGAAACCTTTCCATATCCAAATTCGATTTTTTCCACCAAAGCCAATTTGATATTTTCAATGCTGTACTTTCAGTGTTTTAGCATCTATATCTTGCGCTTTGTTGGACGTAAATTTCCGCGAATTGAATTGTCCTGTACTATGCTCACTGCGGCTCTGATTGGTGTAGTGTGTATTTGGCCATTTGAACAAAATGCGGAAATTTCGAGCCTCATTTTCTTATTATATTGCATCCTCTTTTTTATCACTTACATTTATCTTTGCTGGATTAGTTTTAAAGAAAAACGTAGAGACTACACTTTATTAGCAATGTGTATGACTGCGATCATTGTGATTGTTATTGCAGACATCACAGCCTTGGTATTCTTTCCAAAAGAAGGTTTTACACCGTTATCTCCCTTTACTTCACCGATTATTACCCTATTTATCGTGGTGATTTTGGGGGCGAGGCTCAATCGTAATATTCAGAAAATTGAAAAATATAATGATGATTTGGCATTTGAAGTTCAGAAAGTCAGTGATGAATTATGCAGTAGCCTAAACGATAAACATCAGCTTGAACTCAGTAATGTACGCCTACAAGAACGAATTAAATTATCACATGATCTACATGACGGTCTGGGCGCATCTATTGTGCGCTCGATGATCTTGGTTGATCAGTGTGAAAGTAATATTCCAAACAGACAGTTCTTGTCGATGTTGAAATTACTACGGGATGATTTAAGGCAAATTATTGATAGTGGATCATCTTTGGACAGCAAAGTGCCAGATTCACCTTTGCTCTGGATCGCACCAGTTCGACATCGCTTTAGCCAGTTGATGGATGAAGTGGAAATGAATGCCAAATGGTGCATTCCTTCGCAGTGGGCGATCAAACCAACGGCAATTCAGTGCCTGACTTTAATACGAGTAATTGAAGAAAGCCTGACCAATATTGTGAAACATAGCCAAGCTAATCATGTCAATGTAACGCTGTCACAGTTCGAGAATGGCGCATTGTTATTAACCATTGAAGATGATGGCGTAGGTTTTGAT
The DNA here is from genome assembly GCF_013419225.1 of Acinetobacter sp. YH12097. NCBI lineage: Bacteria > Pseudomonadati > Pseudomonadota > Gammaproteobacteria > Moraxellales > Moraxellaceae > Acinetobacter > Acinetobacter sp. YH12097. The sequence goes on along the minus strand of NZ_VPAN01000001.1, from coordinate 165,013 downwards.
GTTGAGAGTGTTTCAAATCATGGCATGAGTATCGGCATGCGAAGTATGAAAATGCGTGTAGAACGGATAGGCGGAAATTTCAAAATTCATTCTCAGCAAGGCTGTACGATTATTCATACAGAAATTAATTTAAAATCAGCTGCATAAATATCTCTAAATGAGCATAATTAAATATCAACAGACTCTACTGGTGAAAGTGAAAAATTTTGGGGCTTAGTCGCTGACAAATTAAAATCTTATGCAAAAGATGAAGAAAGTGCTGCGAAGACGACGGGTAAAATGGCAAGTTTTGCAGCAGGTTTAGGTACGGTTTTGTTCTTTGAAGATTTAGATGTGGTCAGTGCTCTACAAGCACAGTTTCCGTCTTATGCAGAAAACTTTCCGATTTGGGCAGAGCATTCAACTGCCATTGCCCAATTTGCGACTTGGACTGCGTTACACACCGAAGGTTTAGGCGCATCACTACAGCATTACAACCCAATTGTGGATGAACAAGTGCATGCGGAATGGGACATTCCTGCGCATTGGAAACTTCGTGCTCAATTGGTTTTTGGTTCAGTGGAAGGTGAAGCGAAAGAAAAAGGCTATATGGATGATGCCGCTCGTTTTAAAGTCTTCCAATAATTGCGGCGTATAGCACACTATCTTGATAAAAAAGGAACGAAACTATGTTCCTTTTTTATTGCAGTTATATTGAAATAGATAGGGTTGGACAAGATTTTCATCCGTGAAAACCTTGTCCAGATTAGCCCATTGAGGACTGAGCTAAACGGGTGACTAGAACCAACTTTCTTGCATGTTGAGGCAAGTATCATCAAGTTCTAGCAATAACTTGGCTTGGTGCTCTATTTCAGGTAATTCCCAGCGGATAAAATATTGCGCGGCTTGTAATTTACCGGCTAAGAATTGTTGATCTTCAGCTAAATCTGAATGTTCAAATTTCACAAGAGCTTGATTAGCCATTTCAAGCCATAGCCATGAAATGATGACTTTGCCCATCATGTCTAGATACAAGGCAGAATTACCCAGTACCTGATCGACACGACCTTGTGCGAGGACTTGTCCCAAACTTTGTGTGGTTTTCTTCACCGTGTTTAAATGCCCTGAAAAAATCGCTGCAAGCGCTTCCGTTTTTGGATGTTGAGCTTGATCAATCGTATTTTGCATACGTTGTAATAACAGCATCAAACCTCTGCTGTTGTGCTGCCAAAGCTTACGACCCAACAAATCCAAAGATTGAATACCAAATGTACCTTCATGGATCGGATTTAAGCGGTTGTCGCGATAGCATTGTTCAAGTGGATATTCGCGGGTATAGCCAGCGCCACCTAAAACTTGAATGGCTAAATCATTGGCTTTTGGTCCATAGGCGGAAGGGAATGATTTGACGACAGGGATAATCAAATCTAATAATAACGCGCTGTCTTCATTGTTAGCGGCTTGATGTTCATCAATTAATCGTGCAGCAAATAGGCATAATGCGAGTGCGCCTTCCACATAGGATTTTTGTGCCAAAAGCATCCGTTTAACATCTGTATGTTGAATAATATTGACAGGTTTTGAGGCAGGATTTTTATCTGATACTAAGCGACCTTGTGGACGGTTTTTGGCATATTCGAGTGACTCTAAATAGCCACGGTATCCAATCATGGCTGCACCTAAGCCGACACCGACTCGTGCTTCATTCATCATCTTAAACATATATTTAAGACCAGCACCTGCTTCACCAATCAGATAGCCTGTACATTGGTCTTTTTCACCAAAGCTCAGTACTGTCGATGTTGTACCTCTGTAGCCCATTTTATGTAATAAGCCAGCCAGTTGAACGTCATTGGCGCCTGCAAGTGAACCATCGCTCAGGGTTTTAAACTTCGGAACAATAAACAGAGATATACCTTTTACGCCCTGAGGTGCGTCTTGGATGCGAGCAAGGACCAAATGCACGATATTTTCAGTGATGTCTTGGTCACCCCCTGAAATAAACATCTTTTGGCCTTTGATGAGGTAGGTACCATCGGCTTGCGGTATAGCTTTTGTGGTCAAATCACCTAAAGATGAACCCACATCAGGTTCAGTCATGGCCATCGTTCCAGCAAAGCGACCACTAAACATATGCGGTACAAACATATCTTTTTGTTCGGTCGTACCGAAAGCTTGAATCACATTTGCAGCCGCAGCGGTTAGAAATGAATAAGCCACTGATGAAGGATTTGCTGACATGAAATAAGCATTTGCAGCCATGTTGATCAAAGTCGGAAGTTGCATACCGCCTGCATCATAATCATGCTGCGCACAAAGCAAGCCGGCATCTGCAAATTGCTTCCATGCCGTTTTGACTTCAGCAATGGTTTTAACCTGTTGACCATCAAACGTAGGTTCGTTTTGATCGGCTGTTGCGTTATGGGGGGCAAAAAAGTCTTGAGCAATACCTTGTGCAGTTTCTAGGATGCTTTTGAAGGTTTCAGCATCATGCTCAGCAAAACGTGGGTAATGTGTTAAGTCTTGCGCTTTAAACACGTCAAATAGCAAAAAATTTAAATCTTTGTCATTGATTAACTGCGCCATTGATCAATCTCTAATCGGGTCGAATTTTATGCCTTAAGCCTAGCAGTTGATTTTTAGATATAGAATTGTCAATAATGACACTTAATAAGTCAAAAATGACATTTTGATAATTTGAACTTTAAATGAAGAAAATCATAATTTTAGCATTTGATGGCGCTTTAGCTTCCGCGATTACTGGGGTTGTTGATCTATTTGCAATGGCGGGAGTCAGTTGGAACCGGATTCAAAAACAAAATGTGCAGCGGCTATTTCAGGTCAAAATTGCCTCACAACATGGTCAAGCAGTGCAATGTATCAATGGCATCAAGCTTTATGCAGATTTAGCATTTTCTGAAATAACAGATGCAGATATCATCATTGTTCCAACGATAGGCGCGCCGATCTTAGATGTTTTAGCGCAAAATTCAGCACTAATCGAGTTATTAAAAACTCAGCAATTGCAGAGCGGAATGATCGCAGGAAATTGTACGGGTAATTTTTTTCTGGCGGAAGCAGGGCTTTTAGATGGTAAGCAGGCAACGACGCATTGGGGCTTTCAGCAAATGTTTCGTGAACGCTATCCTTTGGTGAAACTGAATGCAGATCAGCTCATTAGCCATGACCAAAATATCTATTGTGCAGGCGGCGGCTTAGCATGGTTTGATTTGGGACTACACCTAATCGAACGTTTTTATGGTTTTGAAACGGCAATCCATACGGCAAAATCATTTGTATTGGATTATCGTCGTGATAGTCAGTTGTCCTATTCATTATTGAAAATATCTAAACCGCATCAGGATGGTTTGGTGCAAAAAGTTCAAGATTGGTTAGAACAGCATTATCATGAAAATATTGTCTTAGATGAACTTGCGGCGCAGTTTAATGTGACAACGAGGACATTGATTCGACATTTTAAAGCGGCTTTGGATATTCCTCCCAATCAATACTTACAATCAATACGGATTGAAGCTGCACGAAAGCGTTTAGAAGAAACGGGACACGCTTTAGATCTGATTATGCGAGAGGTCGGCTATAGTGATCCAAGCTCATTTCGACGGTTATTTCAGAAAAAAACGGGGCTGAGCCCCTTAGAATATCGTCGACGTTTCAGCCGACGATTTGATGTTTAGCTATAGTTTAAGCAGTTCGAACAGTATAACGACCATGTAAAATATAGTAGGCACCAATACATGCAAAGGCAGCAAATGCGCTATACAAATACAATTGTGAGTAGCCAATATGGTCGAGCAATTTACCGATAAAGTATGGTCCAAAGCCTAAGCCGGCATCCAAAAAGATAAAGAAAGTCGAAGTGGCAAAGCCCATACGTTCAAGCGGCGCACTTTTTACCGCAACTGTTTGGCAGACCGACTGAATATTGCCATAACCGAGTCCAAGTAGGCCTGCACAAAGTAAAAGCATCCATGAACTCTGAGTGATGCTGAGTAATACCAATGCCACGCCCATAATCACAAAAGCAGGGTAGATCACTACATTTTCACCTTTACGGTCCATTAACGGGCCTGTAAATGGGCGAGAAATTAAAATCGCAATGGCATACATCAAAAAGAAAAACGAGGCTGTTTCAACCAAATCGATTTCTTTGGCATAGAAGTTAATGAAAGACAAAACGCCTGAATAGCAGATTGAAGCGAAAAGCATGATGAATGATATCGGTAATGCTTTAGGTTCTACAAATTGAGCAATCCAACTCGGTTTTTTGACGGCTTCAACAGTATCAAGAGGTTTATTGATTTTGGGTAAATCGGGCACTTGAATCAGCAAGGCAACCAATAGGCAGCTCAATGCGATAATCGTAGAAACGATAAAAATCGCATGATAACCAATATGTAACATCATCCAAATGGCAAGAAATGGCCCAATAGCCGTACCTAAAGTACTACTCATGCTGTAGTAGCCAATGCCTTCACCGCGACGTGTCGCTGGTAAGATTTGGGCAATTAAGGTACCCAGCACTGTTGATGCCATACCCATCATAAAGCCATGCATAAAGCGTATGAAGAGCAACATGCCGACGCCAAACTGAATGAAGTAAAAACCAGAAAAAATTAAAAAGCCAATTAAACCAACGATCAGTGTCGTTTTACGTCCAAAGCGTTCTAGGAACTTGCCTACCAATAAACGCCCGACCAATGTGCCGACAATGAACAAGCCTGAAACTAAACCTGCTTGGGCTGTAGTCGCACCCAATTCAGCCACCGCATAGCCCACGATCACCACAACCAAGAGATAAAAGGTTAAAACCAATTGGAAGTTAATGGCGCTGACTAAAATAAAATTTCGAGTCCAAAGTGGTGCTTTATCTTGCATGATCATCACCTACAGTGCTTTGTTCAAGTTCTTGCATGAGACGGTGTAAAATTTGAATGGAATGTTGGATATCTTGGCTAGCTAATGGCGCGATCAAGCGCTGCTCAAAGGCATCTATGTCTTTTGCACATTGCTGAAATAACTCACGTCCAGTCTCGCTGAGCATCATTTTCTTTTGACGTTTATCGTCAGTTTGCACATGTGCCAAAATATCCATCTGTGCAAGAATTTTGACACGCTTAGTGATGGATGGCTTGGATACATTTAAATATTCCGCCATTTCAATTGATGTACAAGCGGTTTTTTCACGGATGACAAACATGACTTGCCAAAGCGAATAGTTCAATTGATAGGGCAGTAAAATCGTGTTGATTTCATCACTCATCAGACGCGCACAGCGCAGAAGTGAAGAGCGGAAACCTAATGTGGAATTCATGATAGTTAACTAGGGTAACTAAATTATCGCAACTTTACGCCTAATTTATTTTGAATTCAAGTGAACAACTCAAACCATAAAAAACAGGTATAAGAAAACCTGTGCGCACACAGGTTTTCTTGCATAACATTTCATTTAAAGCTTATCGTTCATTTATGCTCTAAACAATGCGTGTTTATTCTACAGAAGCTTCTGCAGCTGCAATTGCAGCATCTTCCGCTGAGCTGTCTGCATTTTTTGAAATTTCTACACTTTCACCATCTGCATAAGCAAGTTCTTCACCTTCTGATTCAGCTTGCTCTAAATAAGCTGCAAGTTGTTCATCTGTTAATTCTTCAGGTTCACCTTCAGACATCATTGCTTGTTCTTGTAATTGTACTTGTTCTAAATTACTCATCATACTTTGCATATTGAACATCAATGGAATCATGATCAATAAATAAACAATCATCAGGATTAGATACAATGACCCAATAACTTTCTCTGTTTGTTCCGTTGGACGCTTAATACCATATTTATTTTCACCTTCAGTGCCTTTTGCAGCCATTACATAAATGCTAAAGATGGTACCGACCAGTGGGATGAGAAAAATTAAACAGAGCCAACCGCTTTTATTCAGATCATGTAAACGACGAATCGTAATGCAGATCATTGCGACAAACATTGCAACGATGGAAACGACAATCAGTGCGATTGCACTGAGTCCTAAAAATGAATTAAAAAGTGCTTCAATACTACGTTCTGTTGAATTGAAAAATGCAAAAAGACCCAGCGCGACGCTGATGCCCAATAGGCAGGTATAAATCATACTAATGATAAATAACCACGCTAAATAGGACAGGCGGCCAAAACGTCCTTCAGGAGACAGTGGATGATCGGCTTTTTGAATTTGAGGCTGAATATTTTGATCTTGTTGAAACGGATTCAATTCGCTTGAAGTAAGTTCAGTCATTATTATTCCAATTTTAATTATCTAATTTATTTTCTATGCCCAAAAGGGCAGCATTATTGTATAGCGAAGTAAAAAAAGGTCAAATATTAGACATGGCTAAGTCGTCAAATATTCCTTAGCCATGCTGTAATGTGGTCTGTTATTTATGTAATTTACGATACTCTTTAGGGCGCATTGGACGACTGGCTTTCCACAAACCTTTCTTTTGTTTACGTGCTTTGCTTTGTAAATTCATCATATAGTGCAAATGCTTTTGGTCACGGATGTATTCTTCGTAAACCCACGCAGCACCACGTTTTACCATTTCTTCATTCATGCATTTACGATAGCGATAAATAACCCCAACGCAGCGGCCATAACGGTCTACATCAGTTATTTTTACGCGGACAAATTTCTTATAAACCATGGATTTGATCAGGCGGGCTGACTCTTTACCGTAGGCTTGTGTCGATTCTGGCGCATCCACATAAGCAAAGCGAAGTTTGGTTTTAGAACGTCTTAGATTCATCCGATAGCAGGTGAGGGTATCGCCATCACTGATATCGGATACACGGCAGAGGTAAGATTTTCCTTTCTTAAAGGGTTGAAAAAAATCCTTTAAGAAAATGGTGACTTTATAGAGAACATAGACTGTGATCAAGCACAGTACTGCACCTAAAGCCATGAGCCAATTTGCGGAGAGATTTGAAAGCATACATAATGATATGAACGAAGTCATATCGCATAAAAACAGGAGTTTAGATTTTATAAGAACTCATGATTTATGGCTGTCGAATAAACCGGCGGTCAGTTAAAAATACATTAAATAATCAGCATTTGATCTATAAATATACAGCAAGTTTCATCACGCAGAATTCAATCTAAACCCATTTAAATAGCCTAAGCAAATTGATATACCATCATAAAAATAGCCTAAGCAAATATTTTAGAAATTTCGCTTCGCAAAAAGACATGCCGTGAATTTAATTCCAAATCATTATGCCAATACATCCCTAATTTAATTTTCGGCAAGTCTACAGGTACATCAAAAATATTCAGTTCGGGAGCAACCTGTAAATGCGTCAAAATATTTTGCGGAATCGTCAATATCGCCTTGGGCTGCTGTGCCAGAATTTGTAGCGCAGTAGAGTAATGCTGACAGCGTAAAAAAATCTCTCTAGAGTGTTTTTTACGATTTAAATAAATATCTTCAACTAATACACCTGCACGTCGGGAAGAAACCCCAATATGAGGAGCCGAAAGATAAATAGATTCATCCATCTTGGAATGTTGACTACAAACCACGAATTGGTCTTCAACTAAAGTTTGAAAATTTATTTTTTCACCAAAGTTTTGCTCAAGATCAATCGCAAAATCGATTTGCTGTGCAGCAAGGTCAGCCACAATGGTTTTGCGGTCTAATTTAATACTGGAAAATTGGATCTGAAACTGTTGCTGTTGAAAGTGTTCAACTAACTTAGGAAAAATAATCGGTTCAATTTCATCATGTACGGCAATTTTTAAGCTCTGTACCATTGAAGGAGTAAATTGTTGTTTTTGGATAGAAATACTTTGAATCGCAATAAGCGCATTTTTAATTACGGGATAAATCTGTTCAGCAAATGGAGTCGGGAGCATTTTTGCCCCAGCACGTACAAATAAGTCATCTTGTAAATGTTGTCTTAAACGTTGAAGTGCATGACTCGCTGCAGACTGAGTAATACACAAAATTTGTGCTGCTTTTGAAATGCTTTTTTGTTCATAAACTGCGATATACAGTGGATATAAATTGATATCCATACGGTGGAAAACACCCATATCAATGACGGTGTTTTTATGAATACTATTCATGTTCATCTATTGAATTAAATCATTTTGTTCATATTAGATTTCAGGTTATGGTGTTGTAAAGCGTAAAGAACATAATATTTAAAGGATATTGTCATGTTTGAACTTTCAGCACGTGCACAAGATTATATTGAAAGAACAAAAAAATTTATTAAAGATGAAATTGAGCCTGTAGAAACTGAGTTTTGGGCAGAAGTTCATGAGTTGAACCAAGGTGGTGATTGGACCAAATGGCAATGGCCGGCACAGTTAGAGGTTTTAAAGGATAAAGCCAAAGCTGCAGGCTTATGGAATATGTTCTTACCTTGTCCTGAACTTGGGCAAGGCTTATCTGTACAAGAATATGCACACATCGCAGAACTTTCAGGCCGTAGCTTACTTGCACCCACGGTATTCAATTGTAATGCACCAGACAGCGGCAATATGGAAGTGATTTGGCGCTATGGTACGGAACAACAAAAGCAGCAGTGGTTAACACCATTACTAGAAGGCAAAATCCGTTCGGTGTTTTGCATGACAGAACCTGCTGTTGCTTCAAGTGATGCCACCAATATGGAAGCAACAGCTGTCGTTGAAGGCGACGAAATTGTGTTGAATGGCCGTAAATGGTGGTCTTCAGGTTTAGGTGATCCAAATGCCAAAATCATTATTTTTATGGCACATACACCAGATGAAAGCAAAGACCGTCATCATCAGCATTCTATGGTTTTAGTACCAGTTGAAACTGCTGGAGTGAAAATCGAACGTATGCTTCCAGTCTTTGGTGATTATGATGCACCTCATGGACATGGAGAAATTAGCTTCACAAATGTACGTGTTCCTGTTGCAAACTTTATTGGCGGCGCTGGTCAAGGTTTTGAAATTGCACAAGGTCGCTTAGGCCCAGGCCGTATTCATCACTGTATGCGGTGTATTGGTGCAGCTGAAAAATCGCTAGAACTGATGATTGACCGTGGTATGAGCCGTACTGCTTTTGGTAAAGAAATTTTAAAACTCGGTGGCAATTTAGAGCGTGTTGCAGAAGCACGTGTTGCGATCGATCAAGCACGTTTACTGACCCTCTATGCAGCATATAAAATGGATACTCTAGGGAATATGGCTGCATTAACCGAGATTTCGGCAATTAAAGTGGTTGCGCCAAGTGTCTTAGAAAAAGTCGTTGATATGGCGATTCAAATTCACGGTGGTGCTGGGGTTTCTCGAGATACACCGCTCACAGGCTTCTTTGCGCAAGCACGTTCACTGCGTCTAGCTGATGGCCCTGATGAAGTACATAAAGGCATGATTGCTAAATTAGAATTGGCTAAGCGCGGTTACAGCAGCCGTCGTAAAAAATAAACAAGTTGTAGTCACATATTTGGCATGGCAACCCCGAGTTGTCCATGCTATAAAACTATAGAAAATTATATTTTTATCATCATGATAGATTCAAGTTTAGGAAGAAAAGCATGTCAGTGATTGATGTAGGCGGTTCAGTTCGTGAGGGTGAAGAACTGGATGTACGTGCCGTAGGCAATTGGTTGATTGAACATGGCGTTGAAATAGAAGGGCCTGTTGAAGTCACTCAATATTCAGGTGGCGCATCAAATTGGACTTATCGCTTAAAATACGACAATGCTGATTTAATCTTACGTCGTCCACCGAAAGGTACCAAAGCCAAGTCTGCACATGATATGGCACGTGAATTTAACGTACAGAAAGCATTATCTGAATTTTATCCTGTACTCCCTGAAATGGTGGCGCTATGTCAGGATGAATCAGTTATTGGCTGTGATTTCTACGTGATGAAGCGCGTAGAAGGCATCATTCCACGTGCAAACTTACCCAAAGAAATCAATTTTGATGAAAGCCAAGTTCGAGCGTTATGTACCAACGTCATCGACAAGTTAATTGAACTGCATCAAGTGCCATATGAAGGCACAGCTTTAGAAAAAATAGGCAAGGGCGACGGCTACTGTCGTCGTCAAGTGGAAGGTTGGGACGCACGCTATGAAAAAGCCAAAACCTTAAATGTTCCTTCTTTTAAATATGTCCGTAATTGGCTCAAAGACAATATTCCTGCTGACTCTAAAACCTGTGTAATTCATAACGATTGGCGTTTTGACAACGTCATTTTAGATCCAAATGATCCTACCCAAGTGATTGGCGTATTGGATTGGGAAATGGCAACGCTTGGCGATCCACTGATGGACTTAGGTTCAGCTTTAGCGTATTGGGTTGAAAGTGGCGATAACGCAATTTTTAAAGCGACTCGACGCCAGCCGACTAACTTGAAAGGTATGTTTAGTCGTAAAGAAGTCGTTGAATATTACTTAGAAAAAACTGGTCTACAAACAGACAACTGGACATTTTATGAAGTGTTCGGCATTTTCCGTTTAGCCGTGATCGCACAGCAAATTTATTACCGCTTTTACCACAAACAAACCAATAATCCGGCATTCAAAGATTTTTGGATTGTGATCCATGCTTTACATATTCGTGCCTTAAAACTTATCGGTTTGCAAAAACTTGAAGCCAATGATGTGGCACAAAAATATATTGAAAAAATGAAGGATATTTTAGGGAAATGACCACGATATATTTAATTCGGCACGGTCAGGCTTCTTTTGGTGCAGAAAGCTATGACAAGCTTTCTCCCAATGGTGAGCTACAGGCTAAGGTGCTGGGACAGTATTTCGACCGTATTTTAAAAGAAAGTCCTTATGTGGTTGCAGGCTCCATGCAACGTCATCAACAAACAGCCAATCTTGCATTGGCTGAATGCTTTCCAGAAGCACAAGTTGATACAGATAACGCGTGGAATGAATTTAATCATCAGCAAGTTTTTGCTCAATATGAACCTCGATTTAACCAACCGCATTTATTAAAAGAAGATGTATCTAAGCATGAAAACCCACGTGCTTATTTATCGAAAATTTTTGAAGGCGCCATTGAGCGTTGGACAGGTGGAGAATTTCATCATGATTATGATGAATCTTGGCCACATTTTAAAAGTCGAGTCGAAACAGCGCTAGAAAAGTTATGCACTCAACTGGCTGAAACCAAACCACGCTATGCTGTTGTGTTTAGTTCAGGTGGAGTGATCTCCGTTGCCGTAGGTAAAATTTTAGGGCTGAGTCCAGAAAAAACATTTGCACTCAATTGGGCCATTGCCAATACCAGTATGACAACACTGCGTTTGGTTGGAAATGAACCGCAATTACTCAGTTTAAATGAACACCATTTTATAAAAGCAGTTGATCCAAATTTATTGACTTGGATCTAAGATAAACAAAGGAATTATCATGGCTAAAACAATTTTAATTACAGGTGCAAGCTCAGGGATTGGTGCAGGAATGGCACGCGAGTTTGCACAAAAAGGCTACAACTTGGCCATTTGCGCACGTCGTTTAGAGCGTCTAGAAACGCTAAAAAATGAACTGGAAAGCCAATATGGCATCAAAGTGATTGCGAAAACCCTCGATGTCACAAATTACGATCAAGTGTTTGAAGTATTCCGTGCCTTTAAAGCAGATTTTGGCAGTATTGATCGTGTTATTGTCAACGCAGGTGTCGGTGAAGGTCGTCGTATTGGTAAAGGCAATTTTGAAATTAACCGTGCCACAGTTGAAACTAACTTTATCTCTGCATTAGCGCAATGTGAAGCTGCGGTTGAAATTTTCCGTAGCCAAAATGCAGGGCATTTGGTGGTGATTTCTTCGATGAGTGCTATGCGCGGCATGCCTAAACATTTAACGGCTTATGGTGCGAGTAAAGCAGGTGTTGCTGCTCTAGCTGAAGGTATTCGTGCAGAACTGATTGATACCCCAATTAAAGTGACGACTATTTTCCCTGGTTATATTCGTACAGAGATCAATGAAGGTGCGAAAAAACTGCCATTTGAAGTCGATGAAAAAACTGGTTCACATCTTTTAGCAAAAGCCATTGAGAAAGCACCGGTTAAAGCTTATGTACCACAATGGCCCTGGTTGCCTTTAGGTCTTGCAATGAAAGTATTGCCGTTGAAAATTGTGAATAAATTGGGTTAAACCTTTATTCAATAATAAAGCTCCAATTTTGGGGCTTTTTTATTCTCAAATGATCTTCACCTTCCTCTGTAGGTTAAAAAGGAATACATAAAACCTGTGATGAAAAGACATTAAAAGCAGCCGATTTTGCAAAGAAAAATTGGAGTAATTACTCAGATTATTTATAAATAAGATATTGAAAATAAATAAAATGTTGAATATTTGAACAGACGATGATTTGTTCTCAAAATAGCGATTTCCTTTTTTTTAATTTGCTTTAATGTGCAACTGTTCTTTAATTTTTAGGTTTGTACTATGTCTATGTCTTCCGATATGACAGATCAACAGCGAATTAACAAAGTCAGAACTGTCGTAACGAAAGCTGGTGAAGACTTACGTCAGCAGTATCCCATTTTAAAACATCAAAACTTTATAGGCGCTTCCATCCTTATTTTTGCGCTACTGGGAATGTTGGTTTCAGCTTGGGCGTTTGCTGTTAGCATTTTACCGGCATGGGCTTGTGTGATTTTGGTGGCGATGTTTGCGTCACTGACACATGAATTAGAACATGACCTGATTCATTATATGTATTTTAAAAAGACGCCGTGGGCTCACCATCTCATGTTGGCCTTGGTGTGGTTAGCACGTCCCAATACCATTAGTCCTTGGGCACGTCGTCGTTTGCACCTCAATCATCATAAGTATTCAGGTTCAGAATACGATTTGGAAGAACGGGGCATTAGTAATGGCATGCCTTGGGGATTACGTCGTCTATTGGTCATTAGCGATCAATTGATGACGGTGTATTTGCGCCCATTTCAAATGTTCAAAATGATTGGGAAATTCATTGAAAAACAACCTGAAAAAGAACGTAAAACTGCATTGTTCTCTCAACTGACTGGTTTTTTTCCTTTAAGTTTTGTTTATTACGGCATTTGGTATGTATTTGTCATTTATCATGTGGTGAATGGTATTGCTCCAATGTTAGGACAAAGTATTAGTTGGTCAGTCAATTTAGTGAAATTAATTCCAACGATTAATTTTCTAGCCGTCGTTTGGATTATTCCGAACTTTATACGCTCTTTCTGCTTACAATTTATCAGCTCAAATATGCATTATTATGGTGATATTGACCCACGTGATGTCATTAAACAAACTCAGGTGTTAAATCCTTGGTGGTTGTTCCCAATGCAATTGTTTTGCTTTAACTTCGGTTCTACCCATGCCATTCACCATTTTGTGGTAAAAGAGCCGTTTTATATTCGTCACCTTACTGCAAAAACTGCACACCAAGTCATGCGTGAGGTTGGTGTACGTTTCAATGATTTTGGAACCTTTAAACGCATAAACCGCTGGAATTAAATCAGTACCATCTTCAAAAAAAGCCCTCAATTGAGCTTTTTTATGATCTAAACGTTTATAAACTACTTTTGCGCAAAAAAATGTTTGAGTGCATCTTGTAAGGCAATTTGCCATACCGCGTAGGAATGTCCGCCGATATACGATTGGTAATGTACATCATGACCTTTGCTTTTTAAGTCGGCTGCAACAATAGGCGAAGTCTCTAAAATACTCAGTTCATTATTATTGCGTGAACTCTCATAACTATTGGCAGTAATAAACCAATGCTGTTTAGGTTGTGAGTTTTTATCCCGAATGATTTTACTCATGCCATTAGGGAGGTCTGTCGGCGCATTTTGCCACCAAAATGATCCAGATAACGGTACGACATGACTAATTTGATTTGGATTTTCTAAGGCTAAATAAGCTGAACTTAAACCGCCAAGACTTGACCCAAGTAGTACCGTTTTCTTCGAATCGACTTTTGCAGGTGCATTTTTTTGAATCCAAGGCATCAATTCAGCACTAAAAAATGCTGAAAATTTTATATTTGGTGTTAATTCTTTAGGTCGTTCCTGATCATTGGGTGGAGAAACAAAAATGGCTTGAATTGGTGGTAATTTGCCTTGCTCAACTAATATATCTAATGCCTTTGGAACATTCAGCAACTCGTTATATTGCTGACCATCAAAAAATATAGCGGTGATATAGCTTTGGTTTTTCTTGGCTTTAGATTGGTAAATTTGGATTTTACGTGAGTTATTCAAAATTTTGCTATCTAGAACAAACTCTTGTAATTGGGGCTGTTTCACATTTGGATATTGTTTTGGATCAATAAATGGCGGGGCATCTTTAAGCGCCACAAGATTTTCATTACGCAAGCCTGATGTGTCATCACTTGCGAGATAAGTTTTTTCATTGAAAGGATCAATTCGTTGCACTTGTATCACAGCACGACGCTGCGTTCTTGATTCTTTAAGTTTAGGATTCAGATGCGGACAATAATTAGACAGATAACCTTCTAAGTTCGGTAAATCGACAGCAAAGCTATAACTGCCAATATAACGATGATCAATAATCGATTCTTTAAACCAAATATCGGTATTCGGTAGGCGCGTCAACCATTCATGGTCATTACTTGGGCCACCAATAAGACGAACATTATGCTGCGCACCTTTCCATAAGAAAACTATGCGGCTATGTTGTTCATCATAGTTTTCAATGATTGGTGTACCCATAAGCTCTACACGCTTCCAAAAATCTTCAAGAATTTGAGCATGTTGTTTTGGATTTTGATTTAACTGATGTTGTAGGTTTAATAATATTTGGCTTTGCGCTTTAACATCTTCACATGCAGCAGCATAGGGGAAATGTTTTTTTTCTGTTGTATCGGTTAAAGCGGGTGAATTTTGATTTTGGGCAAAAGCAGAAGAAACAGCAATGCTCATAGAGCAAGCTAAAAAAAGTGGGGAAAGTTTTTTCATTGAAATAATAAAATAGGTAGGATGAAAATCAATAAATGATAATCATTATTAATATAAAAAACTAGCAATATGTCGTAAAATGATGCTTTTAACAAAAGAAAATGTAGAAAAATAACAATAGAGTCAATGCTTTGTTTTATAAACTATTTAAAATAATGAAGAATACAAGCTTTAAATCATTGCTAAATATTATGCTACTTAAAGTATCAACACTGCTGCTGTTACCTGCATTACTGATCCAAGGTTACCGTGTGAAAAAAAATACTCCACGTTTAGCAGAACCGGTGGGAGAGCGTTGTGGAATTCGTGGTCAGGGTAATCGACCATTATCGCTATTAATACTAGGTGATTCAGCAGCAGCAGGTGTCGGCGTCGAGCATCAGTCGGATGCGCTATTGGGACAATTGCTTAAAATTTTATCGCCTGATTATCAAGTTCACTATTGCCTTGAAGCCACAACGGGGCATAACAGCCAGCAAATTATCAATGCTTTGGACAATGTCACTATGCAGAACTTTGATGTCGTGATCAGCTCTGTTGGTGTCAATGATGTTACAACATTAAAACAGCCAGACCAGTGGTTGAAGCTCCAGCAACGTTTATATCAAGCTGTCGAGGAAAAGTTTCATCCACAGCTATTGATCATTTCAGGTGTGCCACCGATGGATGAGTTTCCAGCTTTACCGTTTCCATTGTCATGGCTGTTTGGACAATATTCAAAGAAGATGAATGCGCTGTTAAAAAATTATGTTAACACTCAAGCGAATATGCGGTTAATTCAATACGATTTACACGAGTATCGTGAAAAAAATTTAAAAATGGCCAAAGACGGCTTTCACCCGAGTAAAGAAATTTATCAGTTATGGGCTGAAAAAATAGCAAAACACATTAATGGACAATTTTCATAGACATTTTATGATTCAACCACTGGGCGAAGTTAAATCTACATGAGCAAAGATATTTCCGACGCGAATCCGCAAATCGAAACACATCCTTTAGCGCCATTTTTGCCATCAAATGGGAAACTCTTGATGCTAGGGAGTTTTCCACCTCCAAAAACACGCTGGAAAATGGATTTTTACTATCCAAATTTTCAAAATGACATGTGGAAGATCTTTGGCCTATGTTTTTTTCAGGATAAAAATCATTTTCTCAATCTAGATAGCAAGACTTTTAAAGAACAGCTCATTCGAGATTTTTTAAATGAAAAAGGCATAGGCATTTTTGATACAGCCTATCAAGTGATTCGTTTGAAAGGCAATGCATCAGACAAGTTTTTACAGATCCATCAGCCAACCGATATTGCGAAGCTGCTTACGCAGATGCCGAATTGCCTTAGTATTATGACGACGGGAGACAAAGCGACTGATACTTTGATGCTCTCGATGCCAGAAAATACTGAAAAACCACACATTGGGCATGCTGTTCGTACCGAATTTGCAGGCAGAGATTTGACTTTATACCGCATGCCATCATCATCTAGAGCTTATCCACTAGCACTGGAAAAAAAAGCTGAAGCCTACCAAAACTTATTTAAAGATATAAGCTTACTTTAAGGAAATTTTAGGATTTATAAAATGCCTCTTTTAAATAGGCAAACATTCAATACTTAAAACGTAGCATCTCAATAATGGATAATTCCAACTCCTTAGCCATCATATTCAACATAATCCCAAAGGTTTAATCGCGCTTTAATTTCTTTGCGAATATTTGGCAGCATAGACAGTAAAGTGCCATCGATCCATAAACTCAGTGTCTGAGATGAAACTTTTTTGTTTGCATCATCTACAATTTGCGCACCTTTCACGATCACTAACGTTTCTTCGCTTGCCGCAGTTTCAATGCCTTTAAATAAAAGCTGTAATTCATGACCTGTATCTTGAATTAACCATTCCAACTCAATTTGGATATTGTGATTAGATTTAAGCACAGCTTGACCTTCAATCATTTCATTGTCAGATAAGCAGTCATGCTCAACTCGAACTTTCGACAAAAACCATTCTTGATGACCAAGTTCAGGAAGTGTCGTAAAAGGCGTTAAAATATCACTTAAATTAAATTGGCGGCTTAAATCAAAAAATTGCATTAGAAAACTTTAGGGGGAGATAAAACAAAATAAGAGGTGGATGTTAAAGCATCATCAAGTGTGAGTAAAACCTTTGCTTTTATTGAGATATTTTATGTATAAATAGCATTCGATCTATCTAAATTAAGTCTAAGAAAAATGAATTGCGAAAATAATATACACACAAACGATGTACCAAGCCCCATAGACTTAAAAGATCCAATCGAAGCTAAACAATGGGCAGCTGAAGTAAATCTTAAACGCCCGTGGCGTTATGACATCTTTCAAATGTATGTTGACTCTATTTTGGCTTTTAACCCGAATGCCCGAGTACTTGAACTGGGTTCAGGCCCAGGCTATTTGGCTGAATTTTTAATCAATCATTGTCCAAATATTCACTACACTGCATTTGATTTTTCCGAAGCTATGCATGACTTGGCAAAAGAAAAAATAAGTGCAGCACAACGCTTAAAATGCAATTTTATAACAGGGGATTTCAAACAATCGGATTGGGAAAAATCTCTTCACTTCAATGAAAAAAGTACCTTTGATGTGATTATTATTCATCAGGCCTTACATGAATTGAGACATAAGGCGTATGCAGCAGAGTTTCATCGGACTGTAAAAACGTTATTAAATACTCAAGGCGTGTATTTTGTGTGTGATCATCTATATGCACCACATGCTCAGCAAAATCATGAGTTGTATATGTCAGTTGAGGAACATTTAGCCGCACTGAAAGCAGCCAATTTTGGGCAAGTGGAATTCATTGGTGAAGTCAATGGTTTGGTCATTTTCAAAAACCAACACTCATATGAACGAGACTGAACAAGAGCATTATTGAGTTGCTTGAATCTGCTTAAATCGTTTCAATGAAATAGCCTTGATGAGGAAAACAATCCATTTAGCAGTACATTGTCATTACATCATCCATTCAATAGGGAGATATGACACTGCTTTTATGCTAAATCTTTGGAATCGTGTTGTTTCAGGTTCATGAGTATAGGTTTTGATTTTTCCATTTTTTTGATGCTCTAACCAAATGATTTCGCCTTTTTCATCCAGTTTTAATTCATATGCAATTTGCGGTAAATACTGGTTTAATGCCGCCGAAATATCGTTTTGTAATCGATCAGATTTAACGACTAGACCAACTTCCGAATTTAAATTTGCGGAACGTGGATCAAAGTTAAACGATCCAATAAACACCATACCGTCAATATCGAAAAATTTTGCATGCAAACTAGAGGCATTTTTGCCTTTCGCAGGGATGATATTTCCAGTCATGACTTCATACCATGTGCGTTTAGAGCGTTCTATATAGGGTTTAAATTCATATAATTTCACGCCATTTTCGAGTAAGTCTTTGCGATATTTTTGATAAAACGCATGAACGACAGCGACGTCATTGGCTAAAAATGAGTTGGTTAAGACGCGGACTTCTACATTTTTATCTGCAAGGCCTGTCAGAAAGTCAGTCCCTTGTTGTGTGGGAACAAAATAAGCTGAAACCAATTCCATGCGTTCTTTGGGCTGT
This sequence comes from Acinetobacter sp. YH12097, assembly GCF_013419225.1. Lineage (NCBI taxonomy): Bacteria > Pseudomonadati > Pseudomonadota > Gammaproteobacteria > Moraxellales > Moraxellaceae > Acinetobacter > Acinetobacter sp. YH12097. The sequence goes on along the minus strand of NZ_VPAN01000001.1, from coordinate 146,489 downwards.
CCCATCAAGGTCGAAAATTGGTTATACATCAATTCTTGTTCTTTGGCTTCACCACGTATTTTATTCGGACTATCCGCAATAAAATGTGCTTCGGCCCAATTCACAGGTCTAAGCTTAAGCTGCGCCGCCAGTTGTTGCTGTGCATAGTTAATGCGCTGCTGATCTTTAGTTAACGTTGCAGAATTTTCTTGGTATGTTTGTCTTAATTGATTTAATTCTTCTTTTGTACCTGCACCAATCCATTGCTGAACAGAATAACTTAAATCATCATTCCAAAAGTTCAAAAACACCTGATTGGCTTGTTGAATAGCTTCGCCATAGAAAAGGATATCCAAATCTGTAAATTGAAAACTTTCACTGGCATCAAAATATTCATTACTGATGTTACGACCACCAGTTACGCCCATAAAACCATCGGCAATAATTAATTTATTATGCATACGCTGGTTAATGTGCTTTAAGCGAAATGCATAATCAATGACACGTAAATTTCTGAATTTATAGGGATTAAACAGTTTGATTGAAATGTTGGGATGAGCTGAAAGGGATTGTAAGGTCGGATCGAGTTTCGTCCCGTTTTGATCATCAATTAGTAGCCTGACTTTTACCCCACGGTCAGCGGCATGCAGTAATTCTTGAAACATCAGATGCCCAATAGCATCATTTTCCCAAATATAATATTGCAAATCGATGGTGTATTTTGCATTTCGAATCAAATGTAGGCGAGAAGCAATGCTTAAGAAGGCATCATCTAATGCTAAATAAGCCGTTTGTTTTTGTTCTAATTTTTCTAAATCCGTAGCAGACGTAATCCATTTTTCTGCATGTGATTGTATAGGGACATCTTTTTTTGACTGATTGCTAGGTAAGCTGCATCCAGTTAATAGGCTGATGGAAACAGTTAAACCGACAGTACAACTTATTTCACGTAATTGTATCATTCGAATAGCATTAATCATTCCTTGAAAAATTCATCATAACATCATGTTTTAAGGTTGTATCTAGGCTTAAAAAGAGGTTACTGTAACTCATCTGTTAATATAAGCCATACAGGATGTTTTTAGACATGAAATCACGTGCAGCCGTTGCTTTTGGACCGGGTCAGCCTTTAGAAATTGTTGAAATTGATGTGGCACCACCTAAAGCTGGTGAGGTTTTAGTCAAAATTAGCCATACAGGTGTGTGTCATACAGATGCATTTACATTGTCGGGTGATGATCCTGAAGGCGTATTTCCAGCAATTTTAGGGCATGAAGGTGCAGGTGTTGTGGTTGAAGTCGGTGAAGGTGTGACTTCAGTGCAACCGGGTGATCATGTTATTCCGCTTTATACCGCAGAATGTGGTGAATGTTTATTCTGTAAATCGGGTAAAACAAATCTTTGTGTATCTGTACGAGCAACACAAGGGAAAGGTTTAATGCCTGATGGCACAACACGTTTTTCTTATAATGGTCAGCCGATTTATCACTATATGGGCTGTTCAACATTCTCTGAATATACAGTGGTTGCAGAAGTGTCTTTGGCAAAAATTAACCCTGAAGCGAACCACGAACATGTATGTTTGTTGGGTTGCGGTGTAACAACAGGCCTTGGTGCAGTTAAAAATACCGCTAAAGTTCAGGAAGGTGACTCAGTTGCAGTCTTTGGTTTAGGTGGTATTGGTTTGGCTGTGGTACAAGGTGCTAAAAAAGCCAAAGCAGGTCGTATCATTGCGGTAGATACCAATCCTGACAAATTCAAACTGGCTAAAGAATTTGGCGCTACAGATTTTGTTAATCCAAAAGATTATGAACGTCCTGTACAGGAAGTGATTGTAGAAATGACGGGCTGGGGCGTCGACCATTCATTTGAATGTATTGGCAATACCAATGTGATGCGCTCTGCTTTGGAATGTGCTCACCGTGGTTGGGGTCAATCTGTGATTATTGGTGTGGCAGGTGCAGGTCAAGAAATTTCAACCCGTCCATTCCAATTGGTTACAGGTCGTACTTGGAAAGGCACTGCTTTCGGTGGTGTTAAAGGTCGTTCACAATTACCGGGTATGGTAGAAGAAGCCATGTCAGGCGAGATCAAACTTGAACCATTCGTGACCCATACCATGGGGCTGGATAAAATCAATGAAGCCTTTGATTTAATGCATGAAGGTAAATCAATTCGCTCTGTTGTACATTTTGAAGATTAAACATTGATTTAAATATTATTGATTTATCTACTAATCATTAAATATTAATGCGTTAATTTTCACTGTTTTAAAAACTAGGCTTTGGCCTAGTTTTTTTTATTTGTGTTGTTACGACAAATCAGAACTTCAAATTTGGATTTGCAAAAAGTGACAGATTGTTAGACATAAAATGATAAAAAATGCCAAATGATAGATTTTGTCCCGAATTCACATGGTGGGGAATTAGCACTAAACTTAATGTAAGCATAATTTAAAAAACAAATGTATATTAATGCATTATCCGAGGCAAAAAATGACAACTACAAGTTACAAGCCTGAGTGGATTCGGGAAGATTTTATTGATTTTATTGCAGAAAAATTTGATGCAATTTGGGCCTACAAACGTGTAAAAGCACAATTAGTCAAATCACGTTGTGTGGGGATCGGGTTTTATGAACTGAGTTTTTTAGCGAATCAAAATTTTAAAGCAGCAAACTATCGACCAGGCCAATGTGTTCTGGTGACAGTTGTCAAAGATGGTGTACGTCATCAACGTAGCTATAGCATCGTCGAAATCAATACATCAGGTCATGTGGTGATTGCCGTCAAACAACAAGGCAAAGTGTCCAACTGCCTGACGCAATTAAAAACAGGTGATGTTGTTGAATTATCCCAACCGCAAGGTGTGTTTGGTCTAAAGCTAAATTCGGATCGCCCAATTTTACTGCTTGCTTCAGGGAGTGGTATTACCTCAATCATGGCTTTGTTTAAACAAGCCATTCAGCTTGGACGTACAGTTGACCTGATTTACTTCAATCGAGATGATGCTTATTTGGATGAATTGATTCAACTAGCGAAGCAATCTAACCATGTACATTTACATGCGATTAATACGCTGAAAACCAAATTGCATATCTCACCAGAGGTGCTAAATCACATGGTTCCTGATTTTAAGCTGCGAGATTGCTATGCCTGTGGTGCAACGCAAATGATGCAAAGCATTGAGCAATTGTATCGTGAGTTAAGGCTTTCAGAATATTTAAATACTGAATATTTTCAGATGATTGCTGATGATTCAGTACCTGCTCAACCTGTTACTTTTAGTTTAGCCCAGCAAGATTTTTTGGCAGAGGGAAATTTACTGGAAAGTGCTGAAAAAGCCGGTTTAAAACCTGCGCATGGCTGTCGGATGGGTATTTGTAATACCTGTTCGTGTACCAAATTACAGGGTTCAGTGAAAAACTTACTCACTGGCGAAATGGATCATGCGAATAACACACAAATCAAGTTATGTGTCTCTCAGGCAATTTCACCCGTACGCATTCAACTCTAACCCAAGCCGCATAAAAACAAATCAGGGGCGTCATCATGAATCAATCGATATATATTAGTCCGAATAGTAAGTCACGTTATTTATCACCCGAACAAACTGCTGAATTTGGCGAAAAAGTTGAGCAAATTCGCCGTGAAATCATCCAGAGTGTGGGTGAAAAAGATGCAGCGTATATTTATAAAATTCGCAATTTTGTCCGTTATAGCGAGATCGCATCTCGTGGCATGTTGATGTTTGCAGGCTGGATTCCACCAGTGTGGTTACTCGGCACAGGCTTATTGGGTATTTCTAAAATCGTAGAGAACATGGAACTCGGACACAATGTGATGCATGGTCAGTTTGATTGGTTAAATGACCCGAGTTTAAATGGTGCTAACTATGACTGGGATACTATTGCCACGGGTCAAGACTGGAAATATACCCATAACTATGTGCATCATACCTATACCAATATTGTGGGTATGGACCATGATGTCGGTTATGGTTTGATCCGTGTGAGCGAATCGCAAAAGTGGGAGCCACGCTTCCTATTTAATATTCCACTGGCTGCTCAACTCATGGTTTTCTTTGAGTGGTATGTCGGCATTCAACGTTTACATTTAGAAGATGTTATTGCGTATAAAACCAAAACTTGGAAAGATGTATGGCATGAAGCGGCCGATGTACGTCAGAAAATTAAGCGCCAAGTGATTAAAGATTATGTGTTTTTTCCGCTTATTGCAGGTCCCAATGCGATTCCTGTCTTTGCAGGAAATGCTGTAGCCAACGTGATTCGTAGCTTATGGGCTTCCGCTGTCATCTTTAATGGCCATTTTACTGAAGATGCGGAAAACTTCGAAATGGACAATACCGAAAACGAAACTCGAGCAGAGTGGTATCTCCGTCAAATTCGTGGCTCAAGTAATTTTAGTGGAACACAATGGTTGCATATACTCAGTGGTAATTTGAGTCACCAAATTGAACACCATTTATTTCCAGATATGCCTGCGAATCGCTATGCAGAAGCCGCACCTAAAATTAAAGCACTTTGTGACGAATATGGTATTCACTATAACGAAGCCAGTTTTATCAAACAATTTGCAAGCGTTTGGGTTCGCCTCGCGAAATGCTCAGTGCCGAATGACTGGAGAGCCGAAATCAAGGAACGTTCAGCATCACTTCAACAGCATGTTAAACAAAAAATCATGAAGAAAATCGGGCGTTAAAACACAGTATTGTTTAGCAATATTGTCCTAAGAGATCTTAAATTAGAAGCTGAAGCTACGTATTAACATCAGAAACGTAATTTGATTCAAATAAAAGAACGATACACGGTAATGTCATCCGCAACTGTTTGAGACAGGACTACTTCTCATCAAAAATGTTTTTGCGATACTTTGAATAATTTGACGCTAGTGAACGAGTTTAGTCGGTGAGGTGCATTGCACCGCAAGATGGTTTCCTTGCGAAGCTTTGCTTCTCATTTTGCCTAATGAGAAACATCGTTTCGTAAGAGTACCTCCAGCCGAAGGCTAATCTCTTTATCTAAACCCTAGATGTAAGACTCCGTCGAATAGACTGAAAAAGCATTTTAAAAATGCGAAATTACTTTTACGTGCGTAATATCAGTTAAATAAGAACGATTTCTAAAGCAGTAAATTCGCCAAAGTAGCGTTCATCTACTTTGGCTTTTTTAGATCTTTCTAAAGAGTAAGAGCTATTCAACTAATTGGACGCTACTCTGAATGCCACAAGATTCTACAAAATAAGCATCATGTGAAACGAGGATCACAGCACCTGTATAATGCTGAATGGCTTGAGCCAATAACGCTCTAGATTCTATATCTAAGTGATTTTCAGGTTCATCTAACAATAAAAGCTCTATATTTGGCGTTAAATAATTTAAGCCTAACAAGGTCACTTTTAAACGTTCACCACCACTTAAACAGTGAAATGGCAGTTCCGCTTTTTGACCACGGATTCTAAGTTGACCAAGTTGATTACGCCATTCCGTTGAGGAAACATCACGATTAAACTTTGCTAGATTGTCCAAAACACTCAGTTCAGGTGATAAATCACTCAAGTTTTGGTCTAAATACAGGGTATTCACAGACAAAAATATTTCATGGCTAGACTGTGATGTGGTCTGACTCAGATACTTTAGAAATGTAGATTTACCAATACCATTTTTTCCTTTTAAATGAATTTTGTCACCTGCTTGTAAGGCCAAGTCGAAAGGTAGGTGCTGAGATGTTTTGCTATGAAAATCTTTAACTCTTAAGATTTCTCCTGTTTTTTCAGTGCGATGTTGAAAAACAAATTGCTGCTCTTTGATATGCTCAAGTTGTTGCTGTGATTGAAGCAGTTGGGTTCTCTTTTCTTCCAATTGCTTCTGCTGCTGCGTTTGAACTGTCGCGAGGCTTTGACCGGCTTGCTCTTTTTTAAAATCGAGTAAAACTTTAGCTTGGGAGCCTGACTTGCGTAGTGCATGACCTTGTTGTTCTCGTTTTTGTGCTTTCATTTGTGTTTCGTGTTGTTGTAATTTGAGTTGTTTTAACTCACGCTGATGCTGCATAGCATTACGCTGTAAGGCTTTATTTTGCAGATCATTTTTTTGAATGTATTCTTCATAGTTACAAGTAACATGCGTGACTCCAAACTCATTTAAAGCGTAGATATGCTCTACATGTTGCAGCAACTCTCGATCATGACTGACAAAAAATGCACCGGCAGGATGGTTTTTTAAGCGATCGATGAGCCATAAACGTGAAGATGCATCTAAATGGTTACTTGGTTCATCCAAAAGTAAATAATGGTCAGTTTTTAAAAATAATGCACACAATGCCAATTTGGTTTTTTGCCCCTCACTTAGCTGAGCGACAGGGAAATTTAAATCAGTCGGAAGTGACGCCTGCTTAAGTTGTTGCTGCCATAGTGCAGGACGGTGCCATTGGTTTTCAGTCAGCTCAAAGTCTTCAAAACTGGCATTGCCTATTTCGATACGTTGAAATGCGTCATATAAGTCTTCCACACCGAGTGCAGAAGCAATCGTGTCAGCTTCTAGTCGAGAAAATTGTGATAAATAGGCATGTGGTACATTCCATGAAATTTCACCTTCATAGGGGAGATCTTTCAGATTTTGCTCATATAAGATTTTAAGGATGCAGGACTTTCCTAAACCATTGCGACCAATACATGCCGAAAGCTGTTGTTGATTGAGGTTAAATTTCAGGTTTTTAAAAAGTGTTTTTAAAGGAAATTCCAAGCTTAGTTTGGAAATTGTACAAGCTGTTTGAGTCATAGATGCACCTTGCGATAGCAAAGATGCGCAATACAAATAACTAATTTTACTCTATAAAAAAGACAATATTTGAGAAAATGCAGTCGAAGTCATTAGCCATGTGTTTGCACATCAAAAAAATGGATTTGATGATGAAAAAAACAGGGCTTACTTCATTGGCAAATACTCGAATTAAAAATAAATGGAAAAAAGCTTTAAACAGGCTAATGTTGTGCAGTCTAATAAATGTTTATTTATTAATCAATACATCAAATTTTAAAAATAGGTCGCTATAATTGACAGCAGCGTTATTTAATACAACAAAATAGCAAAAAACTATTGTCAAACCGATGAATACAGCGTATTTTAATTTTCAGACAGATACTTTTTGATGAAATCAAGATGTTAAAGCAACCTTTAATCTCAAACGCATACTATTACTTCTGGCAGTTTAGATAATTGCCTGAACGCGTTCGGGCATGAAAAAGGTTGCCCACCAAGTTTATACCTGATCGGCAACCCTGATCAGGTTTTTTTATGTCTTGATTTTTATAACATTTTTGGAGAAATCTCATGTTTACAGTAAATAATTCATATTTTAGCAACGGTTATTGGTTTTACTTTAGTCAGTCTATGTCTAAAGCCTTGAAGTCCCAAAGTCCCATAACGCTCAGATAAAAGATCGGACTGTTTGTGTACACAGTCCAAAGGAATAGAACCAATGAATGCGCTAAATACAGCTTTACAACAAACTCAAAATTCAGAAATTCAGAAATCTACACAGCCAAAAGAAACACTTTTGAGCTTGCCACATCAACTGAAACAACAATTACCTTTATCTGCTCAATCAGCGGAGCAAATTGCTGCACATCGTGCAACGATTCAAAATATTTTGACGGGTCAAGACCCGCGTCTAATGATTATTAGCGGCCCATGTTCAATCCATGATCCAATTGCTGCGTTGGAATATGCTGAAAAATTAAAACAATTACAGGCACAGGTTTCAGATCAAATTTTTCTTGTGATGCGCGCATACATTGAGAAACCACGTACTACAGTGGGCTGGAAAGGCTATATGTATGACCCAAGTTTAGATGGTTCATCTAATATGCAGTTGGGCTTAGAAAAATCACGTGAGCTGTACTTACAAATTATTGAAATGGGTTTGCCGATCGCCTCTGAAATTTTAAGCCCAATGGCGACGGGTTATTTTGATGACCTTTTGGCTTGGGGTGCAATCGGTGCGCGTACCAGCGAATCACAAATTCATCGTGAAATCTCGAGTCATATGCCATACAGTATTGGTTTCAAAAACGGAACAGATGGCTCAATCCAAATTGCTCTAGATGCCATTCAATCTGCGTCCCATCCACACCAGTTCTTAGGTATGAGTCAAGCCGGCTTACCGTGTATTTTAGAATCTGTTGGCAACCCACAAGCACATTTGATTTTACGTGGCTCCAATACAGGTCCAAATTATAGTTTGGCTGAAATAGACAAAATTCGTAGTAAAGTAAAAGGCGATTTACCGGCTTTAGTCATCGATTGTAGTCATGGTAATAGCCATAAAGACCCAATGAAGCAACCTGAAGTATTACGCACTATTGTAGCGGAGCGTGAGCATACCCAAGTGCGTGGCGTGATGTTGGAAAGTCATTTAGTGGATGGTAATCAAAAAATTAGTTGTGACATGACTTATGGTCAGTCTGTAACAGATGGATGCTTAGGTTGGGACAAAACCATTGATTTGATTCAACAGGTTACGAATGAACTTCGTGCATCACAAATTAAACGTAGTGCTTAACAATCCAGAGCATACTCAGTCTGAATTGACTTACCCCAAAGCCTTAGAACATTGATTGTTCTAAGGCTTTTATTTTGAAAAATCCTTTGTTGCTTACTTCAATATAAAAATTGAAATATGGCCTATATTTTAAAATATATACTGATAATTCAGTGTTTTATGTTTGAGTGAATCAAATTTTTTATGCACAATAATGTCTAAGCTCAATACAGCGCCAGAAATAATGACAATCTGTGCTTGGGTGTTTGAAATTTTATATTGGGGAAGTTGATGTACACTGCTGAATTGCTGGAAGAAGCACGCCGTTTTATGTTCCACATGTTAACCAAAGTGGTTGAATATGGTGGTTCTGATTTATTTATTACGGCAGATTTTCCACCAAGTATTAAACATCAAGGCATGATGAAACCCTTTGGGCAGCAAGAACTTGATGCTGAGAAAACAAAGCTTTTCGCCTATAGTTTGATGAATGAGAAGCAGCGCAAAGAGTTTGAAACAGAACTAGAATGTAACTTTGCGATTAGTGTGCCAAACGTTTCGCGTTTTCGTGTCAATGTATTTCAGCAACAGTTACATGTGGGTATGGTCATTCGTACCATTACGGCAGAAATTCCAAATTTTGAAAAGCTTAAATTACCGGCTTCGCTTAAGCACGTGATTATGGAAAAACGTGGTTTAGTTTTAGTGGTTGGAGGTACAGGTTCAGGAAAATCAACCTCTTTAGCGGCGCTGATTGATTATCGAAATGAAAACAGCGCAGGTCATATCATCACTGTTGAAGACCCAGTCGAATATGTGCATAAGCATAAAAAATCCATGATTACGCATCGTGAAGTTGGTGTAGACAGTCATTCGTGGCATAACGCATTAAAAAACACTCTAAGACAAGCGCCAGATGTGATTTTAATCGGTGAAATTCGTGACACCGAGACTATGGAACATGCAATCGCCTTTGCTGAAACAGGGCATTTATGTTTAGGTACGCTACATTCAAATAACGCCAATCAAACCCTAGATCGAATCATTAACTTCTTCCCAGAAGAGCGGAGAAATCAATTGCTTATGGATTTATCGAGCAATATGAAAGCGATTGTTTCGCAGCGTTTAATCCGGACTGAAGATGGTAAAGGACGCCGTGCAGCCGTTGAAATCATGTTAAATACGCCGCTCATTTCAGATTTGATTTTGAAAGGTGAGTTTCATGAACTAAAAGCGATCATGGCAAAATCTCGTGAACTTGGGATGCAAACTTTCGACCAAGCTTTATTTGATTTATATAATGATGGCGCAATTTCTTATGAAGAAGCTTTAAGAAATGCCGATTCAACCAATGAATTACGTTTGCAAATTAAACTGAAAAGTTCACGTGCAAATGGTACTTCAGCGGCTGCGCAATCTTTTAGTATGGTTGAAGAAAAGAAAGAAGAACCTGAAAGTACCGAAGCTTCGGAAGAAATATAAGCTGGATATTTATGCAAATGGTATATAAGCCAATTCAGCTATCATATTGAAATAAAAAAATCAGCCTGAGGGCTGATTTTTTTGATATTAGAAATATTTACAGACCAGCTTCGTATTGCTCGCTTGTCAACAAAGCATCTACATCAGCCATATTGTCTGGTTTAATTTTATAAATCCAACCTTTGCTATAAGGTGCATCATTTACAAAATCAGGATCATCTTCAAGGTCCGGATTGACTTCAACAACCACACCAGAAACTGGAGCATGAATATCAGAAGCAGTTTTTACCGACTCAACCACACCCGCTTGTTCGCCAGCTGTGATATGTTGACCCACATCTGGTGCTTCAACATAAACTAAATCACCCAATGCGTCTTGTGCATGATCAGAAATGCCTGTAACAACAAGGTCACCTTCAATTCGCACCCATTCATGTGTACTTGCGTACTTTAAATCTGAAGGATGATTCATTGATAACTCCTTAAATCCATTAAATTCATTTTTGGCATGAGTTATACATGCTTTTTACGTAAAACAAAAGACTTATAAGTACGGATCTTTACGCCAATTGCTTGGGCTACGACCACTCCAGCGTTTAAATGCACGGCTGAAATTGGCAACATCGCTATAGCCCAATTCATCAGCAATTTGCTCTAAGGTAAAGTCAGTCCGTGATAGAAGCGAAGTAGCATGGCGGTAGCGAACTTCGTCGACCAAAGTTGAAAATGAAGTCCCTTCAGCAGCAAGTTGGCGTTTAAGGGTTCGATCGGACATGTGTAGCCGTTCAGCAACACTTTCGATACTTAAATAGTGCTGCTCGGAGTTGGTTAAAATGTCACGAACGCGCATGGCAATACGGTGACGTTCGCCCAAAGCGGAGAGTTCAGCTTCACATTGATTAATCGCGATTTGACTGGCAATCGGGTCTGCATGGACCAATTTATTGGTTAAATATTGCTTATCAAAACTGAGTAAAAGGTGTGGCTGATCAAATCTAAATTGGTGCCGTGGATATTTGGCAATAAACCGCTCAAAACCTTCAGGTTGAGGGAAATCAAAATCAATTTCACCAGCAGAATAATCCACACCGGTAATTGCTTTGCCCATGCTGATCATGCCAAAAATTAAGGCAATTGAAATCTCAGTACGTAAAGGCTCTATCGTAACGTCGGTTTGTAGTTGAACAGTCGCTTTGGTTCCAAAAGTCGAGAAAAAAAGCTGTAAAAAGGGCATGCGTAGCTGAATAAAACGGTTTGCCAAGACTAAGGCATCGGTTATGTCCTTCGCCGTCATGATGGCATAGCCAATAAAACCATGAATCGAGATGCGCATTTGGTTGCCTAAATGAAAACCTAATGTTGGCTCACCAGTTAAACGTAGTGCGTGCTCTACCAATTGATTGGCGATGGGTGTTGGAATACGGAAATCTGGTTCAGCCAATTGTTCGCTGTTTAATCCGAAGGGACTAAATAATGTCTCTGCAGTGTAGCCCCATCGAGAGACCACATCTAAAAGGAGCAATCCATACACTCCGGGAATACCCTGATCCTGACGGGAATTAATTGTTTTCATAGCGTTCCGTTGCAATGCGGGTTTTTCTTCTGTTCAAGGTTATATTGGCATGATTCCGTGTTATATCCCACAAAAATTGTTGGACAAACTGACTAGGCTCAACTATTTATAGCGGCCTACCTTAGCGTTGTAAAGTAGGCCGTTAAGGATTAATTCGGTTTAAAATCTTTGGAAAAGACCACAATTTTGGTCGTAGACATATAAAGAACGTCATTGTGCTGATTGAGCGCTTGCGTAACATAGGTCACAATGCCGCGGTCTGTCTTACTTTTCGACGGAGTAATTGCAAATATTTCAACTTCTACACGAATTTTATCCCCCGGACGTGTGGCGCGGCCAACGCAGACTTGACTCTGAGCCAATTAAACCATAAGCCACAGGGAAACATTCAGTCCATAAGCGCATTGTTACAGCAGCAGTATGCCAACCACTTGCCGCTAGCCCTTGAAAGATCGGGTGCTGTTGGGCTTTGACTTCATCTGTATGAAATTCCTGAGGATCAAAAGCGTTGGCAAATTGCTTGATTTCTTCAACAGTCATTTCATATTCACGACTGCTAAAGTGATCACCAACTTTAAGGTCTTCCAGATACAGCATTTTCATCTTCCTTTGATTCTACTTTATGTTGTTCTATTAAAAATCCACCGGTTTGACGCTGCCACAAGTGTGCATAAATACCATTCAAAGCAACAAGCTCTTCGTGGGTGCCTTGCTCAGCAATACGTCCTTGATCCAAGACAATCAAGCGATCCATTTGCGCAATGGTTGAAAGTCGATGCGCAATGGCAATCACAGTTTTGCCTTGCATCAAATCATCTAAACTCGATTGAATCGCGGCTTCGACTTCTGAATCGAGCGCACTTGTGGCTTCATCTAAAATTAAAATCGGTGCGTCTTTTAAAAATACCCGAGCAATCGCAATACGTTGACGCTGACCACCTGATAATTTTACGCCACGTTCACCGACAAATGCGTCATAGCCACGTTGGCCACGTAAATCGATCAATTGAGGAATGAATTCGTCAGCTTTCGCTTTACGCACTGCATCATACATTTCTTCATCGGTTGCATTCGGGCGACCATATTTAATATTTTCTTCAACTGTACGATGCAATAACGAGGTGTCTTGGGTCACCAAAGCAATATTTTTTCTTAAGCTATCTTGAGTAATATCTTCTATATTTTGGCCATCAATCGAAATACGACCATGGTTGATATCGTAAAAGTGGAGTAAAAGTTGAATTAATGTTGATTTTCCGGCACCCGAACGCCCGACAATACCGATTTTTTCACCTGGTCGAATGGTTAAATTAAATTGATCGATGACATTTTTATCATTATAAGCAAAACTGACGTCCTCAAATTTAATTTCGCCTTGCGGTACTTTTAAGTCGGTTGCATCAGCTTTGTCTTGAATATGAATTGGGCGGCCCATGGTTTTCATCCCATCTTGAATGGTCCCGACATTTTCAAATAGGGCAGATGTTTGCCACATCATAAACTCGGAAATACTACTGAGTTTTAAAATCATGGCGGTCGCTGCTGCAATGACCCCAAGCTCAGCTTGACCATCCATCCAGAGCCAAACGGCTGTTCCAAGTACGCCACCATATAAAACAATGATCAGCAAATTCGTCGCGATGTTGTATTTCGCTGCAAGACGCATTTGCTTATACACCGTCACCATAAATTCTTTCATTGAGGCTTTGGCATATTGGCTTTCGCGGCCCGCATGGGCAAATAATTTTACCGTTTGAATATTAGTGTAAGCATCGGTGACACGACCAGTCATTACTGCGCGTGCATTGGCTTGTTCATTTGAAATTTTGCTCAATTTTGGGATGAAATAGCATGCAGAACCAATAAATAAAGCCAGCCAAAGTAATAACGGAACAATCAACAGTGGCGATATAGCACCTAAAATGACGGTGATCGAAATCAGGTAAATGAAGACATAGGCCAACATATCCCCAAGAATAATCCAAAACTCACGTACAGCCAGTGAAGTTTGCATGACTTTGGCAGATAAACGACCAGCAAAGTCGTTGTGGAAGAAATCTAAACTTTGTTTCAGTAATAAGTTATGAAATCTCCAACGTAGACGCATTGGAAAGGTGCTATATAAAATCTGATGTTTAATAATGGTTTGAAGGCAAGAAAAGAAGATATTTGCCAATAAAATAAAGCTTAAAATGGTCAGATTGGTCTGGTGCTGCTGTAAAAAGGTTTCAGGTTGAGACTTACTGATCCAATTGACTAATTCACCAATTTTGGCATAAAGCAGTGCTTCAAAACTCGCTACACCAGCTGTACAGAGTACCAATATCAATAGGTATTTTTTTACACCCGTTGCAGCTTGCCATACAAAGGGGAAAAATTTTGTCGGCAATGGTTTATTCAAGTCCTGTTCAGGATAAGCGTCAACTAAATTTTCAAACCATTTAAGCATGCAGATAACCTGAGAATTTTACTGTAATTAATCTTTCTTTCTTCAGCTCTGAGTGTAATGGATTCGCTAATTTTTCTCCATTTTGATTTGTTTATTTATTAAAAAGCTTGGCTGCAAAAATTCATAAAATTAAAATGCACAACCCGATTACGACCTTGGCGTTTTGCTTCATATAAAGCAATATCTGCTTGTTTAATTAACTGATCAAGTTTGGCGTGGTCAGGGTCAATTTTGGAAACTCCAATGGAGATCGAAAATTTCACCAATTGACTATCCATATAAAACTGATGTTGTTCCATTTTATGTCTTAACCGTTCAGCAATTTTTAATGCATCTTCTGGGACAGTAAAAGGTAAAAGTACAATAAATTCTTCACCTCCGAAACGTGCCAACATATCGTAAAACCGCATTTCTTTACGTGCAATTTCAGCAATTTGGCATAGCACTTGATCGCCGACATCATGTCCGTATTGATCATTAATCGCTTTAAAATGATCGACATCAAAAATCAAAAGACTGGTACAGACCGTCATTGGGGTTTCTTGGATTTTTTTATTGGCAGCATGTACAAATTGGCGACGATTGCTTAACTGGGTTAATTCATCCGTATGGGCAATTTTGCGCAGGGTATGAAAGTTCCAGTCATCTAGCAGCGCTCTTAGAAACGTTTTACGAGAGTTGAGCGTAGAGTTCCAGCAGATATACATACTGAACAGCAGCACAGGAACGTACACCAATAAAAATATTGTAAAATCACCAAAATCATTAATGCGCCATGCGCCAAAAAGGATCGCTGCCGTGATCATGGCTGAGGTCATAATCGAAGGGCGAAAATGCACATGAATACTTAAATTACCCAATACGATCAAAATAATGGCGGCATATTGATAGCTATGAACCAGTTCATTTTTCGACTGAAGTAATATCTCAAACCAGAGGATTGCAGAAAGGCAAGTCGCTAGTGGTAATATTAAATCGAGCAATTTAATCTGTTTGATATATTTAAACAGAACATAGTTCAGGCTAAATGCACCAATAATAGCAATGATACGAATCACACCTGAAAGCATTTCTACGTCTGGCAGCACATAGCGATCTGCCCAAAAATAGATTAAAAATGCCAATTGAGCGAAATAGTTGACCTGCTTTAAATAGTCTTTCTGGTTGTAGTACAAAAATTTGTAATAAGCATTTTTAAACTGTGCCGGGATACGTGCAATCGGGTCGGATAAAGCACGCTCAATACGGACACGATTCTCTAAGTCACATGCTTCTGCCTGTATGAGCGTATGTTTGGCAGAAGTGCGATTCATCGATTCTATGAGTAATTGTGATTCGTTTTTAACTGATTTCCGAGAAGGTTGATTGGGGCCTTCCATGATCAAGTTCCTATTTTAGAAGCGTTTTTATGCAACTGTTAACAAATAGTATCTAAAAATGTCTACATTTGTATAGTATTTGTTCTGGTTTTTTTAATTATTTTAGCTGTTTCGGATGAATTATATGTTTAAGGAAATATTGCTCTGGGCATTTATCTGGTTCGCTCTCATTCCTTGCAACGCATGATCAATAATCATTTGTGATAGTTGAGTAGGTTTTAAACGAAAGTCCCATATATATTCAACAGCCATTGTGACTTTTTTAATTTACAGAATTTCTACTTCGAATATACATGGGAAGACGAACGTTTAGGCCTTAGATTTTATCGGCATTTGGTTGGATGAGGGCTTTAAAATCGGCACTAGAAGGGGCTTGATAGATTTTAAGTCCAAACTCAGGTGTGATTGCGATCAGATGGTCAAAGATATCCGATTGAATCGCTTCATAATCTTTCCATGCAATGGTTTTACTAAAAGCATAAATCTCTAAAGGAATGCCTTCACTCGTGGGTTGTAACTGACGCACCAAAATCGTTTGGTGTTGGGCAATGCCTGAATGCTGTTGTAAGTAGAATTCTACATAGGCACGAAAGGTCCCAAGATTGGTTAAACGGCGCTGATTATATTGCGACTGATTTGAAAGTTGCTGATTAAACTGAGCAAGCTCTTCATGCTTATGGTCAAGATATTGATCTAGCAATAAAAATTCTTTGAGTTTGTTTTGCTCATCCTGAGTCATGAAATGAATAGAGCTTTGATCGATATAAAGCGAGCGTTTGATACGGCGCACACCAGACTGTGCCATACCACGCCAGTTTTTAAAGGTGTCAGTCACCAGTTTATTGGTTGGAATCGTGGTAAAGGTCTTATCAAAGTTCTGCACGGTAATGGTATGTAATGACATATCAATGACATCGCCATCCGCATTGAGCGAGGGCATTTCAATCCAGTCACCAATTCGCACCATATCATAAGAAGAAATTTGTACCGAAGCGACCAGTGACAAAATGGTATTTTGGAAGACCAACATCAGTACAGCCGCCATAGCACCGAAGCCTGCGAGTAATGTAAATACATCTTTTTTCAGAAAAGTACCTAAGATCATTAGGCCACAAACCAAAAAGATGATCAATTTGACCAACTGCAAATAGCCTTTAATTGGTTTGTTTCTAGATTTTGGATTACGTTGATAAATCAGATTAAAAATATTTAGTAATTCAGAAATGGCTAAAGCAATGGTCAGGAAGATAAAGGCCTGACAAGCCATTTGAACGATTGAGATAAACTTCACAGATAAATGTGGGACTGTGGTTATGCCATTTAAGATTACAATTGCTGGAACAATGTTGGCAAAGCGTTTAATCACACTATGTTCTGACAAAATTTGACTGTGGCTAAAGGCCATTTTAGACACGAGCTTACGAATACCACGTACCACAATTTGCTTGGCGATAAAATTTGCGATAATGGCAAAAATAATAATAAGACTGAGCGAAGTCAGCATTTCTAGCCACGGATATTGATCTGACCAGTCTTGAATATTTTTAATGAACTGAAATTTTTCCAAAATCATTCTACTCTTATTGATGTAAATGAAAGGGTTAATGATCAAACTATTGTAATTGTGGTGATTATATAAGCAATTTTATACTCGTAAAATTTACGGAGTTACGACATGTATAGTCCATAATGTTACTTATTGGGTGCTAAGGAATGATTTTTTAAAGGTATAACCGATATTTATGGACTGAAAAAGATTAATGTTGATAAAAAAAAGCCCCCGAATCGGGAGCTTCATTGGCGATTTGAAGTGCTTACCACATTAAATCATCAGGAATTACATAAGCTGCATACGGATCTTCTTCATCCGTGGTTTGTTCATTGACTTCAGAGTTATTCACAATAATAAAGCCTTCCATTTTCGCATTAATACGGTCGGCTAATTCTTTTGGTAAAAAAGCATAGTTGCTATTTTCCCGTGCAATAACAAGACTGCCAGCAACTAGGGCATTATAAATTTGCTGATTGATATAAAGCTTTTTAATCTTGGCATCATCGATAAATTGATAGGTCGATTCGCCATCGGTATCACGAATTTTATGCTGATTAATCATTTGCATGATGGCAGCTTTTAATTCTTTTTCTTGCAAAACGGCTTTACGATCTTGCTCTAAAGCATGATCTTTGGCCATTTTCTGCTGCTGATCTTGCTCAATTTTCGCCTTGATTTCAGCATCTTTACTTTCACCAGTACGTTTTTCATGTACGGCTTGTTTAGACAATTTTTTTGCCTTTTTATTATCGACCAGACCTGCTTTAAGCAGTTGCGCCTGTAATGCATTTTTAACCATAGTACGTTCCAACTAATCGTGTATATGTCGATAATGAAAATAGATGATCCAATATACTGCGCTCATAACTACACTGAGTGCGGCAGGAATTAGGAATGCGTTTAATTTTAAATAAGGATAAAGCCAACTGGCAAGTATGCCACCAACGATAAATCCAACCAAAATTAATACATGTAAAACCACACGTTTAGACTCAACAGGCAATCCGCGAGCTTTATAGCCCAAAGCTAAACCTAAGTCCGTCAAAACACCAGAGAGATGTGTGGTACGAATAATGGTACCTTTATAGTGGCTGACCATTGCATTTTGTACACCCATCGCCACGCATGCCCAAAGCAAAGCGTAACGTGGAAAATAGGGCAATATCATCCAACACAGGACAATAAAAAAAGCCACTAAGCTTAATGGGACGCCATAACGTCGCGTTAAGCTAAAGTGACTATTTCCTAGAATTAGCCCACTATAAAATGAGCCAATCACATAACAGAGCAACACTAAAATCAAATAAATAATTGTAGCCGGCTGCCATGCAATTAAAGCCATGGCTAACATACTGACATTACCCGTCATGTGAGATACCGACTGGTGCAAGATCGTCACCAGGCCGAGTACATTAATCATTCCTGCATTCACTGCGAGAAAAAAAGCACCCAGTTGTATCCAAAGCGGTAAAGTCTGAAAAGGCATGGCCTCGCCTTAAAAAGTATCCAATATCAGGATATTATCTTAAACCACGGTCGACTGCAGCTGTAAATAATACGTCAGTCGAAGAGTTTAAAGCTGTTTCAGTTGAATCTTGAAGTACGCTAATAACCATACCAATGGCAACAACTTGCATCGCGATATCACTTGAAATACCAAACAGGCCACAAGCCACTGGAATAAGCAGCAATGAACCACCAGCAACACCTGAAGCACCACATGCAGAAACGGTAGCAACGACTGATAAAATCAACATTGTGCTGAAATCAACAGAAATGCCCAAAGTATGAACTGCTGCTAGTGTGAGGACTGTAATTGTGACCGATGCACCTGCCATATTGACAGTTGCACCTAAAGGAATCGCTACGCTTGCAGTTGACTCTGGTACACCAAGACGCTTTGCAAAGTCTAAGTTAACTGGAATGTTTGCAGCGGAACTACGTGTAAAGAATGCAGTGATACCACTTTCACGTAGACATTGGAAAACCAATGGGAACGGGTTTGAGCGAGTCATAAATGCCACCATTAGTGGGTTAATGACCAAAGCTACAAAGAACATGGTACCGAGTAATACCGCAAGTAAGTGCGCATAACTAACAAGCGTTTTTAGACCTGAGTCGGCAAATGTAACAGCAACCAAACCGAAGATACCAATAGGTGCAAAGTTAATCACTAAACGGATCACTTTATTCACTGCATCAGCAGCGTCAGATAAAAAGACTTTGGTGTTCTCTGATGCATGACGAAATGCAATACCTAAGGCAACAGCCCAAGCCAAAATACCAATGAAATTTGCTTCAGAAATTGCTGTAACAGGGTTTGCGACAAAACTTAATAATAAGTTTTTCAATATTTCAGCAAGACTGCCTGGCGGCACAAGGTTTTCTGCAGCAACATCAAGAATTAATGTACTAGGGAATAAAAGGCTTGCTACTACTGAACTTAAAGCAGCAAGGAACATACCAATAGCGTACATCAACATAATCGGTTTAATGTAAGAATTACTGCTACCCACTTTGAAATTTGCAATGGATGACAGTACAAGTACAAAGACCAGTATCGGTGCTACGGATTTCAATGCCTTAATGAATAAATCACCAAGCAAACTTAAATAGGGTGCAACGCCCGGAGCGACGACAGCAACCAATACACCTAAAATAATGGCGATAATAATTCGGGTTACTAAACTCAAGCGTGTAAATGCTGAAAACATAGGAGAGCCTTGTCAGAATTACAATGACAAAATGATGAAAATTAGTGCTGTATTTTATACGAAAATATAGAATGCTTATAAAATAATTTTATTTAAAAATAAATCTTTGTTTTTTATAATCTATTTTTGTGTATTAAAATGTAAGCCTTTCAAAACTCACTGTTTATCAAATTTGGTTTGATTAAACAGTGAGCGAATACACCTTTAAATTTGGTATTCAGAACTGGCTGTAGCAAGCTCTGTCATGGCTTGATAATGGGTGAGAAAAATTTGACCACTCAAATGAGTGAGTAATTTTGAGTGCTGCAATTTATCCATGACAGGACCTTTGACTTCAGAAAAATGCAGTCGAATATCTAATTTTGATAATTCAGCATTTAACTCTTCCAACATTTCTAAGGCACTTAAGTCAATTGAACTGACGCTTGAGCAATTGATAACAACATGCTCTAGGTCAATATTTTGACTGACTTCATTGATCAGGAAACCTTTAAGCGTATTGGCATTTAAAAACGAGATATTTTCATCTATACGGAGCGAGAGTATATGTGGTGCGGTATAGACATGATGACGCTGTACATTGCGGAAGTGCTGTGTGCCTTCGACTAAACCGATCACCGCAATGTGTGGACGACTGATGCGCCATAACAACAGAATAAAAGTAGAAATGATGCCAATAATGAGACCTGTAGAAATATCGATACACACCACACCGAAAAAGGTCACCCACATCGCAATCCCGTCAGCTTTTGAATAACGCCATGTATCCACAAAAGGTTTAAAGTCGACTAATTTCCAAATGGAAACAATAATTGTGGCCGCCAAGATCACTAAAGGTAAGTCTTGGAAAAAACCAGTGAAGTAGAGACTGACAACGATAATCAGCAATGACGACAACACACCTGCCATCGGTGTTTTTGCACCTGCATCTGCATTAACAACTGTACGCGATAAGCTACCCGTCACAGGAAAGGCAGAGCTAACACCTGCGCTTAGATTGGCTAAACCTAAAGCGATCAACTCTTGGTTACTATTGAGTTGGCTGCGTTGTTGTAAGGCAGTAGCTTGAGCAATAGAAAGTGACTCAACAAAACTGATCATGGCAATCATTGTTGCACCGGGCAGTAAGGTTTGTACCAATTCCCAGTTCCAATGTGGAAAGCTTAAGGGTGGAAAACCTGAAGGAATTTCACCGACAGTTTTAATGCCGACATTTTGCAGGTCAAATAACATCACCGATGCAATCGAGATCACCACTAATATCAGTGGCAGTGCTTTACTTAGAAAGGCAGTAGAGCCGAATCTAGATTGAATTGATTGAGTCGCCAATATTTTCGGTACATAGATTAAAAACAGTATGGCCAGCACACCAAAAATGAGTGAAGCAAAGTGAGTCAAACTCAGGTATTCCCACAAACTTAAAACAAACTCAGGGATGTTGTTGGCTTTTAGCGGGACATCGACAAGAAACTTAAACTGACCGAGCGCAATGAGCAGAGCCGAGGCAATAATGAAGCTTTTAATGACAGGATGACTGATCAGCTGAATTAAAAAACCAAAACGTAGTACACCTAGCAGCAGAGAAATCAGCCCGACCATTAAGGCCAAAAGTGTAGCGGCTTCAATATAAACAGGCGAACCAACTTCAAATAGCGGATTGAGCGTGGCGAAGGTCATCATCGAAATGATTGCCACAGGGCCTATAGATAAGGTTGAACTTCCACCAATGAGGGCGTAGACAATCATAGGTAAAATACTGGCATATAAACCCATGATTGGGGGTAAACCTGCCAGCATGGAATACGCCATACCTTGAGGGACTAACATGGCAATCACGATTAGCGAAGCAAGTACATCAGATTTAAATTTCACAGTGCTGTAGTGCTGTAACCACTGCCAAGCAGGAAATTTCTGTAAGAAATGAGGTTTTAAATCTGACATAAACTTATCTAAATCACAATTTCATATATATTATGCATAAAAAATGCTAAGAAGTCTTGTGCAATAAATTTTGAGCGTACAACATTGCAGGAAATTTAAGGGGATATTTAAGAAGCCATCATTTTAAATGAATTAATGAAAAGTATGAGCTGATTTAAAGCTTTGGATATTCGATATAAATATAGATATTTTGAAGAAGTTTGGAGGGTAAATTGAGATATTGAATTGCTGCCCATTGCGATAATTCATCTATAGTGGTGCAAGAACAGCATGTCTGGCTTGAAATTTTAAAATAACTGAGTGTTATTTATAAGATTGGTTGCAATACAATTGGTAAAGAGTATTGAGAACTTGAACTAAATTTGCATCTTTAATTGAATAATAAATTTGCTTTCCATCACGACGCGTGGTCACAACATCACTTTTGCGTAACATCATCAGTTGTTGTGAGAGGGTTGGCTGTTTAATATCAGTGATTTCTTCAATCTGAGACACATTCAATTCTTGCTGTGCTAGATGACATAAAATTAGTAGACGATCCGTATTTGCCAGCGACTTTAAAACGCCCACGACTAATTCGGCAGAATCACGCATAGTAGTGATTTCCAGATCGGTATTCATTGGATATGTCCATACGATTAACAACAGCTCAAGTATACGGATATCACGGCTTAATACATTGAATAAATAAGACAATTTCTATGGTTTTTTATGAAATCAAATATCATTAATTTTTATAAGTTTAAATTTAGTTAATCAGTTAAATTTATTGCTTGATTTTAGTGCAAGCTTTCACAAAACGCACATAAATATAAGACATTAGCTTAAAAAATCATGCACACTTTGAAAATAATTGTATCATCTAAAGATCGTATTCAATAAATACACAAGGGATAAATAGTCATGACAACAGATTCAGCTTTTCCAGCAACGAGTAATTTAGGTATCGCAGTATATAGTAATAACGCTGAAGCGATTGGTAATACACCTTTAGTTCGTATTAATCGTGTGATTCAGTCAGAAGCAACGGTCTTGGCTAAAGTTGAAAGCCGTAACCCAGCATTTTCAGTGAAATGTCGTGTAGGTGCAGCTCTGATTGCTGATGCAGAAGAAAAAGGCTTATTAAAACCGGGTATGCATATTGTAGAACCTACAAGTGGTAATACAGGGATTGCTTTAGCATTTGTTGCAGCAGCGAAAGGTTATGCAATTACATTAACCATGCCAGCAAGTATGAGTATCGAACGCCGTAAGGTGTTGAAGTCTTTTGGTGCAAATCTCGTATTGACTGAACCTGCTAAAGGCATGAGAGGTGCGGTCGAAGAAGCACAGCGCCTCGTTGCCGAACATCCTGAAACGTATTATTTACCACAACAGTTTGAAAACCCTGCAAACCCTAAAATTCATGAATTGACCACTGGCCCAGAAATTTGGGAAGCGACCGGTGGTAAAGTGGATATTTTAGTTTCAGGTGTAGGTACAGGCGGTACGATTTCAGGCATTTCAAGCTATTTTGAAAAAGTGAAAAATCAGCCGCTTTATTCCGTTGCGGTAGAACCGGCTGAATCTCCGATTATTGCCCAAGCGAAAAAAGGCGAAACACTGACTCCTGGGCCGCATAAAATTCAGGGGATTGGCGCTAACTTTATTCCGGGTAACTTAGATCTAGACCTTGTTGATGAAGTGATCGGTATTGAAAGTGCTGAAGCAATTGAGTGGGCGCGTAAAACGGCTACTCATGACGGTATTTTAGTGGGTATCTCTAGTGGCGCGGCAATGGCAGCTGCGGCAAAACTTGCTGCACGTCCTGAGAATGCAGGCAAAACCATTGTGGTCATTTTACCGGATGGTGGTGAACGTTACCTTTCTTCAGTTTTATTTGAAGATATTAGTGCTGACTAATAATTCTGACATGAAAAAAAGCCCGTTCAATTGAATGGGCTTTTTTATTGATGATTTAGTTATTTATAAGTATCTTAAGCCGCGTCTTGATCATCGTTTTTGGCATTTTGTTGTTTTATTTTTCGTTTAGGCGGTTCATATCCTAACTTTCGAGCGATGTATTTAAACAGGAAGCCTAAGAGTATGCATATCGTGACAGCAGGGATAACCACTTGAGTGAGCCAAACATCAATATGATCTAGACTCCAACTTAAAATTAAAAATAAAAAAGCACACAAATATGCGCAGTTAAAGCAAATGTTCGACAGTTTGTACATGCGAAAGAGAGTAATTCGTTTGGTGGTCACGAATCTCTATCTTACTGAATAATGAGGAAAGGTGTAGTTTTAATATCAGAAAAACAAACTAATTGAATAATCATTATTCAATATTATTGATTATGTTTTTAAATCTTCGCAATTCTTTATACCTTAAAGAAAAGCCTTGCTGTGAGTCAGAAAAACTTGACCTTCCCATTATGGTAAAGTTTAAGCTATAGCCTAAAACAAGCACATATGATTGGGATGTTGCCATGACAGATTCGACAGAACGCAAACTTTTTGATGGCACACTTGCTATTGAAGGGATGACCTGTGCTTCTTGTGTGGCACGGGTGGAAAAAGCCTTAAAAAAAGTCGATGGCATCACTGATGCTCAAGTGAATTTAGCCACTGAAACAGCACATGTTCAGAGTGATAAAAATGTGGATTATTCTGCTGTAATTCAGGCCGTTGAAAAGGCAGGTTTTGGCGTTGCACAAAAGCAGATTGAACTTGAAATTGAAGGAATGACTTGCGCATCGTGTGTTGCACGTGTTGAAAAAGCCTTAAAGATAGTTCCAGAAGTCATCGATGCAAAAGTGAATTTGGCAACTGAAAAAGCCACGATTACGGCATTGGCAACTGTTGAAAATTCTGCATTGGCGAAGTCTGTAGAAAAAGCAGGTTTTCATATTGCACAGCCCAATATTGAATTAAATATTGATGGAATGACCTGTGCTTCATGTGTGGCACGGGTTGAAAAAGCCTTAAACGCTGTAGACGGTGTCAATAAAGCAACGGTAAATTTAGCCAGTGAAAAAGCCTTTGTTCAGGCTCCCGCTTCAAAAACACAAGAATTGATCGCGGCAGTTAAAAAAGCGGGATACAGTGCTAGCATTGCTACGCAGCAACAACCGACAATGGCAGAAAAAAAAGCCGACGAAGCTCGGTTACTCAAACGTGATTTAATCATCGCATTGGTACTCGCTGTTCCTGTTTTTATCTTGGAGATGGGATCACACATGATTCCAGCTTTTCATCATTTTATTGCACATAATTTAGGGACACAAAATAGTTGGTATATTCAGTTTATATTAACCACTTTGGTGTTAATCCTACCCGGAAGACGCTTTTATCAGCACGGCATACCAGCACTTGCGCGACTTGCCCCGGATATGAATTCTTTAGTCGCAGTCGGGACTTTATCTGCTTATAGTTTTTCTTGCGTTGCCACGTTTGCTCCGCAATTATTACCACAAGGTACCGTTCATGTGTACTTTGAAGCAGCTGCAGTGATTGTGGCGTTGATTCTGTTGGGTCGTTTTATGGAGGCGAAAGCCAAAGGTAAAACATCGCAAGCCATTCAATACTTAGTCGGTATGCAACCCAAAACTGCACGTGTAGAGCAATCTGGTAGCTATATAGATTTACCGATTAGCGATGTTGAAACAGGTATGTTGATTGAAATACGGCCTGGTGAACGTTGCCCAGTCGATGGTGCTGTAGTGTCTGGGAACAGTTATATTGATGAATCCATGATCAGTGGCGAGCCAATTCCTGTCGAGAAAAAAGCCGGTGATCAAGTTGTCGGTGGAACGATTAACCAAAATGGGGCCTTGAAAATACAAGCCACTGCGGTAGGTCAAGATTCTGTTTTGGCACAAATTATCCATATGATCGAACAGGCTCAGGGTTCAAAATTACCAATTCAAGCTTTGGTGGATAAAGTCACTTTATGGTTTGTACCAGTGGTGATGGCGTTGGCCTTGATCACCTTTTTAGTTTGGTATGTTGTAGGACCTGAACCGAGTTTAACCTATGCTTTAGTCAATGCTGTAGCAGTACTGATCATCGCATGCCCATGTGCAATGGGTTTGGCAACGCCAACATCTATCATGGTCGGTACAGGGCGTGGTGCAGAACTTGGAGTTTTATTCCGTAAAGGTGAAGCCTTACAACAACTCAAAAATACACAAGTGGTTGCAGTTGATAAAACAGGGACTTTGACGGAAGGTAAACCGAAACTGACTGATTTTGAAGTCACTGAAGCTTTTGATAAAGATCGCGTATTTCAGTTATTGGCCTCTGTAGAGCAGAAATCTGAACATCCGATTGCCTATGCCATTGTACAAGCTGCGAAAGAGATGCAAGTGCAACTTTTAGAAGTTGAACAGTTTGATTCCGTGACTGGTGCAGGGATTCAGGCGGTTGTTGAAGGACAAAGCATTTATATTGGTGCAGATCATTTGATGCATAAACTTGGTTTAGAAACACAAATCTTTTCAGCACTGGCAGAACGCATGGGCAATGAAGGGAAAACCCCGCTATATGTATCGATCGATCAACAGCTTGCTGCCATTGTTGCTGTAGCCGACCCGATCAAAGCCACAACCTTCGCAGCCATTCAAGCTTTGCATGATTTAGGGCTGAAAGTGGCCATGATTACAGGCGATAACCGACACACTGCCACTGCCATAGCACGACAGTTGAAAATTGATCATGTGATCGCTGAAGTGATGCCAGATCAAAAAGTGCAATCTGTACAACAGTTGCAAAAAGAACATGGTGTTGTATGTTTTGTTGGCGATGGTATTAATGATGCGCCTGCACTTGCGCAAGCAGATGTCGGCATGGCGATTGGTACAGGGACAGATGTGGCGATAGAGGCCGCGGACGTTGTGCTTATGTCGGGTAATTTACAAATGGTGCCGACAGCAATCGCACTGAGCACAGCGACGATGAATAATATTCGCCAAAACCTATTTTGGGCATTTATTTACAATGCAGCATTGATTCCTGTCGCTGCAGGTGTGTTATATCCATTCTTTGGCATATTGCTTTCACCTATGTTCGCCGCAGGTGCAATGGCACTTTCATCGGTGTTTGTTGTGTCAAATGCCTTACGTTTAAAAGCATTTAAAGGGCCAGTTTTTCAGGAGTCTTGAGATGAATATTGGACAAGCAGCGAAAGCATCGGGCATTTCTGCAAAAATGATCCGCTATTATGAATCGATTGGGCTGTTAAATAATGCGCAGCGCACCGATGCCGGCTATCGAGTTTACTCGGAAGCCGATATTAAAACCTTGAGTTTCTTAAGACATGCGCGTGATTTAGGTTTTTCTTCTGAACAAATGAAAGATTTACTTGGGCTTTGGAAAAATCAAAGTCGGCAAAGTGTAGAAGTTAAAGCATTGGCGTTAAAACATATCCAGACCTTAAATCAAAAAATCGCAGACTTACAGGCCATGGTTGAGATCTTGCAACAGTCTGTCGATGGCTGTGCCGGTAATGATCAAGCCGATTGTACGATTTTAAATCAAATCGAAACGGGCATGGCTGAGTGTTGTCATACATCGAAGAATTAAACTCGCTTGACCTTACAATCGTGGCAAGGTTTATAGTGTTGTTATTAGAAAAGAAGGATGAACAGCATGAAATTTCGTATTGATAATATGACATGCGGTGGTTGTGCCCGTAGCGTAACAGCAACGATTAAAGACTTAGACGAAAATGCAACGGTCACTATTGATGTAGCAACAAAATTAGTTGACGTTGAATCTAGTGCCAGTGCAGAGCAATTGATTAGCGCTTTAACCGAAGATGGCTTCCCACCTGTGATTGCATAACCTAGATATTGTTTAATGAAAAAAAAGCCGAACAATTGTTCAGCTTTTTTATTTATAAATCAATTCTATACGGCTGAAATTTTATCTGGCGTCATCAGCGCCTGATTAATATATAGCTTGATTAAACGTTCACGTGAACCGATTGATTTTTGATAATGCGTTGAATTGAGGAGTAGGGACGCACCATAAGTGACCGTCCAAATATAGGATAAATAATCACGAATCGACATTGCGCTTTCAAGTGATTTTAAATAATCACTGGTCATATCCTTAATTTCAATAATACGTTCTTCACGAACACGATAGAGCTCTTCAAATAACTCTTTTAATTTACGTTCATTATTAGTTAAGCGTTCTTCAATGACATGTAATAATATAGTTCTATTAGAATTCAACATATTATAAAGCATATATTGTGAAACATAAGTTTTAATATCATGATTATATTTTTTTGAAATTTCTAATAATCGTTTTTCATTTAAGATAATCAGTTCTAAATATAATTGGTTTTTACTTTTAAAATGTTTATAAATCGTGCCTTTGGCAATATCTAGTTCACAAGCTAACTCACTTAAGGTGATGTCTTGATTATTATCTAATAGCAGGGTTTCTGCCATGGCTAAAATTTTTTCCTTGCGAAGGATAAAATTTTGTTGGCGTACTGAACTCATGATACCTGTTCCATAAACAGCTTGAGGGTGAACAAGCCTAGCTTAAGCTAAATCTTGTGAATCTTACATTCCACTATGGTCTCAAATATTACATAAATTGGTTTAAAAATAAACACATTAGTAGAGTGCGTAAAGCATATAGAATTCATAGCATAAAATTAATGTCAATAAAACTGAACCCTTGAGGTCATTTTTTTGAAATAAAATTCCATTTTTATTTTTTTTAATTTATTGTCTTTTCGCTTTTACAACAAAAGCAGCATTTAACAAAACGGTCTTGGTTGTTATGTTATTAATCCAACCTAAATTAAACATGATTATAGGTACTATTATGTTTGGTTTTAATCAATTACCAATTATAAATTTAGTCAATTCAATAAATTTATTTAATTGTAATAAAATAATGCTGCTCAAAATATCAGGTGGTTATTTTCCACTTGTCGGTAAAAACACATTATCTATATCCATTTTAGATATCTATCTGAAAAAACAGATCTTTAAAAAATCCACACAAAATTGATTTGATGATTTTGTGCGGGAGCGTGCAACTTTAAAAAAGTACTTTGTCAAAGACGCTGACAAAGCCTGTAGAAAAGGAAAGTACAATGCCAATATACAATGCGCCGTTAAAGGACATGGACTTCATCTTAAATGATGTATTCAATGCAGATGAGTTCTGGCAGTCAAATGAAAACTTAGCTCATATTGATATGGCGACTGCAAATGCCATTTTAGAAGAAATGGCTAAGTTTTCTAAAAACGTTATTCTAGACTTGAACCGTACTGCAGATGAAGAAGGTGGTGCGCAGTTTAGTAATGGTGTTGTTACTACGCCTACAGGGTTTAAAGACGCTTTTAAACAATTCGCTGAAGGTGGCTGGGTGGGTTTAGGCGCTTCTGAAGAATGGGGCGGCCAAAACATGCCGAAAATGTTGACAGTACTTGCTGACGAAATGATTTGGAGTACCAATCCATCATTTATGTTGTATCCACTACTGACTGTGGGTGCAGGTATGGCGATTAATGACCGTGCTTCGCAAGAGCAAAAAGAAACCTATCTTCCAAAATTTTATACGGGTGAATGGTCAGGCACTATGTGTTTAACTGAACCACATTCAGGGACTGATTTGGGGATCATTAAAACCAAAGCAGAGCCGAATGAAGATGGTTCATTTAATATTACAGGCACGAAAATTTTCATCACCAGTGGTGAACATGATCTGTGTGAAAACATCATCCATCTTGTGTTAGCAAAAACGCCAAATGCACCTGCGGGTTCACGTGGTATTTCATTGTTTATCGTTCCAAAATTCCATGTCAATGCCGATGGCTCAGTCGGTGAACGTAATGCCGTATCAGCGGGTTCAATTGAACACAAGATGGGTATTAAAGGTTCTGCAACGTGTGTTATGAACTTTGATGGTGCCAAAGGTTATATCGTTGGTAAAGAAAACGAAGGTCTTGCGGCGATGTTTGTCATGATGAACTACGAACGTTTATCGATGGGTATCCAAGGGATTGGCGCAGCAGAATTTGCTTACCAAAATGCTGCACAGTATGCGACTGATCGTCTACAAGGTCGTTCTGCGACAGGTGTGAAATCTCCTGAAAAACCAGCAGACTCTATTTTAGTACATGGTGATGTACGTCGTATGTTGTTGAATGTACGCGCCAACAACGAAGCATCTCGTGCATTTGCTGTGTATGTTGGTCAGCAACTGGATATTACAAAATATTCAACTGACGAAGCTGCAGTGAAAAAAGCCAATGACCGCGTGGCTTTATTGACACCTATTGCAAAAGCCTACCTAACAGATACAGCCCTACAAGCTACTTTAGACGCGCAAATGTGTTTTGGTGGTCATGGCTATATCCGTGAATGGGGTATGGAGCAATGCATTCGTGACTTACGTATTTCACAGATTTACGAAGGCACAAATGGCGTACAAGCGATTGATTTAATTGGACGTAAAACCACGAAATGTAATGGTGCATTTATTGCCGAATACATTACTGAAATTCGTGATTTTGCTGCAACCATGGCTGATTCAAAAGTTAAATCTGCAGCATTGCAAGTTTCTGACGAAGTTGAAGCATTAACGCAATTCATTGTTGAACAATCTAAAACTACACCAGACTTTAGCAGTTCGGTGGCAGTCGATTATCTTCACGCGGTTGGTTTACTCAGCTTCGTTTATATGTTTGCGCGTATTAGCAAAGCTGCGGCAGCAAAAACAGAGAGCTTCTACCAAAACAAACTGGTACTCGCAGATTTCTATGTTGATAAAGTTCTACCTGACCTTGCTGCTCGTGCTCAACGCATTAAAGCAGGTTCTGAACTTATCATGCAGCTATCCGAAGAATACTTCACCGCTCAATCTTAAGGTTTCATCGAAACCACTGTGAAAAACATTAAGATGGAAAGTCTGAGGAACCAGTCATGGTTCCTTGGGGTTAAAAGATTTAAAACAGGATGAAATAAGAAATGATTGTTATTGTAGATGGCGTACGTACAGCGATGGGTGGTTTTCAGGGTTCACTTTCATCTTGTACAGCCCCAGACTTAGGTGCTGCGGCGATTCAGGCTGTTGTTGCACGTGCAGGTTTAGAACCTACAGATATTGACGAAGTTATTTTTGGCTGTGTATTACCGGCTGGTCTTAAACAAGGTCCTGCACGCCAAGCGATGCGTCAAGCAGGCTTACCAGATACAACGGGTGCCACCACGATTAATAAAATCTGTGGTTCAGGCATGAAGGCGGTGATGCAAGCAGCTGATGCGATTAAAGCTGGTTCTGCCAATATTGTGGTTGCTGGTGGTATGGAGTCGATGTCAAATGCGCCATATTTACTTGAAAAAGCGCGTTCAGGCTATCGTATGGGTCATGGTAAAACCACTGATCACATGTTCCAAGAAGGCTTAGAAGATGCTGAGACAGGTTTGTCGATGGGCATCCTTGCACAAGATATGGCAGATAAAAAAGGCTATACACGTGAACAACAAGATGCTTTTGCCATCAACTCACTCAATAAAGCCGTTGCAGCGATTCAAGGTGGTTTCTTTAAAAATGAAATCGTGCCGGTTACCGTTAAAAGCCGTAAAGGTGACGTCGTTGTTGACACAGATGAACAGCCTTTAAGTGCTAAGCCTGAAAAAATCCCTACACTGCGTCCTGCATTCAAAAAAGACGGCACGATCACAGCTGCCAATGCCAGCTCAATTTCTGACGGTGCATCTGCTTTGGTGGTTACATCAGAAGAAACGGCCCAAGCACGTGGTTTAACACCACTGGCAAAAGTCGTTGCTTATGCTACAAATTCACAGCATCCGTCAGAGTTCACTATTGCTCCAGTCGGTGCTATTGAGAAAGTACTTGCACAAGCCGGTTGGGATGCACAAGAAGTTGACCTGTGGGAAGTCAATGAAGCATTTGCCATGGTTACAATGCTGGCAATTGATGGATTTAACTTAGATGAAGCAAAAGTGAACATTCATGGTGGTGCTTGCTCACTTGGTCACCCACTAGGTTCATCAGGTTCACGTATTATTGTGACGCTGATTCATGCCTTAAAACGCACTGGCGGTA
Source organism: Acinetobacter sp. YH12097 (assembly GCF_013419225.1). NCBI lineage: Bacteria > Pseudomonadati > Pseudomonadota > Gammaproteobacteria > Moraxellales > Moraxellaceae > Acinetobacter > Acinetobacter sp. YH12097. The sequence goes on along the minus strand of NZ_VPAN01000001.1, from coordinate 114,777 downwards.
AAAGAGGTGTAGCAGCACTATGTATTGGTGGCGGTGAAGCAACTGCAATTGCGGTTGAACTGATTTAATTTGCCTCAATTTATATAAGTAAGCTTTTAGATAAGTACGTTTTAGATAAGCAATAACAAACGCTATCTCAGTTCGCTGGGATGGCGAAAAAAGATGTTTATTTTTAGATATTTATTTTTTGAGATTTAATTATGAATGGTTTAGATCGCATTCGCTTACTCTCCCTTCGCGACAAAGTGATGTCTGCTGAAAAAGCGATTGAGTTAATTCAAGATGGTTCAGTGGTTGGTTTAAGTGGTTTTGGTGGTGCAGGTGAGGCAAAGACGGTTCCTTTGGCGCTTGCAGATCATGCAGTTTCACATCCTCTTCGTATCACTTTGGCAACGGGTGCTAGTTTAGGAAATAGTATCGATGGTCGTCTCAATGCGGCACATGCGATAGAACGTCGTTATCCGTATCAGGCAGATCCTGGTTTACGTAAAGCCATTAACGCTGGCGAGGTCATGTATATTGACCAACACTTGTCTGAAATGGCTGACAATATTCGTCATCATAATTTACCGCGCATTAATGTGGCCGTTATTGCAGCGACTGCAATTACAGAAGATGGTCAAGTTATTCCGACAGGTTCATGTGGTAACTCAGCCAATTTCATTGAAATGGCAGATCATGTGATTATTGAAATTGATAATACGATTAACCCAGTGCTAGAAGGTGTACATGATATTTATGTGCCGAAAGTGCGACCAAACCGTGGGCCAATTCCACTGACTCAGGTCGGTGAACGTATCGGTACGATTGGGATCAATGTCAGCCCCGATAAGATTTCAGCTATTGTGTTGAATGATCTGCCAGATACCCAGTTTAAAATGGATGAACCTGATGCTGAAACCCTAGCGATTGCTCAGCATCTGATTGATTTCTTTGAAGGTGAAGTCGCAGCAGGGCGTTTGCCTGAAAATTTAGGCCCGCTACAGTCAGGTGTGGGTTCGATTGCCAACGCTGTATTTGCCGGTTTTGAGCATTCTAATTTCCATGATTTGGAAATGTATTCAGAAGTACTACAAGACTGTACTTTCCAGCTAATTGATTCTGGAAAAATGAAATTTGCCTCAGGCTGTTCAATGACATTGTCTGAGCCTTGCGCACAGCATGTGATGAACAATTTTGATCAGTACAAAGATAAAATTGTGTTACGTCCACAAGAGCTATCTAATAACCCTGAAATCATTCGACGTTTAGGCATTATCGCGATTAATACGGCGCTTGAGTTTGATATTTACGGAAACGTAAATTCGACCCATGTGACGGGTACGAAAATGATGAACGGTATCGGTGGTTCAGGAGACTTTACTCGTCATGCGCACATTGCCATTTTTGTAACCAAGTCGATTGCAAAAGGCGGTGCGATTTCATCTGTAGTCCCAATGGTGAGTCATACCGACCATACTGACCATGACGTTGATATCGTGGTTACAGAGCAGGGCTTGGCAGATTTACGTGGTCTTTCACCACGTGAGCGTGCACGTAAAGTCATTGAAATCTGTGCGCATCCAGATTATCGCGCAGCATTGTTGAGCTACTTTGAACGCGCATGTGAGCGTGGTGGTCAAACGCCGCATATTTTAAAAGAGGCTTTATCTTGGCATGCCACTTTTGAAGAAACTGGTTCAATGCGTCAAATCGTATAAATCTAAAGATTGAAAATATTTAAATAAGCCCACGATCAAGTGGGCTTATTTATTATGAAAGACTACAAATGTTTCAAAACATGACAAAAGAAAAACAGCAGGACTTGGTTTGCAACTTTTGCACAACATGAACGGTCTTAAGTTCTCTTCAAGGCTTTCTATAATGCAAAACTCATTGACAAAGAAGGTCAGTATTTTGAAAAAGATTCAATTATTTTCTGCGATGTTGTTCGCAGTTCTCCTCACTGCATGTAAACAAAGTCCAGCGCCTGATTATGCTGGAACATGGCAAAATACCGCAGTAGATCCGCAACTTGAAAATGCGCTGATTATTAGTAAAAATGGTGAAAACTATTTCATTACCAATACTTTAAAAGATAAACAAAGTGGTAAATCTGAAAAGAAAAATCCTGTACCTGCATCTGTCGCTGAATCTGGTTTACTGGCTGTAAACTCTGGGACAGGTGCTGTTGAATTTGCGATTGACGAAAAAACTGGAAATTTAGTTGGGTCTGGATCCATTTATAAAAAAGTAAAATAGATCAATTATCTATAGATGCAAAAATATCAAAAGCAGCCTCTAAGTTGGGCTGCTTTTTAACTTTTAAGCGAACGCTTATTTACTTTAACTTAGTTCAGAACCGAAGAGAAATCATGGATAAAATAATCCGCTTTATTTTTGATTTGCTCAATTTCGTGCTCTGAATATGCATCATACACGGCAACCACTTCAATGCCTGCTGCATTTGCAGCTTCTACACCAATGAGTGAATCTTCAAAAATTAAACATTCTTCAGGTCGAACTGCAAAATGTTCAATCGCCTGTAAATAGACTTCAGGATGCGGCTTAATATTTTTGACACTTTCACGGGTCAGGATCAGATCAAAGCTATTTTCAAAATGCAGCATTGGATAGATGTTAATATTTTTTTGATATCGATAAATATTTTGCAAGCTGGTCGTGGTGGTAATTGCCACCTGAATGCCTTGCTGAATGAGCTGTTGAACAAATAACGCTGCATGTGGTTTAAGCAAGATGATATGTTCTAAAAAATGCTGTGAAATGGCATATCGTTGCTGTTTGATTTGATCTGCTGTGTGTTGTTCAATCTTATAAGTATCTTTTAGATAGTTACAATACATTAAGTAAGGGTCTGGTGTGTTTTTAAATAATTGCAGCTGAATGTCACGTTCACGTTGAATTAAACCCAGTTGGATGGTTTGTCCAGTTAACTGTTGAATCAAATCTGCGTCGACCTGATTCCACACGCCAACAGAGTCGATAAGTGTGCCATCTAAATCAAAACAAACCAGTTTTTTTCCTTGAAGCATGTTGATATCCAAATTCGTGCTGGGTCTATTATGCGGACTGATTGGAGTGTTGAAAAGCCAAATGCAACTGAGCAGGCTAAACTGGCGTTTCATCTGCAATAAAAGTAATATTTCGTTATTGGCTTTTTGTATAATTCAGCAGATGATGCACAGCATAACTTGCAATATTTAATTAGGGACTAAATTTTTCGTGTTTGAATTGGACTGTAAACTTCTTAGCATTTTTTTTCATGTTTATAAGTACAAAAATGTATCGCAAGCTGCTGAACACTTGCAAATGAGCCAGCCTACAGTCAGTAATATTTTAAATAAAATACGACAGCATTATAACGACCCCTTATTTTTACGTATCGGCAATGAAATGGTGCCTACGGAGTTATCGCGTCAATTATTTCCTTTAGTCAGCGAAGCCTTGAGTAAAGTCGAAGCCATTAATAATTTTACGATTAATTTTGATCAAGCCATTTCAGATCAACAATTTACTCTAGCCATGACCGATGTTTCTCATTTGGTTTTATTGCCTAAAATCAGCCAATATCTAAAAAAACACGCGCCACAAATACGTCTAAATGTACGACCGATTACCACTGAAACCAGTTATCAAATGGCGAATGGTGAAATTGATTTGGCACTGGGTTTTTTACCGCATTTGGAAAGCGGCTTTTATCAGCAAAAACTGTTTGAGCAATATTATGTGGTGATTGCAGCTAAGGATCATCCACGATTAAAGGGTGACACCATTACAACTGAGCAATATTTATCAGAGTCGCACATTGATATTGATGCAGGGATGGGGCACTACCATATTGAAAATGAGCTGCTTAACCTTGATTTAAAACGTGATATTTTGATGCGTTTACCTAGTTATTTAGGTGTAGGCTTAGTCGTGCAAGACACTGATGCGATTGCTACTGTGCCGTATTACTTGAGTGAAGTATTGCTTTCGCGCGGCAACTTAAAAATATTTGACGCACCGATTGCATTTCCAACCTATGGCGTGAAGCAATATTGGCATATGTCTTGCCATCATAAAACCAGCCATCAATGGCTACGTCATATGTTCCATGAGATATTGGTAAAATAATTTTTATGCATTACATAAAGCCCAAAAATGATTTTGGGCTTTTTTTTTTTGCAATTTTTGCAGCAATTTTGTGCATGGGCTGCACCCGATTTGGTCATGCTATAGCTCAATACTATAAAAAAGTCTAATAAATAGCAGTATTACGTTTATATAAATTGGTAATACTAAATTGGCACAGCCTTTGCATTTCTACATACATCATAAAGTGATCTAGGGTTCCGATACATCTTCATGTATGACCGCGACCGAGAGTTCACGGCTTCGTTTTAATTCAAAGCAAAGCTGCACGGAGGGATAAAAGCCCGGGAGGTAAACAGTTAAGAATTAGGCAGAGGCTGCAATGAGCACAATACATTATCATGACGATAAAGCACTATGGACTGAACTTTTACCGGGTGGACACCACTGGTCAGCGCGTATTCAGCGTGGCGCAGTATTACAGCTTAAATCGCTAGGGCAAAATGCCAATGTGTCGCTGTACTGTGTAAATAGTGAAGATAAGCTTGAACGTTACAACATGCCAGATAGTCTTAAGGGGCAGCACACGGCTTATTTAAGTACAGGTCATATTTTGGCGTCGGATTTAGGCCGTGCCATGATCTCGATAGTCAAAGATGATCACGCTTGGAATGATGCTTTTTGTGCACCAAGTACGGCATCGCAAATTGAAAACCAATTCGGCAACAAAACTTTCCAAGATGCCCGTAATGATATGTACCGTAATGGCAAAGATAGCTTATTGCTTGAAATGACCAAGTTTGGCTTATCTGCAACTGACCTCAGCAGTACCTTAAATTTATTCTCTAAAGTTCAACCTGATGACAATGGCAACTTAAGTTATGTTGCATCGGACAATACAAATCAAGTCATTGAACTGCGCTTTGAAATGGATTGTTTGGTCTTTTTATCTAGTGCACCACATGGATTATCTCAAGCAGAAGAATATAACCCTGCTGATGTACAACTAAGTTTATTTAAGGCGTTGCCTTTGGCAGACACCGATGTTTGCCGTGATTCTTGCCCGCAAAATCAACGTGCTTTTCAAAATAATAAACGCTATTACGCTTTAACGGCTTGAGGGGAATGATCATGACTGCATTAGTAAATCCAACACAAAATTTTGAAAAATCAGTGTTAAGCGAAGTATGTCCTGCCGGCGAAGCTTGGATGTGCGAAGTCAAAAAAGGGCAATATTTCCGTATCGTTGACCTCGAAGGCAATCAAGCGGTGGATACGCTATTTATCTCTAGCCAAAACCCTGAAGAGCGTTATAGCGCGACGGATACTTTAGCGATTAACCAACAGATTTATTTAGAAAAAGGCACGGCGCTATACACTAACTTTGGCAAAAAAATTGCTACCATCCATGACGATAATTGTGGCCGTCATGACACCTTAGGCGGTGCATGTTCATGTGAAAGCAACACTGTTCGCTATGCACATGACAAATTTCCAATGCACAGTTGCCGTAATAATTTCATGATTGCGTTGTCACAACATCCGATTGCAAAAAAACATGGCTTAAACGTGCGCCATATCGGCCCAAATATTAACTTCTTTATGAATGTGCCTGTGACCGCTGAGGGACATTTGAAATTTGATGACGGTATTTCTGCACCGGGAAAATATGTAGAGATTAAAGCCGAAATGGATTTGGTCGTATTGATCTCAAACTGCCCACAACTGAATAACCCATGTAATGCCTATAACCCAACAAAAATTCAATTGATCATTCGTGAAGGCGAGGAGTAATACCATGTTCAATAAAGTCCTCATTGCCAACCGTGGTGCAATCGCTTGCCGTGTGATCCGTACACTGAAAAAATTAGGCATTCAGTCCGTTGCAGTGTATTCAGAAGCAGATCGTGATTCTTTGCATGTGACCTTAGCTGATGAAGCGGTATTTATTGGTGATAGTCCTGCCAGCCAAAGCTATTTAAATGTCGATAAAATTTTAGAAGTTGCAAAGCAAACAGGTGCAGAAGCGATTCATCCCGGCTATGGCTTCTTGTCTGAAAATGCAGAATTTTGTGATCTCTGTGAAGCGCAAGGCATTGTATTTTTAGGGCCAAATTCGGCACAAATGAAATCATTTGGCTTAAAACATATTGCACGTGAACTTGCAATTCAAGCCAATGTACCACTTCTTCCGGGCAGTCAGCTTTTGGCAGATGAAGCCGAAGCCTTAACGGAAGCTAAACGTATTGGTTATCCTGTGATGCTGAAAAGTACCGCAGGCGGTGGCGGTATTGGTATGCGTTTGGTGTGGAATGAAGAAGAGTTGAAAGATGCTTATTCTACGGTTTCATATCTTGCCCAAGCCAACTTTAAAGATGCGGGTTTGTACCTTGAGAAATTTGTACAAAATGCACGTCATATCGAAGTGCAAATTTTTGGTGATGGCAAAGGCTTAGTCTTGGCACTTGGCGAGCGCGATTGTTCGGTACAGCGCCGTAATCAAAAAGTTGTGGAAGAAACCCCAGCACCACATATCAATGATGAGCAACGTGCTTATATTCAATCGATTGCGATTGGGCTGATGCAGTCAGTGAATTACCGTTCGGCAGGCACAGTAGAATTTGTGATGGATACCGACACACAGGAATTCTATTTCTTAGAAGTGAATACCCGTCTGCAAGTTGAACACGGCGTGACAGAACAAGTCTTTGGTGTAGACCTTGTGGAATGGATGGTGACTTTAGGTAGTGGCGATTGGATTGCACCAACAGCAGAACTTGTATCTAAAGGTCATTCAATTCAAGTGCGTCTGTATGCCGAAGACCCAATCAAAAACTTCCAACCGAGTGCAGGGCTTTTAACGCATGTTGATTTTGATGCGAATGCACGTAATGAAACTTGGGTTGAAACGGGTTCAAATGTCTCATCATTTTATGACCCGATGATTGCGAAAATCATTGTGACAGCGGATGATCGAGACTTGGCAATTGCTGCAATGACCGAAACACTCGGCAAAACATCGGTTGCAGGTATCGAAACCAATCTTGAATATCTACAAAATATTATCGACTGCGATGTATTTAAAGCTGGTACGCAAACCACACGATTCTTAAATACATTTGAGTGGAAAACCCAAAAAATTGAAGTGTTGCAATCAGGCATTCAAACTTCTGTGCAAGATGTGACAGGTCGTTTGGGTTATTGGGATGTCGGGGTGCCTCCATCAGGTGCGATTGATCCATTGTCTTTAAATGTGGCTAACCAATTATTAGGTAATACATTTAATACCGCAGGCTTGGAATGTACGCTACAAGGGCCAAGTTTAAAATTCCATTGTGACAGTCAAATCGTGCTTGCCGGTGGTGATATGCCATCAACCCTTGATGGTATGTCTGTGCCAATGTGGCAAACCGTGAATGTGCGTAAAGGTCAGGTGCTCAAATGTGGCAAAATTGCGACAGGTTGCCGTACCTATATTGGTATTAAAGGCGGTTTAAATGTACCTGAATATCTCGGCTCACAAGCAACCTTCACCTTGGGTCAGTTTGGTGGTCATGCTGGTCGTAATTTATTGATTGGAGATATGTTGCCAATCACGGCATTTACATCTGAACAAGTGACAGCGCTTGCGCCTGAACAAGTGCCAACGTTTAGTCATGAATGGGAAATTGCGGTGATGTACGGCCCGCATGGTGCACCAGACTTCTTCACTAAAAAAGACATTGATACCTTCTTTGCCAATACTTTTGAGATTCACTTTAACTCAAGCCGTACAGGTATTCGTTTGATTGGTCCAAAACCTGAATGGGCACGTGAGGATGGCGGTGAAGCCGGTTTACATCCATCAAATATTCATGACAATGCATACGCGATTGGTGCGATTGATTTCACCGGTGATATGCCGATTATTTTGGGTCCAGATGGTCCAAGTTTAGGAGGCTTTGTTTGTCCTGCCGTGGTGATTAATTCTGAGCTTTGGAAACTCGGTCAATTGAAAGCAGGAGACAAAGTCAGATTTATACCTGTGAGTTATCATCAAGCGAAACTTTTAAATGAAAAATATCATGCGCAATTAGAAGCAAATGATACGCAGGTTGTGGCATTTGATGAGTCATTTTATCCTGAACTTTCCACCTTAAAAAATGCGGTGCTTGATACTTTAAAAGGTCAGAATGGCTTGCCAGATGTGGTATATCGTCCTGCGGGCAACAACTACATGTTGGTGGAATATGGTGAGTTGGTTTTAGATTTAAACCTACGTTTCCGTATTCATGCACTCATGCAATGGGTTCAAAAGCAAAATATCACAGGGATTATTGACCTGACACCGGGGATTCGTTCGCTACAAATCCATTTTGATTCGATCAAGCTTGATCAAATTGATTTACTGCGTTTATTACAAGTTGCTGAAGCTGAATTGCCTGATGTGACCGAGATGCAAGTCCCATCACGTACCGTTTATCTGCCACTGGCGTGGGAAGATTCACAGACCCAACTCGCGACCGAACGTTATATGCAAACGGTGCGTCCAGATGCACCGTGGTGTCCTGACAATATTGAGTTTATCCGTCGTATTAATGGTTTAAAAGACAAACAAGCGGTCAAAGATGTGGTTTATGACGCGAGTTATTTGGTCATGGGTTTGGGCGATGTGTATTTAGGTGCACCTGTGGCAACACCACTTGATCCGCGTCAGCGTTTAGTCACCACCAAATATAATCCTGCACGAACTTGGACACCTGAAAATGCTGTCGGTATTGGCGGTGCATATATGTGTGTCTATGGCATGGAAGGTCCGGGGGGCTATCAGTTTGTCGGTCGTACCACGCAGATGTGGTCACGCTACCGCAAAAACCCTGACTTTGAGCAAGGTATGCCGTGGTTACTCCGCTTCTTTGACCAAATTAAGTTTTATGAAGTGTCTGAAGAGAAACTCATGCAAATGCGTGAGGACTTTAAAGCAGGTCGCTTAAAACTGCATGTAGAAGAAGGTGTATTGAACCTCAAAGAATACAATGACTTCTTGACTGAAAATGCCGAATCTATCTCAGCATTTAAATCTATCCAACAAGCCAATTTTGATGATGAGCGTAAACGCTGGCATGAAGCAGGCTTGGCAGAATATGTATCTGAAAGCTTAGATGCTGTGTTGGATGACAGCGATATTCAAATTCCAGAAGGTGGTTGTGCGGTGGAATCGCACATGCCGGGAAGTATTTGGAAAATCGAATGTGCATCCGGCGATATTGTGGAAGAAGGTGCAACGCTTGCTGTGATTGAAGCGATGAAAATTGAGATTCCAATTATTGCGCCTGAGCGGATGAAGGTTTTTGAAATTACCATTGAAAAAGGGCAAACAGTGAAAACTGGGCAAGTTTTGTTTACGTTGTCGCCTGTGGCATAAAAAATCCTCACTAACCCTCCTTTAAAAAAGAAGGCAATTTTAAGACCGTCCGTGAGGGCGGTTTTTTATTTGCAGTGTTTACTCGATTAAATTATGATATAGCTTATAGTCTATATTTTGGTTGTGCTATGTGGACAGTATTGACCACAGATGTATTTAACGAATGGCTTGCTCAGCAAGATGATTCGACACAAGAAAAGGTCTTGGCAGCTTTAGTTGTGTTGCAATCACAAGGACCAAGCTTAGGTCGACCTTTGGTGGACACTGTATATGATTCTAAATATACCAATATGAAAGAACTTCGTGTGCAACACCGTGGCAAACCGATTCGAGCTTTCTTTGCTTTTGATCCGTTAAGACAAGCGATTGTGTTATGCATTGGTGATAAAAGCGGTAAAAAGCGTTTTTATACAGAAATGCTGGCAATTGCAGATGAGCAATACACTTTGCATTTAAAGAGTTTAGGAGATTCCTAACATGGCAAAAAGTTTACAAGAGTTATTGGCAGCTCGCTCTGCTGAAAGCCAAGCTCGTATTCAGCAAATGGCAGAAGAACTGATGCTTGAACAGCATCTTCACATGATTCGTGAAGAGTTGGAAATTTCTCAAAAAGAATTAGCAGAAACTTTAGGGATTAAACAGCCTTCGCTTTCTGCAATCGAAAACCGTGGTAATGATTTAAAAATATCAACCATGAAAAAATATGTAGAAGCAATGGGTGGGAAACTTCGTATTGATGTCGAATTACCTACAGGTAAACATATTGGATTTAATGTTTAATTAAAAAAGACCGCTTAGGCGGTCTTTTTCTAATTTGAATTACACTTTTCAATATGTTTGAAAATTCGGATGCATAGATCCTTTGCTTTTGGTGTCATTTCCCAATCAGGATTTTCATCAAAATATTTGATGATTTCACGACAAAAATCTAGTTTATATTTAATGGTTCCTACACCTGTACCATCGGCAAAAGCAGTTTTTTCAGCAGAAGTTCTTGGATTTCGTATTTGATCATCCAATAATTTTCCTATGCCATAATCTTTATGATCAAAATAATCTAATGAATTAATTCCCTCTAGCTTTTCGATATTAAATCCTTGAGAGGTCTTCCTTTTCATATTACTGAACTTTTTCTGAGCTACACGAAGAATAGAATCTTTAGGTAAAGTATTTTCTGTTTCTTTACAGTCCAAAATAATTAAATTTTCTTTATTTAATTCCTTTCTTAAGAACTTTATTTTTTCAGAATTTTTTTGTATGTCGCCATCAGCAATTAATAGCATGTCACTTGCAACAGTAGTTGCACTTTGACCACGGTCTTGCTTTAAAAATTCGATTCTTTCTTCCCGTGTTTTAGGATAATCATCATCAAAAGACCAATGAGATAAATTGCTGCCTGCATATTCCACAAACGTATAGTGATAGTTCGGCATAAATCTACGGTATTTTTTATAAAGCTCCATATCAGCTGACTCTAGTTCAGCTAAATATTTTTCCATATATTTAGTGATATAAAGCCGATCTGTAATGCCCTCTACCCAAATGGTGCAATTTGCTAAATAGACAGAAGATGGACGTACGCCTAATGAAGCAAGTAAGTCTCGATCTCTGTCACAACGGTAAATTTTAAAATCAAATTTCGTAGGATCTTCTTCTTTAGGTTGCTTTACGAACTTTTGAATCATGACTTGGTCAGATTCATCTGCCATATCTAGTAAATGGTTGGAGTGAGTAGTAAAAAAATAATAATGCGGTGTTTCATTAAGATAAAAGTTCATCAATTGACGAACCATACCTGCATGCATGTGCAGTTCTGGTTCTTCTATGAAAAAGGCATGCGTTTCTGGTTTGCCTTCTTTGTCTTTACTTTTTATATAAGCTTCATAAGTTAAGATTATCGCTTGTTGTAAGCCATCACCCAACTGTGAAATAGGGAATTGTTGATCGTTACCAATTTTAATATTTACAACATCTTGATCATGCTTAGGGATAAGTGAAACAGTCTCATTATCAAAAAAATATTGACTTAATTTTTCTTCATAATCTTTAATTAGTTCACGTTGTTCAGGTTCACCTAAAAGATGAATTTTAAGTTCATTGTATAAGCATTCACCAGTAATAATATTATTAGAGTTAAATTTATTCGTATCTGAAAAATAATCTTTTTGGGCTCGTTTAATATAAGGCTGTGTATTCTCTTGTTCTGTGACAGGACGCATACCGCGTAGGATAGGGATATAAGATTTTGATTTTTCATAAACTATATTATTTTCAAAATCATTAACATATTTCTGAATTTCAGAAACTTTATATGTAAATTCTTGTGTATATTCAATTCTCACTTTACTTAATTGATCTATTGTACGCTGATAATTCTCTTTATATCTATTTCTAGGAAAAATAGGACAGTCTATGGCATCATTTATCAATTTAAATAGTGTAGTTCGATTTTCGCCTGAGCTCATCGCCCCAAGCCAAATAGTACCTTGACTTGATTCAATGATGGATTTTAATTCAGTAAAATAATTAGATAAATTAGGAAAAGAAAAGTCTGGTATCGTATGTGTACTATTTATGAACAAGTTTCTTAAGAAACGGCTTTTACCGACATTGTTTTTACCAATAAAAAAATTGAGCCTTTTTATCTCAATTGAATAAGGAAAATCGTTGTCAATATCGGAATTATAGCCTTCTAAATTTTCTGCCCAATAATATAATTTTTCTGTCATATAGCCCCCAAATATAGGAGCTAATTTAGCAATAAAACACTGCTTTTAAAAGATAATTTATAAATACATAAAGCAATTTTATCGTTATTGATTCAACGCTTCATTGTCCATATGCACTCTCAAAATGCGTCGTAACTCTAAAATGGCATCCGCAGACTCATGAATTGAATGTCCACCATAGAAAATCTTTTCAGACACCGCGCCATCTAAATGAGAACTTGTATAGGGAACAATGCCATCCGACATTTTGCTCGGTTCAGTACTTTGCGTCTGATTCCCCATAATAGAATGATAGGGAATATCTTTATTTGGCATGATGTCAGCAGACAACAGCATAAAACGTGATTTTTGACTTAAATCTGCTGGCCCAGACTTAATCAGACCCATAGTTGAATTTTTTGCATTTGGGATTTCAACATTGACATCATTTAAAAAACTTAAAGGCAATACCACGATTTTTTTCGCCAAATTGGTAAACCAGCGGTCTGCATAGTCAGTACCATGATGCGGTGCGGCAATGAAAATTGCACGACTAACTGGCTTCAATGGTTTAAAGACAAAACGATCGCGGATAATTGGATGACGTTGTAACTGTGTATTTTGTTCATAGTTCATGAGTGGAATAGCTTGAGCGGAAATATCTGCATCACTAACCAATAAACGACTGATGATGCCGCCCATACTATGTCCGATAATGACAGCATCTTGAGCCGAAGGCGTATTGGGCTGAACAGTTGCAAATGCCTGTTTGAGTAAAGCATTGATTTGAAAATGACTCTCAAATATTGGCATATTGGTTGAGTAAAACACTTGCCAAACTTGGTAATGATCACGTAGTTTTTGATCACCCATAATATTATTGGTCAGGCCGATCCACGTTTCAGGACTGCTGGCTAATCCGTGAACCATGACAATAGTCTTTTTATTGGGTTGATAAGGCTCTAACATAAACACATGTGGCATGCGCAAATGTTCTTCCTTATTCAGAAGTGTCCAATAGCCAGATTGTCCTAATTTATTTTCGGCTAACCAAAGTCCATAAGGCACAGAATAATTGGCCGTTAGGGTATAGGACTGAGATTCAATTTTTGCCTTTTTAAATTGATAGGGATTAAATAATTCAACCTTAAAGTCTGATTGCGGCGACAAAATTTCACTAATGCTGCTATTGGTCTTGGCAGGCTCGGCGATCGCACTAACAGATAAATAGCGTGCAGTATGGATATTCGGGTTGGGTTTATTTGAATAATATTGTTCAGGATCTAATATAAAAGGCTGCGCAGCAGACAGATCCGTGGCTTTTTTGACTAAGACAAATTCAGAGCCTATGCCTTCCTGACGGTTAATAGTTTTTAAGCCTGAAAAATTAAAATTATAGCTCGACAGTAATTTATCAATGTCCGCATTTTTGATTTCAGGATAATGTTCATAGTTAAAATGATAAAGCGATGATCCCAACATTAAACTTTCAGGCATTTGCTGATAGTCAAAACGGATGAATGATGAGGTTATCAGACGTGATAAAGCCACATTATAAAAGGTACGGACTTGTCCCTGACGCAAATCAAATAAGCGCTCTTCAGGGGCTTGAGCGGATTTAAATAGATAGACATAGCTGTAACGCAGACTGAAATCAAAGTCTGCAAGCTGCTGATCCATACACATTTTAATTTTGCTTGAAGCTAATTTTCCGCTGTGTTGTTTTAAGCTTTTTTTGCATTGTGGATTTTGTTCGGCGCTTAAAGCACGTGCTATGTACAGCTCACTTGCTGCTGCATAGACTTGAGCAATATCTAAAGTTTCATTATTACGCATTTTGTGAATACAGCTTTCAAGCGCATTTAAACAAGATTGGTCGCTTTCATTCACCATTAACAGGATTTGATGGCTAAATGTACTGAGCTTCTGATGGGTTAATATGCTATCTGTTTTATTATTTAGTGACGCACTGAGTTGATTTTCTTGTAATTTGACCAATTGGCATCCACTAAGCAAACTCAGGCTGATGATACACATAAAACGAGCGGGTAAATGCGTGAAAGGCATCATTGGAAAGGTCACAGGCATCTATTTTTTGTTATTTTAACCTTTATAAAATAGTAAAAATAGGGCAGGTGTTACAGCGCTCAATCCTAGAAAATTACTACGTATGTATCCTTTCAAACTAAGCTAATGTTCGAATGCTGTGATACCGAAAAGTTGATTTGAGATTCAAACACTGTCACGTGTTAAATTTAATCTAATTGTGCTGCTGATTTTTTAAGGTCATATTGAGCAATTTATGATGAATGAATCTAAGTTTATCCAATACCGGATTCGACAACGTAAATGGATAAGCATCATCTAAGCCCATGCTGCGGTTCAACGCATTTAAATTAAAGGTCAAGGTCATCCAGTGTTGCAGCAATAGGTCAAAATCCTGAGCGCCAATCGGGTTCTCTTTCAGTTCTAAATTATTCAAATCTGACTTATTGGTTTTGACCACTAATCCTGCATAGTAGGCGGTTTCAAGAGTGTCCATCATGTGCAAATAATGCGCCCATGTTTCCGCCCAATCTTCCCAAGGATGCGTACTGGCATAGGAACTAACATAGTAATCCGCCCAATTTTGCGGAGCACCGTCATTATAATGACGTTTCAAAGCTTCACTATAATCTTGTCGTTCATCACCAAACAGTTCTCGAAATTCCTCAATCAGTTCAGGGTGTAAATGTTTGATCAAATCAAAATAATAATGACCACTTTCATGTCTAAAATGACCTAGAAGTGTACGGTAGTTTTCACCCATTTTTATACGCGTTGTTTCGCGGTAAATCACATCTGCTTCACTGGCATTCAAGGTAATAATTCCATTGGCATGACCGGTCATAACAGGTGTATTTTCTGTTGGCATCAGAAAATCAAAACGAAGTCCAAAACGGTCATCTTGGCTGCGTTTAGGACGCGGCATGGTATTGAGCTGCTGCATTAAATACAAAAAACGCCGTTTAGCATGTTCCAATCGTGCCCAGTACACAATATGGTCTGGGTTATCTAAGTTGGGAATGGTGTGCGTGAGCAGGCAAGACTCACAATAAATTTCCTCACTGTCAGCAGGCACCATCCAGTTACATATCTGATGATGCTGATAATTATGACAAGGTTTAAAGCGTTTTCCCTTTATTTCAGGATTTAACGCAAGCCACAGCGTAGTGCTGTGCTTTTCAAAACAGCCCATTTGCTTTTCAGAGGCAATATAACCCAGCGCAGTCTGACAATTGACACAGTGTGAATTGGCAAAAAAGATTTGGTTAGAACATACCGCGCAGCTGAAATACTTCATAGGCGTTGAGTGATGAATAGAATGATCAATCAGTATAAATGATGTTCAATGTTGATGAAATAAATTGAACTTCGAGTTTGTTGCATGTCGGTCAATGCTCTTGCTTAAGAACAACGACCTTTAGAAATAGTCTTTCATCAAATAATACATCGCAGCAATAGTGCAAAGGGGTCTCGATGAGTGCATTTATTGCACAAATCATGAACAGTAAAATCTAAAAGAAAGTTAAGAGTCCCAAAAAACGATCATTTTTCATGTTCCTCACTTGGCACAGTTTCTGCATTTCTATCGATATTACGAAATAAATGTTTTGTATTACTCAAACAGGAGATGCATATGAACCGCCATCAATCTGCAACATTTCTGCATCAATTAAAGCAGTTTTTTATTGAGCTACTGAGCGCCCGCGCGGGTTTCTATATTCAGCAAAAAAAATAAGGAAAAACAGTGCCTAAACAAAAGCTGGCGCGTATCAGTATTACAGTGCCTGAAAAAACAGTCGATGCTTTGGATCAAAAAATTGTCGATCAGCATTATGAAAGCCGTTCTCAGGCCATTGTAGACATGATCAATAAGCATCTGATTGCCGATCAGGAGCAGCGCAACGAAGTGATGGTTGGCACATTTACCTTACTTTATGACGCAAGTAGTACGGCGCTACGTATTCAGCTTTTAGATTTACAGCAGCAGTTTTTAGAACAAGTAGTGAGCTCGCTGCATATTCAACTCGATGACCACAAAATTTTAGAAGTCATGATTCTGCAAGGCGTCAGTTCAGAGCTCAAAGTTATCAGTCAGCATTTTTCAGCACTTAAGGGTGTGATTAAAGGACATTTGGAGTTGATGGACGCTGTGATGCCGCCAATTCCGCAAAATGCAAAGAATTAAGGAGTTTTAAAATGGGCCAATTATATCGATCACAAGGTCAGTTTAAAGACCAAGTGACAGACCAACAGCAAGCACATACTAATGCAGCCAACCATAGACCAAATCGTACAAAACGCCATGCTCAATCTGTCAGCAATCCGAATACATCATCGTTTTTGAACACCAATACCAAATTTAACTGTAATGCCATCGGGGAAATCTCACTATGATCAAAAAAGCCTGCTTATCTGCATCCGTTGTGACCGCTATCTTACTAGGTGGCTGTGACAATACGGCGAAAACACCTGAACCAAACGCGCAAGCAGAAGGCACAGTCAATACAAAAGCCATCACAATTGGCTATAGCGACTGGCCTGGTTTTGTCGCATGGCAAGTTGCTATTGAAAAAGGCTGGTTGAAAGAAGCCGGTGTCAATGTGGACTTTAAATGGTTTGATTATTCAGCTTCATTATCTGCATTTGCGGCTAATCAGTTGGATGCTGTTTTGGTCACCAATGGCGACAACTTAGTCACGGGTTCTGGCGGCACGAAAGGCGTCATGATTATGGCGACGGACTATTCTGCGGGTAATGATGTCATCATTGCTAAAGATGGCGTCAATAGCCTTGCCGATTTAAAAGGAAAAAGTGTCGCGACTGAAAAAGGCTTGGTTGATCATTTGCTTTTAGCGACGGCTTTGGATGATGCAAAAATTCAAGCTTCTGAAGTGAAGTTGGTCAACACCATGACCAATGAGCTGCCACAAGTATTTGCAAGTCCTGATATTGCAGCGATTGCCGTGTGGCAACCGGTCGCAAATCAAGCTTTGAAAGCGGTAGCAGGTTCTAAAATCATTTATACATCGAAAGATAAACCCGGTCTGATTTACGACACATTAACCGTCAACATGACGCATTTATCTGCCAACAAAGAAGAATGGAAAAAAATCATTCAAGTTTGGGATAAAACGGTTAAATACATCAACGACCCTGCAACGCATGCCGATGCAGTGAAAATCATGTCAACCCGAGTTGGTGTTGACCCTGCACAATATGAACAGTTTATTGGAGGCACACATTTATTGGACTTGGCTGCCAATAAACAAGTCTTTAAAAAAGGTACAGGATTTGATTCACTTTATGGCTCGAGTTATCACGTGAACAAATTTAATGTTGCCAATGGCATTTATAAAACCGAAATGGATGTCGATGGATCAATCTATCCAACGTTGGTTGAAGAACTGAAATAAGTTGAAATATAGCTAAAAAAAGCCCTGAATGATGTAAAAATTTCAGGGCTTAACAACATCAAATTAATATCAATGAAAGATAGCGAAGTGCAGAACTTAAGCTTCCTCATCCATCGCATTGGAATAAAACTTCACCCCTAATTTTATTCGGTCACGGCCTTGGCTCATGCGCCAGCGATTGGTATCGCGCAGTGAATAGACACAGCCGCAGTATTCCTGCTGATAAAATTCTTCTTTTTTACTGATTTCCAGCATACGTACAGCACCGCCATTTTTACGCCAGTTATAGTCCCAATAGGTTATTCCGTCATAATGTGAAGCTGAACGATGCCCGCAGTCATTAATCTGCTGCATATTTTTCCAGCGTGAAATACCCAATGAACTGCTGATTAGGCTAAAGCCATGTTCTGCCGCATATAATGCAGTACGTTCAAAGCGCATATCAAAACACATGGTACAGCGGAGGCCTTTCTCAGGTTCATTTTCCATGCCTTTGGCGCGTTCAAACCAGTTGTCTGTGTCGTAGTCACAGTCTATAAACGGAATGTTGTGTTTTTCTGCAAAGCGGATATTTTCCTCTTTACGGATTTCATATTCTTTGACTGGATGAATATTGGGATTGTAGAAAAAGATCGAAAAATCAATACCTGATTCAATTAAAGTTTCCATGACTTCGCCAGAACAGGGCGCACAGCAAGAGTGTAATAAAAGCTTGTCATGACCTGTTGGGAGCGTCAGTTTCTGACGTTCAAGTTTGTTAGACATCATAATCGTAAGGTTTAAATCTAAACCTTATATTTTAGCGATTCATGGACATTTCAAAGCCCGAATATGCTGATTTTTTCTAAGGTGGAGCTGAGTCAGATTCAGTATAGCGACTTAAAATTGAAATCAATTTGAAGATGCATTTATTTTATTTAGTGTTCATCTGCTGATTCCATTCAATCTGAAAATCATGCGCCAATTGGTCTAATTGAGTTGCTTTAAGGTTTTTAATCAGCACTTCTTGCGCTTCAAAAAAGACATGATCAAGTGCCCGATTGACCACCAGTTCTACCAAGCAATCTGGCTGCATATTTTCATTGCCAATGGCGAAAATAGAAGGTTCACCGACAGCAAGGTAAATGTCATACAGCGAAATGTCATGCAGAGGTTTAATCAAACTCCAGCCGCCACCAGGGCCTTTCTCAGAATCAACAAATCCATGTTTTTTTAAGCCAGACATGGTTCTACGCACCACAACAGGATTTGTTTCCAGCATTTCGGCAATCTGATCTGAAGTGAAAGGCTTATTTTCACGTGCCATGTGCAGCAGGACATGCAGCATTCGTGAAAGTTTACTGTCTTTACGCATGAGGAAATAGATGATTAGGGTAATTAATAGATTGTAACATTAAAAGTTTCTTATAAGCATATTAAGTGATATAGTAACTTTTAAAGTTACATATAGGCATTATGAATATGAATTATGAAGTTGTGATTATTGGTGGTAGTTATGCAGGGCTTTCTGCAGCTTTACCTTTAGCACGTGCGCGCCGCCGTATTTTAATTATTGAGGCAGGGCAACGTCGTAATCGTTTTGCTGAACATTCACATAATTTTTTGACGCAAGATGGCCGATCACCAAGTGCTATTGCAGCAGAAGCTAAAGCACAATTAGAAAAGTATTCCACGATTTCATGGCTTGCTGAAACGGTTACAGATGTAAAAGCGCTTGATGGAAAATATTTAATTGTTGCAGGTAATCAGCACATTCAAGCTGAAAAAATGATTATTGCCACTGGCGTACGTGACGAATTGCCTAAAGTTGATGGTTTGGCCGAACGTTGGGGGAAATCTATTTATCACTGCCCATATTGTGATGGCTATGAACTGAATTTAGGTGAAATTGGTATGTTGGCTTCGGGTATGCATTCATTGCACATGGCGTTGATGTTGCCAGATTGGGGCAATACTACTTTATTTTTAAATGATGCAATTGCAGTAGATCAATTGGATAATGAGTTATTAGCGAAGCTTTCTAAACGTCAAATACAGATCGAAACGCGTAAAATTGACCATATTGAAGGTCATTGTGATGTTGTAATGGCAGATGGTGAACGAATTAAATTGAATGGCTTATTTGTTTCGACTGTTACTCGTCTGCAATCGAACTGGATTCATCATTTAGGTTTAGAAATCGACTGTAATGAATATGGCGAGGCCATTAAAACTTCGCCAGCAAAAGAAACAAATGTCAAAGGAATTTATGCTTGTGGTGATGTCACACGTTCAGGCGGTTCAGTTGCTTTATCCGTAGGTGATGGGGCAATGACAGGGATTGTCGTGCATAAATCTTTTATTTTTTAAAGTGTTGACAGAGCAATTTACAAATATAGGGCAAGTATCTAAATGATAAATTTGGGTACTTGTACCTAAATATAAGAAATGAAAATCCAGTTAATGATTTGATCTTTTCTCAGTTTAAGCTGAGTTTAATTCACTTAGAATAATAAATAGCCACATTCTAAAAGTGGACATTCTTATCAATCAGCTTCATTTAAACATCAAAAAATCAGCAGAATGCTGATATGAATATGCATTTAATAAAATCATAAAGTATTGTTTATACAAAGGTTAATTTAAGTTTATTCTACGGGTTAGTCAGTTTTAAAGTGCGCTCATTGAGCTAAATTGAAATAAATTCATCTTATAAAATTACCAAACATGAATTTAACTCACTTTGTATTGAGGTTAAATCATTTTTATTCATCTTAAGATTCACGTATAAATTACTCCATACAGAAATTTTGATTATTTTAATTTTAGGGTAGTGAATCTCCATGAGTAATAAATTTGCATGTTCAATCAAACGTATCCGCTTTGATGAAAACTATAAACCAGCTGACAATACACGTCTAACAACGAACTTTGCCAATTTGGCACGCGGCGAACACCGTGAAGAAAATTTACGCCGTACTTTGGCAATGATTAATAACCGCTTCAACACTTTGGCCAGCTGTGATAACCCAAATGCGGATCGTTATTCACTTGAAATTGACATTATTTCTGCTGAGCTGGATGTAGAAGGCAACGGTCAAACTTTCCCGTTTATTGAAACTTTAAAAAGTACCATCATCGACCATAAAACCAATGAACGCATTGAAGGCATGATTGGCAACAGTTTTTCTTCGTATGTACGTGACTATGACTTCAGCGTAGTATTACCAGCACTCGGTTGCAAATTCAATGAAAAACCTGAAGATTTTGGCGATTTGCACGGCAAGCTTTATCAACACTTGATCAATTCAGAAGTATTCAAAGCTGAATTTAAAAAACAGCCTGTGATTTGCTTAAGTGTTTCAACGACAAAAACTTATTACCGTACTGCAAATGTACATCCGATCTTAGGTGTGGAATACACCAATGATGACCATTCACGTACCGATGACTATTTTGCAAAAATGGGCTTAAGCGTTCGTTACTTCAAACCTGAAAATGCGACTGCACCATTGGCATTCTATTCAGCAAATAACTTGCTTAGCGACTATACAGATTTCGAACTGATCAGCGCGATCAGCACCATGGAAAGCTTCCAAAAAATCTACCGTCCTGAAATTTACAATACCAATGCGACAGCAGGTTTAGTGTATCAACCAAGCTTAAGCTTTGGCGATTACTCATTAACCCGTATTGTGTACGACCGTGTTGAACGTGGCCAGTTGGCGGTTAAACAGGGCAAATGGACGGAAGAGAACTTTATCCAGCCATATCAAGACATTTTGAATGAGTGGGCTGCTAATTTTAGTATTGAAAATGCAGATGCAGCTTAATTTTAAAACACGTAAATAGATGAAACCGCGGGTGAGTTAAAACACCCGTTTAAAAGAAAATAGAGATAGAAGATCGAATATGGCCATTTTACTCCCAACTTCAACTGCTGGCAGCTTACCTAAACCATCTTGGCTGGCTGAACCTGAAAAATTGTGGTCAGCATGGAAACTTGAAGGCGAAGAATTATTAGATGCAAAACGTGATGCGTTGAAATTATCTTTGCATGAACAAATCCATGCAGGCATTGATATTGTCAGTGATGGTGAACAAACCCGTCAGCATTTTGTGACCACATTTATTGAACATCTTGAAGGGGTAGATTTCGAAAAGCGTGAAACGATGCGTATTCGTAATCGTTACGATGCGAGTGTCCCGTCTGTGGTGGGCGAAGTATCGCGTAAGAAAGCAGTGTTTGTTGATGATGCAAAATTCTTACGCAGCCAAACCAATCAGCCGATCAAATGGGCACTGCCTGGCCCAATGACGATGATTGATACTTTGTATGATGGTCATTACAAGAGCCGTGAAAAATTGGCTTGGGAATTTGCTAAAATCCTGAATCAAGAAGCGTTAGAGCTTGAAGCGGCAGGCGTAGATATCATTCAATTTGATGAGCCTGCGTTTAACGTATTTTTTGATGAAGTCAATGACTGGGGTATTGCGACCTTAGAGCGTGCGCTTGAAGGTTTGAAATGTGAAACTGCTGTTCACATTTGCTATGGTTATGGCATTAAAGCCAATACCGATTGGAAACAGACTTTGGGTAATGAATGGCGCCAATACGAAGAATCATTCCCGAAACTGCAGCAATCGAAGCTCGATATCATCTCACTTGAATGCCAAAACTCTCGTGTACCAATGGATTTAATCGAACTCATCCGCGGTAAAAAAGTGATGGTTGGCGCAATTGATGTAGCAACCAATCAGGTTGAAACAGCAGAAGAAGTAGCCAATACATTACGCAAAGCATTGCAATTTGTAGATGCCGACAAGCTATATCCTTCAACAAACTGCGGTATGGCGCCTTTACCTCGCCGAGTGGCGCAAGGCAAACTAAATGCGTTAAGCGCAGGCGCTGCCATTATTCGCCAAGAATTGACTGCATAAATTCGAGCTGACTCAGTTTCATGTAAGGGCAAAAAGGAAAATTAAATTCCCTCTTGCCCAAACCTGAGAAAGAGATAAGCCATATAGACCATTGAGATTGAAGAGATGATTGAAGCAACTGATTTTAGAAATGCAATGTCTTTATTGACGACTGCAGTCAACGTGATTACGACTGAGGGCGAAGCAGGCATGCATGGATTTACAGCATCAGCAGTATGCAGTGTGACAGATACACCGCCAACTTTGCTGGTTTGTATGAATCAATCATCTCGTTCTCATGCGCATTTTCTTGAAAATAAAGTTCTGTCTGTCAATGTTTTGGGCGCACAGCATGAGCAAATTTCCAATGCTTTTGCTTCAAGCAAATTCAGTTCGGAAGAGCGGTTTAAATTGGGTTCTTGGACTGTATTAGAAACAGGTTCACCAATACTCAAAGATGCTTTGGTCAGTTTTGACTGTCAGATTGAACAGATTCAAGAAGTGGGTACGCACAGTGTGTTTATGTGCCGTGTGGTCGCAATCAAGCAAAGTCAGCAGGAAGAGAGTTTGGTGTATTTCAACCGTGCTTATCATGCTGTAGGTCAAGTGGAGTTGGCTTAATCACTTCGTGATTTATTTTTAATCAATATTAGATTTCTTGCCAAAGTCAAAAAACATTCAGAATGTGATTTTAAATGAGTAACTAAAAGTTGCTTCTCCCTTTGTGATGAGGAGCATGTTCCTCATCCTTTAAAAAAGGAGAGGGAACATTCATTATTCACCGAATGATAGTACATATTTGATTTATACAAGATTTCTCTTCATTTTAAATCGGTATATTGTGGAACTCATTACTTTCTTAATTATTGGTGCATTTGCTGGTTTTGCTGCAGGGCTGTTTGGCGTCGGTGGCGGTACTATCATTGTGCCTTTGCTCTATATTGTTTTTAGCCAAATGGGCTATAGTCCCGATGTGATTATGCATTTGGCGCTCGGCACATCTTTGGCTACGATTGTGGTGACATCGATCAGCTCCTTGATGGCGCACAATAAAAATGGCGCTGTGATTTGGCCTGTATTTAAAAATTTAGCTCCGTCTATGGCGATTGGCTGTTTTGCAGGCGCGGGCATTGCAGGCTGGCTGTCAGGTTTGCATCTGCAAATGATTGTCGGTGTGTTTTTACTTTGGGTGGCTTATACCATGTTTATGGGAGCAAAAAAGCCAGTCGATCCAAATAAAACACTACCATCTACAGCTAAACAAATTGTAGCAGGTTCGGGTATCGGCGTTGCATCGGCCATCTTCGGGATTGGCGGCGGCAGTATTTCGGTGCCGTATTTAACGGCAAATGGCGTGGTGATGCAAAAAGCGGTCGGGACGTCTGCCGCTTGCGGTTTACCTATTGCCATTGCTGGCGCATTAGGTTTTATGTTCTTTGGCATGCAGCAGCATGTTGAAATTCCAAATACCATTGGCTTTATTCATATCTATGCCTTTTTGGGCATTAGTGTGATGAGTTTCTTTACGGCTAAATATGGCGCGAAAACTGCGCATGCGCTTTCACCAGCAGTACTGAAAAAATGTTTTGCTGTGCTGTTATGTATTGTTGGATGCTTTTTTCTAGTGAAAGGCATTTTATAGAAGCCGACAGATTATAGTTTATTCATTCGAAAAGTATGCTCTAGTGTGCAACAGCTAGCTAGAGTATTTTTATCTATAGCAATTTAAGTCTTTAAAATTTCAGAAATATTATTTAAAAACTACATTTCAAAACCGACATTTTAAAGCTCTGTGCTTTTAGAAAAAATATTGATAATCACAATACCCAATAAAATAAAGGCCAAACCAATCATGGCAGGTAGGTCTAAATTTTGTTTAAACACAAACCAGCCCACGCATGAAATAAGCACAATGCCTGCAGCCGACCACATGGCGTATGCCAATCCCATAGGAATCGATTTAAAGGTCAAACCTAAAAAGAAGAGCGCAATGGCATAGCCCAATACGGTAAAAATAATAGGTACTAGTTCGGTAAAGCCATTACTGGCTTTTAAGGCGGATGTAGCAATCACTTCGGCAATGATTGCAATGAGCAAATATATAAACGACATTGATTTCCTATAGGCATTCTACTGCATGGTGCAAGAGGTGCTGTTTTTCATTTCGTAACCAATCTGTGCTTTCTGTCGTGGTATCAGTGTGATGCTGAAATGCATAATGTGGAACATAAATATCCACCTCGAACATCAGCTGTACTGCTTGACCATTAATAATTACGTTTTGCTTTAAATGTGTTTCATCAATAACTTCAAAATGATCAAAGTTAAGCACTTGATTTTGCTGAGATGAAGTCGTTGTATAGTGCTTATGCAGACCATCTACAGCGATGGAAACTTCAAAGCTTTCAATCACCGTTTTATACATAGTAGGTGCAGATGATATGTCGATGCTGGCAACTGTTTGCTGATCTGTAGGTAAACGGCTCAGTGCAAAGGCCACATACTTATCACAAATAATTAAACCACCATCCATCGGCAATGGTTGATGACTTTCTACATCGAGGGCTGACTTCAACCGCAGGCCTAAAAATAGCCCTTCATGAACTTGCTGACGCCAGTCTTCGACATACACATTGCTTGGAGAGAATTCTAAAATACAGTTGCCAATCGCATGCAGTTTGGCAGGTTCTGGCCATTGCACATGATTTTGATAATTTGAGTGTGCTTTAACATCCCAAGACAATAATTGCTGTTCAGCATCCCAAAGAGTGTTGCCAATCCAGCCTTGACGCTCATTTACTGGCGTATTTTCTTGGCTTTTTAAACGTAGATCGATGGTGAAACTACGTGACTGAAACCAATACACAATGGTTTTTTCATCCGTTAAACCATTTGAAAAACTAATGCTTTTACGGCGAAAAGCACCATACAAATAGTCTGGAATAGGACCTGAAACCTCTTGGCTGGCTGGAAGCTGTGCTAAAGCCTGAAATAGATTCATGCGCTTGCTCCTTGTACTTCTGTATTTTCATCCATACCAAATGATGACAAAGGCACAGCATTTCTTAGACTCAGCTCTCCTGAAGCGATACGTTTTTTGAGATAACTAAAGGTTTGCGCGGTTTGATTAAATAAATGTTCACCACCAATTAAGGGCTGATATTTAGGCGCTTCAGTTGAATGTACTGGCTCAATGATCGTGTCGTAATTGCAGGCGCAGAATAAGGGGAAAGAGTAGCGTTCTTCAGAGACTTTTTTAACACGGTGTTTGGTGGCCAAATATTTGCCATTCGACAAAATTTCCATCATGTCGCCAATATTCATCACCAAGGTATTTTCAATCAATGGAATATCCATCCATTCACCTTGTTTATTTAGTACCTGCAAACCTGGTGCAGTCGGTAAGAGCAGTGTAAAGCACTCATAATCTGTATGCGCGCCAATACCTTCGGCATCTTTCACTTCAGGGTTATAGGGATAATGGATTAGACGCAGTTGGCTGGTCGGATGGGTAATTTTGCAATCAAAAAAATGCTCATCTACATTCAATGCTAAAGCAAAGGCCTGAAAAATCTGCTCGCTAATACTGCGTAAATGGCAGTAATAATCACTGACGGTACTTTTAAATGTGGCATCATTTGGCCATAACGTAGGGCCAAGCAATGGAAATGCCGTAGTTTCGCCGTGATAATCATAATTGACGTCATAGGCTTCTTTTAGGTCGTAGCTGTTGCCTGAAAATTGTTCTTCACCAATTGGTACATATCCACTGTGATTTTTCGACAGCCCAATATAGTGTTGCATTTTACTGGCGGTATCTTGTTGGAAATAACGCTTTGCCACCTGAATTAGTGATGTCGCAAAATCAAAATTGAACTGATCACCCTTTAAATATAGAAAACCAACATCTTTACAGGCTTGATCCAATGCAGAGGCTACTTCTAAGCGTTCTGACAGTACCGTACTTTGCATTTTTGAAATATCAACAAGTGGCAAAATATAAGATTCATTCATCTTCAATTCCTATAATGTTGGCCGTCCAACGCTGTAGTACATCATTTAGGCCGTCCTAAAGATGAAGAGGGATTAATCCAGTTATTTTTGTGTACTGACTTGGGTCATACGCGGAATTTTCGGTAAGTTCTCCATTGCAGGGTCGAGCTCGTCTTCCTGTGCATGCACCAAGAAATCTACCCGTTCGCGCAGTTGTTTAAATTCAGGACTCAGCATGAGTTCAGGATTACGAGGACGGGGTAAATCGACCTCAATAATTTCTTTAATTTCACCAGGATTGGCTTTGAGCGCTACAATACGATCCGCCAATAAAATGGCTTCATCCATATCGTGTGTCACAAAAATGATGGTGATATCAATGTTTTGCCAAAGATCCATTAAATGTTTTTGCATTTTTTGACGGGTATGCGGGTCAAGCGCGCCAAAAGGCTCATCCATCAATAATATTTTGGGTTCATTGACCAATGCGCGGGCAATCGCAACGCGCTGTTTCATCCCACCAGAAAGCTGATGCGGGTACTGATCTTGGTATTTTTCTAGACCAATAATATCAATCCATTCGCGGGCGCTGGATTCAGCCGAAGCATTGCTGGCACCTTTCATTAAAGGGCCGAACATCACATTTTCTTTGACTGTTTTCCATGGAAAAAGCGTGTAGCCTTGAAACACCATGCCACGCTCAGGGCTTGGGCCTTCAATCGCTTGGCCATCGACCAGCAATTCACCGCTACTGTAAGGATCAAGACCAGCCACAATTCGGCTAAAGGTCGATTTACCGCAACCCGATGGGCCAATCACGCAGATAAATTCACGTTTATGAATCTTTAAATCCAACTGATTTAAAATAGTGCGTTCAGTTTTGCCGTGCTTAAAACTTTGTGTAAGTTTTTTTGCTTCTAAAAGGACAGGTCGCGCATAAATTGCATCGAAATAAGAGGTGGCATTAAATTCTGTGCTGTTCATTATTTTGCTCCTGCTTTCCATTTAAATAGACGTTGTCCGAGTTTCATTAGCAGCACATCGCATACCAAACCAATCACTCCAATGATGAGGATCGCGGCATAGACATTGTCAAAATTTTGGTAACGCGCTTGTTGGGTAATAAACCACGTAATCCCAGAGGTTGTGCCAATCAGTTCAGATACGATCAGATAAGTCCAAGCCCAGCCCAGCAATACACGTAAGTCGCGGTAAATGTCGGGAAGCGCCGTCGGAATCACCACATGAAATAAGCTTTTCAATTTATTGGTACCCAGCGTAAAACCTGCTTCGATCAGGCCCCGGTCAACCATCCGTGTGGTATTGGCAATAATTAGAATTTGCTGAAATAGCGTACCAATCACAATAATGGCGATTTTAGGTGCATCATTAATGCCTAAAATCGCAACGGCTAAGGCACCAAAAGCAGGAGCAGGCAAGTAGCGAAAAAACTCAACGAAAGGTTCGGTCAGTTGTGATATTTTTTGAGAAAAACCGCAAAGAATACCGAGTGGAATTCCGATGAGAGAGGCAATAAAAAAAGCGCTGAACACAATTTTAATACTGTGCCATAAGCTTTGATGAAACCATGGGGCATCAGGTTGGGCAGGCGGAGTAATAAAGGCCGTAACCAGCGCTTTTGCCACTTCATGCGGTGCAGGTAGATAGATTGGATTGACCAGTTTGCCTTGAGGTGGCGCTAAACCTGCATTGACCGCAGATTGCGCTTCGGCATAAAACACCGCTTTGTCGACACGGCTATCCACCTGAAAATAAGGCACACTGCCAGACTGCGTAATTTGCACCTGCGGATGCCATAAAAATGGCAAATAACTCACTGCACACCAAATAAGCACAGGAATTAAAAATGATCCTAAGCCAAGCAATAGCTTACTTTTTGGACTGAGCTCTCTTGCGACATAACCCATACTGACCAAGCCCCAATATTACTTTTTTAATAAAACGTAATACCGTTAAGCAATTTGAATGCCAAACGCGTGTATGCCGTGATTTATTGGTCTTATGCCAAGTTAGATAGGCTATAAACAGCAAAAAGCCTGCAAAAGTAGAAGGCGATATCATTTTTTTGATCGATACTGATGCCAAAATGTACTTTTATGGCGCAAGCAATTGCAAAAAAAGTTTTTTCATTCCTTCACTCGCACCCGCTTTAATCAGTTGATACTGCTCAGGTACACGCTGATAATCTGCTTTCGGGTCGATATAAAATGCACGGCAGTTGGCTGGGATTTCGTGAATCAATCCAGCCACAGGATAGACAGCCAGACTCGTACCAATCACAATAAAAATATCTGCTGTTTGCACACTCACACTTGCATCTTCGTAGGCAGGAACTGCTTCGCCAAACCAGACCACATGTGGCCGTAAAGGATATCCTTCAGGGCATTTATCAGTATCTAAGTTTAAATCAGCACCTTCAATGGGAAACAATTCCTGCGTATATTGCGCCTGAGGGCCAGAGCTTTTTGCGTAACGAATATTTCCATGCAGATGTAGTACATTTTGACTGCCTGCACGTTCATGTAGGTCATCAATATTTTGAGTAATGACTTGTACATCAAAAAAATCATCGAGTTCAGCAATTAATTTATGCGCTACATTTGGCTCTGCGGCTAAAATATGTTTACGGCGTTCATTATAAAAACGCTGTACTAAAGAAGGGTCACGTGCCCAAGCTTCAGGTGTGGCCACATCTTCAATACGATGCTGCTCCCAAAGACCATCACTATCACGGAAGGTATTGATGCCGCTTTCTGCGCTAATGCCGGCACCTGAAAACACCACAATTTTTTGCATAGATGATATTTAGCCTTATATTTTAATTGATGAGTCCATTGCGTACGGTTGCATGTATTGAACGAATAATTCAGCGAATTTACTGTACTCAAAATATAGCGATTACTTCAACTTAGCTGATGCAATTCTTGTAGCACCCAATCGACAAATTTTTGTATTTGCGGTGAACTGTCTTGGCTCGAATGGACTAAATAATATTTTCGGCTACCGTGCAGTTTTTTATTTGATGCAATCACCAATTCTTTTTTTCTCAGTTCTGCTTCAATCAGCATTTGTGGAATCAGTGCCATACCCATGCCATGACTGGCTGCCACAGAAAGCATAGAAAATAGTTCATGTCGCTGACCATCAAATGGTTTGGAATGCTGAAGCTGATGGGCTTGAAACCATTCTTGCCAAATACTTGGACGGGTGGTTTGCTGTAATAAGGGCAATTGAAGTAACTCTTCATCGCTTAAATTAAAACTGTGATCATCGGTCATTTCCGCAAGTGGAAAGTTGTTTTCAATCAATTTGGGGGAACAAACGGGAACCACTTCTTCATCCATTAAATAATGCGCTTGAATGCCCGGCCAATGCTCAATTTGCTGTTGAGTTCCTGCAAAAATCGCCGCGTCAAAGACATTTTCATTAAACAAAAAAGGTTTGGTACTGGTTTCCAAATGTACGGTAATTTCAGGATGCTGTGCATTTAATTTATGTAATTTTGGCAACAGCCAACGTGTGGCAAACGTTGGCACAACGCCCAGCTTTAAAGTACCGCCCAATCCTTTGTGCGTCATGATATCTGAGGTGCTTTTTTCGATGCCTTGCAAAAAAGGTTTAAGACTTTTTGCATATTGCTTGCCTGCTTCTGTGAGATCTACACCGTGACGTGTTCGGCTAAATAGCATGACACCTAAATATTCTTCAAGCTGTTGAATTTGGCGTGACACGGCACTTTGTGTAATAAATAACTCTTGAGAAGCATGCGTATAACTTGCGTGTTTCGCAGCAGATTCAAAGCAAATTAAGCTTTGCAATGACGGAATATTGCGCCGCATAGATAAAGTCCTTTTTATCGATAGGTATCACAAAATGGCATATAAGAATGATTTTCATATACCACTATAGTCTATAAATAAAGCAATCCGCAGTTCAAATCAGTGGCTAAAGTGCTTAACACGCTGTGAGCCAAGCTTAGGTATGCGAAAGGCGCATATCTACATGCAAATTAATCGTTTGAATGAATCACTTTTCACACATAGCATCAAATAAAACAACGAAAACCTGAAAAAGCAGAGGATGCGATGAATCAAATGGTCAATGTAAAAAAGGCAAAAGTACAATTTAACTGACAAGACCCGTTTCTTTTGGAACAGCAATTAACTGAAGAAGAACGCATGATTCGCGATACTGCGCATGCATACTGTCAAGAGCATTTACAGCCACGTGTACTGGAACAATTCCGCCATGAAAAAACCGATGCATCTATTTTCCGAGAAATGGGCGAACTTGGCTTACTTGGCCCAACGATTCCAGAGCAATACGGCGGCGCAGGTCTAAACTATGTTAGTTATGGTCTCGTTGCGCGTGAAATTGAATATGTGGATTCTGGCTACCGCTCAATGGCCAGCGTTCAAAGTTCTTTGGTGATGGTGCCGATTAATGAATTTGGCTCTGAAGAGCAAAAACAGAAATACCTACCAAAACTGGCAACAGGCGAATACATTGGCTGTTTTGGTTTAACTGAACCAGATCATGGCTCTGACCCAGGTAGCATGATTACTCGTGCAAAAAAAGTCGAAGGTGGCTATCGTCTCACGGGTGCAAAAATGTGGATTACCAACAGCCCAATTGCCGACGTGTTTGTTGTTTGGGCGAAAGAAGTATCGCATGAAGGCAATGTAGGTGACATTCGTGGTTTTATTTTGGAAAAAGGCTGGGAAGGGCTATCAGCACCAGCGATTCACGGTAAAGTTGGCTTACGTGCATCGATTACCGGTGAAATTGTCATGGACAATGTTTTTGTCCCTGAAGAGAACGCTTTTCCAGAAGTACGTGGTTTAAAAGGTCCATTTACCTGTCTAAACAGTGCACGTTATGGTATCGCTTGGGGCGCAATGGGCGCAGCTGAATTCTGCTGGCACACAGCGCACCAATACACCATGGACCGCAAACAGTTCGGTCGACCATTGGCGGCGAATCAGCTGATTCAAAAGAAATTGGCGGATATGCAAACTGAGATTGCCTTGGGGCTACAAGCTGCGCTTCGCTTTGGACGTATGAAAGATGAAGGTTTAGCTGCAGTAGAAGGCACATCACTCATTAAACGTAACAACTGTGGCAAGGCTTTAGATATTGCCCGTGTTGCGCGTGACATGATGGGTGGTAACGGCATTTCTGATGAGTTTGGTGTTGCCCGCCATCTGGTCAATCTCGAAGTCGTCAACACGTATGAAGGAACGCATGATGTACATGCACTGATCTTAGGTCGTGCGCAAACAGGCATCGCGGCTTTTAGTAACTAATTGAATTATATATCGATAAGGTGCTCTACATAGAGTGCCTTAGAGACTTTTTATGCAAAAATAAACTTAATCAATAAAGGATTCATCGTGAAACACTCTTGTAACTCTGTGTAATAGCCTGAGCAGTGATGAAATAAAAAGAATAAAAAAGGCAAATGTGCAGACATAGGAATGCCGATGACTCATTTGGGAAAATGAGGAACAAGGAAATGAATAACGAAATGCAAAACGGAGCAGGAACGCTCAAATTGCCTTCTAACGTGGGCACGATGCATCGTATTACAAGCAACACTTGGAAAATGGCTTTTATTTTTGCCTTTATTTCTTTGGTGATTGATGGTGTAGACATCATGTTGCTGTCATTCAGCCTGACCAGTTTAAAGGCTGAATTTGGTTTAAGTACATTTCAAGCAGGAATGCTTGGTAGCTCATCTTTAGCAGGGATGGCGCTGGGTGGTATTTCTGGTGGATGGGCGTGCGATAAATTCGGTCGTGTGAAAACTATTGCTTGGTCGGTAGTATTTTTCTCAATCATGACCTGTATTTTAGGCTTTACCCAAAGCTATGAACAATTTTTAATTTTACGTTTTATTGGCGCATTTGGTTTGGGCTCACTTTATATGGCGTGTAATACGCTGATGGCAGAATATGTACCAACCAAATACCGCACAACAGTACTCGGGACTTTGCAAACGGGTCAAACCGTGGGGTATATCGTTGCAACGCTGATGGCGGGTGCCATTATTCCAGATCATGGCTGGCGCATGCTATTTTATGTCACCATTATTCCTGCTGCTTTTGCCCTTATCTTTATGCGTTTTGTTCCTGAACCAAAATCTTGGCAGGAAGCAAAAATTGAGCAGCTAAAACGCCGTGAATTAAAACTTGAACCTGTACAGCAGCAAGCTGCAGTCAATCAAAATGCACCTTCTGAAAGTATTAATAAACGTATTTTTGGACATACCAATCATCGCAAAATGTTCTTCTTTTGGATGTCGACCGCTGCATTTCTACAATTCGGTTATTACGGTGTTAACAACTGGATGCCAACGTATCTAGAAACTGAACTCAGCATGAACTTTAAAGCCATGACAGGCTATATGGTAGGTGCATATACCGCCATGATTCTGGGTAAAATTTTAGCCGGCTATGCCGCTGACAAGTTCGGACGTCGTATTACCTTTGTGTTTGGTACGGTAGCTACGGCAGCATTTTTACCGATCATCATTTTCTATAACACACCAAGCAACATTGCCTATTTACTCGTAACTTTTGGTTTCTTATACGGTATTCCATACGGTGTAAATGCAACTTATATGGCAGAAAGTTTCTCTACGGATGTGCGCGGAACAGCCATTGGCGGTGCTTACAATATGGGACGCTTAGGCGCAGCCATTGCACCTGCAACCATTGGTATGATTGCCGCAGGCGGATCATTCACTATGGCCTTTATTGTGATGGGTGCTGCGTACTTTATTGCAGGTATTATTCCAGGCTTGTTCATTCGTGAACGTCAATATGACCCGCAGCAAGCATCACTTTCTTCAGATGCGGAAAAAGAAAAACTGGCCAGTTTAGATATACATGTAGCTGATGCAGAGCAAAAAGCGTCTGCAAAAACTGCAACAGTAAAATAATTAAAAAGATCTGTGCCATAGCTCAATCCTATGGCACATCTGGAGTGAACTATGGGTGCATTAAAAGGAATTCGTGTATTGGACTTAAGCCGTGTTTTGGCCGGTCCTTGGTGCGGTCAAATATTGGCTGATTTAGGTGCAGAGGTAATCAAAATTGAGCGTCCTAAAGTGGGTGATGATACCCGCATGTGGGGACCACCTTGGATGCCTAATCAGCAAGGTCACGCGACGAAAGAATCAGGCTATTACCAATGTGCGAACCGTAATAAATATTCTGTAGCCATTGATATTGCTAGTGAAGAAGGACAAGTGCTAGTCCGTGAAATTGCCCAAACGGCAGATGTCGTGATTGAAAACTACAAAGCAGGTTCACTGGCCAAATATGGTTTGGACTATGCATCGCTCAGTGCGCTTAATCCAAATATCGTATATTGCTCAATTACAGGTTTTGGTCAGGATGGGCCACGCGCGGAAGAACCGGGCTATGACTTTATTATTCAAGGTATGTCAGGTTTGATGAGTATTACTGGTGAATCTGATGATGTAATCGGTGGAGGCGCACAAAAGGTGGGGGTCGCTGTGGTCGATATTCAGACCGGACTGTACTCAACGATTGCCATTCAGGCGGCATTGTTGGCGCGGCAGCATACAGGCCGTGGTCAATATATTGATATGTCCTTACTAGACGTACAGGTGGCGGCTCTGGCCAATCAAGGCATGAACTATTTGACCTCGGGTAAAGCACCCAAGCGTATGGGAAATAATCACCCGAATATTGTGCCGTATCAAACTTTTAAAGCCAAAGATAAGGAATTTATTATTGCCTGTGGTAATGACAAGCAATTTAAAGACTTGTGTATTGCGATTGGCTATACAGAACTACTGGATCAGCCGAACTATTTACGTAATCAAGATCGGGTAAAGCACCGTGAAGAATTAATTCCATTATTGAGTGCCTATTTTCTCACTCAAGATGCTCAAGTTTGGGTCGATGCGATTCATGCGGTAAAAGTGCCAGTCGGTGTAATCAACTCTGTAGAAGACGCATTAAATGAACCACAAATTCAACACCGTCAAATGGTGGTGAATATTCCACATGCTTTAAATCATGATTTTAAAGTGATTGGATCACCGATGAAATTATCTGATACGCCTGTGGAATACCGTCATGCACCTCCACAGTTAGGGCAGCACACGACAGAAATTTTGTCCCAATATAGAACTGAAGCTGAATTAAATGAATTGGCTGCACAAGGTATTATTGATCAACTCAATCATCCTGCAGCTTAAAACTCCCTAATTTAATTTTGGAATAGACCTCGTGCATAAATCATTTTTTGAACTTTTAAAATTCATGTTTTAAATTCCCTTTCCTTTCAGGAGAGGGTTAGGGAGAGGTTAAAGTCCCTTATCCTCTTACGGAGCATGCTCCTCATCCCAAACGGAGATGAGGCTTTCATTGTCAATTTAAGTACCGATTAATGATTATTTTTTGCTTTTTGAAAAAGCACTAATATTTGGGCATTAAAAGTATCGCCAAAATTAAAAGTTTAGACCGAAGGACTCCAATACTTCGGTCTTTTTGATCATGCCGCAAGTAAGGCTTTTGCAGCTACGCGGTGTTTGGCCTGCAGTTCATCGACATCAACATTAACCAAGCTTTGATTTTTGACGACCCAATCGCCTTTGACCATGACATGTTCAGCACGATCTGCACCACAGAGTAGCAAAGCCGCGATCGGATCATGCGAGCCTGAAAAACGTATGTCATCTAATCGGTAAAATGCAAAATCAGCTTGGAAACCTTCAGCAAGTTGTCCTAGGTGTTGCTCACGCCCCAACAGCTGTGCAGAGCCATGTGTTGCCCAGCGCAAGGCAAGTTCAGGTGTGATCTTTTCTGCACCATATTTTAAGCGCTGCAAGTACATAGCTTGACGCGCTTCAAGGAGTAGGTTTGATGCATCACCCGACGCTGAGCCATCTACGCCTAAACCAATTTTGCTTCCTGCTTGGGTTAAATCGAGTGTTGGACAGATACCAGAAGCCAAGCGCATATTAGAATGTGGGCAATGACAAATCCCTACTTTGGCTTGTCCCAAACGTCGAATTTCATCGGCATTAAAATGAATGCCATGTGCCAACCACGTACGTTCATTTAGCCAACCCACACTTTCCAGATAGTCGACGGTGCGCATGCCAAAGTTCTGTAGACAGAAATGTTCTTCATCTATGGTTTCTGCCAAATGCGTGTGTAGACGCACATCCAGTGCTGCTGCAAGTTTGGCACTTTCACGCATAATGTCTTGCGTCACTGAAAAAGGCGAGCAAGGTGCAAGGGCAATATTCACCATGGCGTCTTCCTGCCGTTGATGATACTTCGATACCAAACGTTCAGAGTCTTTTAAGATGATGTCCATGTCCTGAACGGTATGCTGCGGAGGAAGACCGCCGGCATCTTCACCTAAACTCATCGAACCACGAGTAAGCATCACTCGTATACCTAAGTCTTGTGCTGCATTGACTTGTACATCGATGGCACGGTTCAGTTGATTTGGAAATAAATAATGATGATCCGCAGCGAAGGTACATCCCGAAAGTAATAATTCTGCTAAAGCCACTTGAGTCGCCAAGTGTAATTGCTCTGGGTTTAATTTGGCCCAAATTGGGTACAAAGTTTTTAGCCATGGAAATAATGGTGCATTGACCACGGGTGCCCACGCACGTGTCAGTGTTTGGTAAAAATGATGATGGCTATTGATCAGGCCTGGGAGCATGACCAAATCTTTTGCATAAAATATTTCGTCATAAGCTTGACGGGGCAGCGCATTTAGCCCAACCAGCTCAATAATTTTTCCTTGAGAAATCAGTACACCACCACGAGCGTCCTGATCATTGGCAGTAAATACCGCAAGCGGATTTTTTATCCATACTATAGTCATAACAAAATCCTGATCAAAGAAAACAATGGATTTTGAGCAATTTCCATACCACTGAAATTTTAAAAAATGCAACTTAAAGCTGATTTCAGCAATATTTAGGCTATATGCCTATAAATTAATTATAAAAAACATGTGTTTACATAAGAATGATTTTTCTGTTCTAATTTTTAGAAAGAATCTTCAAAAACTTAGCAATAGACCAAACAGTTAAAGCAACTTATTTATTGCATGGCGAACATCAATAAGTGATGAGGATCTTTGCATTATAAATAAGTAATTATTTATTTAAAAAAATAATGCTATTTATAATCAAAAAAAATATTTTAAATTTGATTGGGTTTAATTTTATCCAAGATAATTTTTTTTAAAATATATCCTTCATTTTAAAATGTATCGCATCAAATATATTTTAAACACTGTGGGGAAATAGAATGAGTTTTAAATTAAAAACATTGGTCAAAACGATTTTAGTCTTCTCGACAGTTGGTATGCTGGGTTTGAGTCAATCATATGCAGCGGATAAGGCCGCTTTTGTATATTTGGGTCCAACCAGTGACCATGGGTGGTCATATTCACATGAACAAGGACG
Organism: Acinetobacter sp. YH12097; assembly: GCF_013419225.1. NCBI lineage: Bacteria > Pseudomonadati > Pseudomonadota > Gammaproteobacteria > Moraxellales > Moraxellaceae > Acinetobacter > Acinetobacter sp. YH12097. The sequence continues at coordinate 77,748 of NZ_VPAN01000001.1, read as the reverse complement.
CATCAAGGCAGACAAAGCTTTAGCTGGAAAATATAAAACTACGTATATCGAAAATGTACCTGAAACTGCCGATGCAGAGCGTGTTATTCGTAACTTGGCACAACAAGGCAACAAAGTCATTTTCGGTACATCATTTGGTTATATGAACTCGATGGAAAAAGTTGCGAAACAATTTCCTAAAACAGTCTTTATGCACGCAACGGGTTATAAACAAGGAAAAAATTTAGGTGTGTACGAACTTCGAACTTATGAAGGGGCGTATATGCTTGGTGTGGTTGCGGGGCAAAAGACCAAAACCAATACCATTGGTGTAGTCGCGTCATTTCCAATTCCTGAAGTCGTTCGAAACATCAATGCCTATACTTTAGGTGCGCAGAGTGTAAATCCGAAAGTCAAAACCAAAGTAATTTGGGCCAATACATGGTTTAACCCCGGTAAGGAACGTGAAGCAGCATTGGCATTAATCGCTCAAAAAGCAGATGTGTTGATGCAAAATACCGATTCACCTGCTGTAGTACAAGCCGCACAACAAAAAGGGGTGTATGCATTTGGCTGGAACTCAGACATGAGTAAATTTGGACCGAAAGCACATCTTGCAGCAGCAGTGTTACATTGGGAAAAAATCTATGAACCTGTGATGAAACAAGTCGCGGCAAATACATGGAAGCCTTCGGCGATCAAGTATGGCGTAAAACAAAGTGCTGTAAATATTGAAAACTTTGGTCCAGAAACGACGGCTGCGATGAAAACCAAAGCCATTGCAGTACGTGATTCATTACGTACTGGGGCATTACATCCATTTACAGGACCGATTTATAAACAAGATGGCAGTCTACTGGTCGCAAAAGGCAAAACATTGACGGATATCGATTTGTCTAAAATGAACTACTATGTCAAAGGTGTAGATGGGTCACTACCTAAATAAGAATTTGATAAACAATACATTTTAAAATATTGCAAGTTGCAAGAGAGGCAACTTGCTCTACATAGGTCGAGTGATTATGAGTATTCCCGTAATTGATTTAGCGCAGGCATTGACGCCTTCCTCAGCCAATATCTCGGATGTGGTAGAAAAGTTAAGAGCGGCAGCAACCAGTTCAGGTTTTTTCTATGTAAAAAATCATGGAATATCATCAACGCTGATTCAACGTCAGTTTGAGTTGGCAGCTAAAATTTTTGCATTGCCATTGGCAACAAAACTTAAATATGATCAGAGTTTGAATGATAGCCATTTGGGCTTTGAACAGCTTGCAGCGCAAAAGTCAGACTACAGCGCAAAGCCAGATATTAAGGAAGGTTTCTATTGTGCAAAAAATTATCCGACAGATCATCCCTATGTTTTAGCCAAATATCAGGGTTATGGCATTAATCAATGGCCGAGTGCTGAAGTACCTGAAATGGAACAGTTTTGTCAGGAATATATAGCTCAGCTAAATGGCCTAGCACAGCGCATTATGCAACTCTTAGCACTGTCTTTATCTTTAGATGAAGGCTATTTTGATGACTGTTGTATCGACCCCATGATTACCCTAAAAATGCTCTGTTATCCACCGCATCCTGTCGGTGCAGATGAATATAGCTTTGGCGTTGGAGCACATACTGATTGGGGCTCCATCACGATTTTAGCGCAAGATGAATGTGGTGGACTTGAGGTTTGTTTACCAGATTGCACATGGGTTGCAGCGCCACCGATCAAAGATACGTTTATTGTCAATTTAGGCGATCTGATCCCACGTTGGAGTAATGACCTGTACAAATCAAATCCACATCGTGTTAGAAATTTATTTTCAAAAGGTCAGTCTCGCTATTCGATTCCATTTTTTTATGGGCCGAATTACATGACGCCAATCAATGCCTTACCAGGAACGGTGAAAGATGGTGAAATTTACCGTTATGCACCCTGTACGGCTGGTGAACACATGGAACAAATGTATCAGCAAGCTTATGACTTAAGTCAAGAAGAACAATCAGTACTGGAAAAAATCACTTAATCTCTCATTCTAATTTCTTGGTTTCCTTTTATAGCCCTTCGTTCAGCCCGATAGGGCTTTTTTTATGATCAATATAAAATCGATTTGTTATTAAATAATACTATTTTAAATAAAAATCATGGATTTGATTTTATATATAAATTCACCTTTATTTTAATTATTAAATTTTATTTAAAATATATTTTCATTTTAAAATAAATGTTGGAACGATATTTGCTAACTACAAATAGAAAATCGAATTTATGCAGAATAATATTAGTTTTTTATAAATTAGATCAAGTTTTAATATTTTAGGTGGAATGAAATGATGCAAAAGAAAAGCTTTATAACCCGTTTAAAAAAAATGGCACTGGTATTTAGTGCAGCAGGTCTCTGTGGTGCAAGCTTGATGACTCAGCTACATGCAGCAGATAAAGCAGCCTTTGTATACATTGGCCCAACCAGTGATCATGGATGGACCTATTCACATGATCAGGGACGTATTAAAGCCCAAAAGGCCTTAGCTGGAAAATATACAACCACACATATTGAAAATATCCCTGAAACGGCCGATGCCGAACGTGTGATCCGAAACTTAGCGCAACAAGGCAATAAAGTCATTTTTGGGACGTCTTTTGGTTATATGAACCAAATGGAAAAAGTGGCAAAACAATTTCCAAATACCGTCTTTATGCATGCGACAGGTTATAAACAAGGCAAAAATCTTGGGGTTTATGACGTACGTACTTATGAAGGTGCATACATGCTCGGTGTTGTCGCAGGACAGCAAACGAAAAGCAACATCTTAGGTGTCGTTGGTTCATTTCCAATTCCAGAAGTTATACGCAATATCAATGCTTACACACGTGGTGCACAAAGCGTCAATCCTAAAATTAAAACCAAAGTGATTTGGGTCAATTCATGGTTTAACCCAGGCAAAGAACGTGATGCAGCTTTAGCACTGATTTCTCAAAAAGCTGATGTGTTGATGCAAAACACGGATTCTCCAGCCGTGGTGCAAGCAGCACAACAAAAAGGCGTATATGCCTTTGGTTGGGACTCAGATATGAGCAAGTTTGGACCTAAAGCTCAATTGGCGGCTTCAGTGTTGCACTGGGAAAAAATCTATACCCCAGTCATGCAGCAAGTTGCAAATAAAACATGGAAACCAAGTGCAATCTGGTACGGCGTGAAACAAGATGCGGTCAAAATTGAAGCCTTTGCACCATTTTTAGCACCTGCTGTTAAGCAAAAAGCCTTAGGCGTACAAGCAGCAATTCAAACTGGAAAATTACATCCATTTGCAGGCCCTGTATATAAACAAGATGGCAGTTTAGCGCTCGCTCAAGGTAAAAACATGACTGATGCAGATCTTAACAAAATGAATTATTACGTGAAGGGCGTAGAAGGGGTTTTACCCAAATAATCTTGAAACATACAAGCTGTGACCAAAAGTGCATCTCACTTTTGGTCCTATAAATTTACGTTGAAGAGAGCTTAAGTTATGAATGCATTTCAACAAGAACCTGCAAACCCATTCGATCGAGCTGAGCATAAAAATGTCATTCCTCGTCTTGAGCTCATTAATATTTGCAAGAGCTATAACTCACTCAAAGCCAATCATCAAATTCATTTAACGGTTCAGCCCGGTGCCATCCACGCCATTTTGGGAGAAAACGGTGCGGGTAAAAGTACCCTGATGAAGATCATTTATGGGGCAACACGTGCAGATGAAGGCCAAGTCATTTGGAATGGCAAAGAGGTCAATATTGATAGCCCATCAGCCGCAAGAAAGCTGGGTATTGGTATGGTTTATCAACATTTTTCACTATTTGAAACCTTAACCGTTGCTGAAAATATTCTGTTGGGACTCGATGAAAAAGTAGATTTAAAACAATTGCATGAACGTATCGTTGCCGTGTCTGAACAATATGGATTACGAGTAGACCCACGTCGTGAAGTCTTTTCTTTGTCAGTGGGTGAGCGTCAACGCGTCGAAATTATTCGCTGTTTATTACAAAATCCATACTTAATCATTTTAGATGAGCCGACATCGGTACTCACACCTCAGGCGGTCAAGCAATTATTTAAAACCTTGAAATTACTCGCTTCTCAGGGCGTATCCATTTTATATATCAGTCATAAATTACATGAAATTAAAGAACTTTGTGATGAAGCGACGATTTTAAGAAACGGTCTGGTGACAGGACATGTCTATCCAAAAGATCAGTCAACCAGTGACTTAGCGCGTTTAATGATTGGGAGAGATTTGCCGACTTACCAACATGTGGATTTTTCTGGTCAAAAACAACAGCTTTTCTCTGTCGATGATTTGAATTACGAATCGGAAGATCCATTTGGGGTGTCGCTCAAAAATATCCAACTGGATTTGTATGGTGGTGAAATTTTAGGGATCGCAGGTATTTCGGGCAATGGCCAAGCGGAACTGCTGTCCTTACTTTCAGGTGAGCAAGTTTCCGCAAAAGGCAGCATTGTTTTTCAAGGCGTCGATATTTCACTACAAAGTGCAGGACTGCGCCGTGATCAAGGGTTGGGCTTTGTACCTGAAGAGCGTTTGGGACGAGGTGCTGTTCCAAATATGACGCTGTCACAAAACGGTTTATTAACCGCTTTTCGTAAAGAATTAAGCGATTGGGGGCTAATCAATTTTACAAAAATGCGCGCCTTTGCAGAGCAGTGTATTGAAAAGTTTGGCGTCAAAGCCTCAGGTGCTGATGCTGAAGCTCGATCACTTTCGGGCGGGAATTTACAGAAATTCATTGTCGGACGTGAAATTCTACAAAATCCTAAAGTGTTGATTGTATCGCAACCAACATGGGGCGTTGATGTAGGCGCAGCAATGTTTATTCGACAAACCCTGATCGATCTATCACGCCAAGGGGTCGCAATATTGGTGATTTCTGAAGAATTAGAAGAACTGTTTGAGATTAGCGACAGAATTTGTGTACTTGCCGCAGGGCAATTGTCAAAACCGATGAAAACCACGGATACCAATGCCGAGCAAATCGGTCTATTAATGTCGGGTATTTCCAATACTTCAAACTCTACAGAAATGTCTCTGAATCAGGCACATGCCTAGCAATGAAAGGATAAATCCATGCATTTATTAGAACCTAGAGAGCATCCCTCTCAAATGATGAAATGGCTGTCTCCGATTATTGCGCTTTTGGCAATGTTGGTGGTGGGCAGTCTGTTATTTTTAGCCTTAGGTGTTGATCCGCTCAATGCGCTGTATATCTTTTTTATCGAGCCTTTAACCTCGATCTATAGCTTAAGTGAACTTGCGATTAAAGCTTCACCCCTGATTTTAATTGCGTTGGGTTTAGCCATTGGTTTTCGTGCCAAATTATTCAACATCGGGGCCGAAGGTCAGCTGACCATGGGCGCTATTTTTGGTGGCGGAATCGCAATTTTATTTCACGAACAAATGGGGTGGTGGATTTTGCCGCTCATGGTGCTGATGGGGGCAATTGGTGGCGCATTGTGGGGACTCATTCCGGCATTACTCAAAACGCACTTTAATGCTGAAGAAACCCTGACGACGCTCATGATGAATTATGTGGCCTTATTTGTTCTTTTATATCTGGTCAATGGGCCGTGGCGTGATCCTGATGGCATGAATTTTCCTCAATCGGTCATGTTTAGTGAGTCAGCGACATTGCCCTTAATTTGGGAAGGGACTCGAGTCAACGCATCTATTTTCATCACGATCATTGCTGTGGTGATATTTTGGATTTTTATTCGTAAAAGTTTAACTGCTTACAAACTTGAAGTAAGTGGGCAAGCACCATTGGCCGCGAAATATGCAGGATTTTCATCTAAAAAGGCCATTTGGCTCAGCTTAGGTTTATCAGGATTGATGGCGGGGATTGCAGGCATCTGTGAAGTTGCAGGGCCTATTGGACAGTTAAATCCAAACATTTCTCCGGGCTATGGTTATGCAGCCATTATTGCGGCGTATTTAGGTCGTTTAAACCCAATTGGAATCGTTCTTTCAGGTTTATTGATGGCACTGATTTATTTGGGTGGGGAAATGGCACAAATGCAGCTGCAACTTCCGGTTGCGATTACAGGTATCTTCCAAGGCTTATTGTTATTTTTCCTTTTAGCTTCAGATGCCTTGATTGAAAACCGCTATCGTTTTGCACCGAAAAAAAATAAAACGCTGACAGATCGTCAAGCGACTACGGCTTAGATTGAGGAGAAATGTATGAGCATTGAAATTACAGCCATTTTAGCTGGCACGATCGCCGCAGCAACGCCACTCATTTTTGCAGGTCTTGGTGAATTAGTCGCAGAACGGACAGGGGTCATTAACCTCGGTGTAGAAGGCATGATGTTGGTTGGTGCCATTGCTGGCTTTGCCTTCGCTGCACAATATGATGCGAGTGTGGCAAGTGCCTTAATGGTCGGTGGCCTTGCAGGCACAATGATGGCACTGATTTTTGCATTTTTTAGCCTCTCCTTAAGTACCAACCAATCCGCTTGCGGGTTAGCACTCACAATTTTCGGTATCGGAATTTCAGCATTTATAGGACAAAACTACGTGAGTATGGCATTGCCCGGCTTACAGGGTTTAGACATCTCGCTTTTAAGTGAAATACCTGTATTAGGGCCTATTTTATTTCAGCATAACTATGTTGTGTATTTGTCCATGTTGGCGTTTGTGATTATTTGGTGGGTACTCACAAAAACTCGCCTTGGTCTGCTACTAAAAGCAGTGGGCGAGTCACCAGAAAGTGCTCATGCTATGGGCTATAACGTCTTAGCGATTCGCTACTGTGCGGTTCTTTTTGGTGGTGCTATGGCTGGAGTAGGTGGCGCATTTTTATCGACAGTCTATACGCCGATGTGGATTGAGAACATGGTGGCAGGTCGGGGTTGGATTGCGATTGCATTGGTGGTCTTTGCAACATGGAAACCGACCCGTTTAATGCTCGGAGCATATCTATTTGGTGGCGTGACGATCCTTCAGTTCCATGCTCAAGCATTAGGTTTAAATGTGCCAAATGAATTGCTTTCTGCACTTCCATATGTGGCAACAATTGTGGTTTTAGTGCTGATTTCTCGTAATAAAAAACATCTAAAACTGAATTTACCAGCTTCACTTGGGAAAACCTTCTGCCCTTAATTTTGGCCAATAACACAATGTTCATAGGAGCAAAAGAATGAAATTACTGAGTGCAGGTCATGTATTAACCATGAATTCGTCCTTAGACTATATTCAAGATGGGGCAGTATTAGTCAAAGGCCAAGTGATACAAGCAATTGGCAAGAGAGAAGAGCTTTTAAAGCAGTTTCCAGATGCGATACATGAGCATTATCCCGATGGATTGTTGATGCCAGGTTTAATCAATACACATTGTCATTCGGGCTTACTTCGCGGCACCGCGGAGGGCTTACCTGTTTGGGACTGGTTACAACAATTTATTGATCCCATGCACCGAGTGTTATTACCCGAAGATGCAAAATTGGCTTCTTATTTATGCTATGCCGAAGCACTACTGTCAGGGACGACCACGATTGTTGATATGTGGCGCTATATGGATGGCAGTGCCGAAGTAGCCGAAGACTTAGGGATTCGAGCTGTATTGGTTCCGTATGTCGCAGAACATCCAGACCATAATTATTTTGAAACACTAGAGAGCAATGAAGCGCTGATTCAACGATGGCACATGCGAGCAGAAGGTCGCATTCAGGTCTGGGTGGGGCTAGAACACTTATTTTATGCAGAAGATCAGTCCTTAGGTCGTATCCAAAAAATGTGTCAGGACTATCAAACTGGATTTCATACCCATAGTAACGAAAGCAAATTTGATGTCGTGGAAAATCTGAAACGTTACGGCATGCGGCCTGTTCAAACCCTTGAAAAATTAGGCATGCTCGATGTGCCAAAATGCTTGCTGGCACATTGTGTATGGTTAGATGATGACGAAATTCAGCTGCTAAAACATTATCACGTTGGGGTCGCACATAACCCCATTTCAAATATGAAACTTGCCTCAGGCGCTGCACCTGTGACTCAATTGCTCAAACAAGGCGTTGCAGTGGGTTTAGGTACAGATGGTGAAAAGGAAAATAACAATTTAGATTTATTTGAGGAAATGAAAACGGCTTCATTATTGGCTAAGTTTTCAAATTTAGATGCAGCGGCTTTAGATTCATGGTCAGTTTGCCAAATGGCGACTCGAGATGGAGCACGTGCATTAGGACTTGAGCAACAAATTGGCTCAATCGAAGTTGGTAAGCAGGCGGATTTAATCGTAGTAAACACGGCTACACCACGCATGACACCTTTAATAAACCAAGGCAGTTTATTTAATTTACATACAAACTTGGTCCATGCGGTTCAGGGCCAAGATGTCGTGATGACGATGGTTGCAGGAAAAGTTTTGGTCAAAAATGGTCAACTGCTTAATGCAGACTTACAACAATTTATTGACCAAATTAATTTTGCCGCACCTGCATTATTTAAACGTCGTTCTGACTGGCTCAGTTTACGCGGTGCAGCAGTCAATGAGTTGCAAAGAACCTAAAACTTTCAACACATAAAACATAAAGCCCAAATCAATTTGGGCTTTATGTTTTTTAAATTTTATCGAAGAACAACATGCAGGATTTAAGCACTGATAAAAGAGATGAGTGTTTGGTTAAATGCATCAGGCTGTTCAATGTTTGAAATATGCGATGCATTAATTTCAAATAATTGGCTATTTGCGATGCGTTCTTGCATGAATTGACCATCTACAACTGTAGTTACAGGGTCTTGTTGACCTGCAATAATCAATACCGGTATGCGAATAGACGAGATTTCATTGCGCAAATCCGCTTTAGCCAAAGCTTCACAACAACTTGCATAACCTTCTGGGCTGCCAGCTCCGAGGTCGTTACTCAAAGATTGTACAGTTGCTGTGTTACTTTGGATAAAGGGTTCTGTAAACCATCGTGATGCTGCCGTTTCTGCAATTGGTTCCAGACCTTGTTGACGGACTAATTGCGCACGTTCATTCCAAGCTGATTCTTGCCCAATTTTTGCAGCGGTATTGCATACAATGACATGGTTAAAGCGTTCAGGATGATGTTTTGCAAGCCATTGGCCTGTTAAACCACCCATCGATATTCCACAAAATGTGGCTTGTTGAATATTTAAATGATCCAATAAATGGATGACATCTGTACCCAATTGATCAAGGCTATATGGCCCTTGAGGGGCAGAAGATGCACCATGACCACGTGTATCATAACAAATCACAAAATAATCCTGCTGTAGTGCCTCTATCTGAGGCTGCCACATGCTGAACTTTGTGCCTAAAGAATTAGAAAACACAATCGCAGGTCGTGTGTGGTCACCAAAGGTTGCGTAATTAATCGTTGCATCATTGGATATAAATGTAAGCATGTTTTGAATCCTTAATTTTATAAATCCCCCTAAATCCCCCCTTTGATAAGGTGGACTTTTATTGAGGATTAAACACGTTCAATAATCAAAGCGATGCCTTGACCGACACCAATGCACATCGAACAGAGGGCATATTGACCTGAAATTGCCTCAAGTTGATTTAACGCAGTCGTAACTAAACGGGCTCCAGATGCACCTAAAGGATGCCCCAAAGCAATAGCGCCACCATTTGGATTGACATGTTTAGCACCATCTTCTAAACCTAGTTCACGGGTTACCGCTAAGGCTTGAGCTGCAAAAGCTTCATTCAGCTCGATTACATCCATTTGTTCAAGGCTTAGACCTGTTTGAGCTAATAGCTTTTTGATGGCAGGCGCAGGACCAAAGCCCATGATTTTGGGTTCAACACCCACCACCGTTGCCGCAATAATTTTGGCCCGTGGCTTTAACTTAAATTTATTGACAGCATCATCTGAAGCAATCAGTAGTGCAGCCGCACCATCATTGATCCCTGAAGCATTGCCCGCAGTTACCGTCCCATTAGCTTTCACCACAGGTTTGAGTTTTGCTAAGCCTTCTGCTGTCGTCGATGCACGTGGATGCTCATCTGTATCGACTATCAGTGGGTCGCCTTTACGCTGTGGAATGACTACAGGGATGATTTCTTTCTCAAAAAAACCATTGGCCTGTGCAGCGGCTGTACGGCGCTGACTTTCTAAGGCAAAAGCATCTTGATCAGCACGGTTAATGTTGAATTGTTCTGCCACATTTTCAGCGGTTTGAGGCATGGTTTCCACGCCATACATTTGCTTGAGTATTGGATTGATAAAACGCCAACCCATGGTGGTGTCTTCAATCTTTTGACTGCGTCCATAAGCACTTTCCGATTTACCCATAACAAAGGGCGCACGGGACATACTCTCTACACCGCCGGCAATAATTAAGTCTGCTTCATTTGCTTTAATTGCACGGGCTGCCATCGCAATCGCATCAAGTGATGAACCACAAAGTCGGTTTACAGTTGTAGCAGGAACTTGAAAAGGTACACCTGCAAGTAGCGACGACATTCGTGCAACATTACGGTTATCTTCACCGGCTTGGTTCGCGCAGCCGTAAATCACGTCATCCACTGACTCCCAAGCAATACTTGGATTTCGCTGCATCAGTGCCTTAATGGGTAAGGCACCGAGGTCGTCGGTACGCACTGCTGCCAAACCGCCCGCATAGCGACCGAAAGGGGTGCGGATTGCATCAATAATATAGGCATTTTTCATTTTATAAATCCTAAAAACTCAGCTCCTCCCTTTTAACGGGAGGTCGGGAGGGATTTACAGGAAGTTAATTTTTTAATATTAATCCTCCCTAAATCCCTCCTTTAATCAAGGAGGGACTTTTTGCTTTAAGCTGTCGTATCAATCAGCTTAGCACCTGTCATTAACTGTAATTCGTCAAAGCTCAAGCCCTCGACTTTTTCAATCACTTTCAAACCTTCAACCGTCACATCAATGACGCACAAATTTGTGTAAATACGATCGACACATTGCAGTCCTGTGGCAGGGTATGACAACTCAGCGACAATTTTCGGTTCACCTTTTTTGGTCACATGGTCTGTAGTAATAAAGACTTTTTTCGCCCCAACAGCCAAATCCATTGCACCACCTACAGCAGGAATTGCATCTGGCGCGCCAGTATGCCAATTTGCTAAGTCACCATTTTGGGCAACCTGAAAAGCGCCTAGTACTGCAATATCTAAATGACCACCACGCATCATGGCAAAAGAGTCGCCATGGTGAAAAAAGCAGCCACCCGTCTGCATAGTAACAAACTCTTTTCCTGCATTAATTAATTCAGGGTCTTCTTCGCCTTTAGCCGGAGGAGGACCAAAAGCCAAAAGGCCATTTTCTGAATGTAGAAAAACATCTTTGTCCGTTGGTAAATAATTTGAAATTTTGGTGGGTAAGCCAATGCCTAAATTGACATAAGCGCCATCTGGAATATCTTGTGCAACACGTTCTGCAATTTGATCACGGGTTAATTTGGTATAGCTCATGGTTCTTTCCTCACGTGATTTATGCAGATTGCTCAAGCTGTGCAGGTTGAACAGCCACAACATGTTGTACAAAAATGCCAGGGGTAATAATGTGCTCTGGGTCTAATGCACCAAGTTCAACCACTTCTGAGACTTGTGCAATTGTCACATCTGCCGCCATGGCCATAATGGGGCCAAAGTTACGCGCTGATTTGTTGTAGACCAAGTTGCCCCAGCGGTCGCCTTGATGTGCTTTGATTAAAGCAAAATCGGCTTTAATTGGATTTTCTAAAACGAAATCTTTGCCTTCATAATTGAGTGTAGGTTTGCCTTCTGCCAACAATGTACCGAAACCTGTTGGTGTATAAATTGGACCCAGACCCATACCAGCTGCCTGAATACGGCAAGCCAAATTACCTTGTGGTACAAGCTCAAGTTCTATCTTTCCTGCACGATATAATTCATCGAACACCCAAGAGTCAGATTGGCGAGGGAAAGAACAGATCATCTTACGGACAGCACCGGCTTTGAGTAATTTAGCCAGTCCATAGTCACCATTACCTGCATTGTTGTTGACGATGATTAGATCTTTGATCCCAAGTTCTATCAATCCATCAATCAGTTCAGCAGGCTGACCAGCCGTACCGAAGCCGCCGATCATAATGGTTGATCCATCCTTAATTTGAGAAAGTGCTTCTGTTAATGAAGCGGTACTTTTATCAATCATGCTACGATCCTTCATCAAGAACGATAAAACTATTTACCTGACTAACCACTTCAGTCATACAAGGCAGATAATCTTTTATTTCAAATATTTACAAACTTAAAAATGCAGAAAATGGATTCCAACCATGTGCTACACAATTGAAATCCAATCGCATCAACTGTCATCACTACGAACAGAAGAGGGATGACGATTTAAAGCCAAAACTTCAATATTCATATACGGGTAAAGGGGCAACCCTTGTAAAATGTTGTGTAGCTCTTCATTACTTTCAACATCAAAAATACTGATATTTGAATATTGACCAGTAATCCGCCAGATATGACGCCATTTACCTTGACGTTGTAGATCTTGTGAATAAGCCTTTTCTACAGCTTTAATTTCATTGGCTTTTTCGACTGGCATATCTAATGGAATATTGACATCCATGCGTACTTGGAAAAGCATTTCTTACTCCTAGCTAAATGTTATTTGCGACGTAAGTCATCAATTTTGTTTTCATCAATTTCAATCCCTAAACCTGCCGTGGTTGGAATCTTGAGTTCGAAATCTTGATATTGAAGTGGGGTTTTTAAAATTTCTTCAGTTAACAGCAATGGACCAAAAAGCTCAGTGCCATAAGCTAAATTGTCAAATGTAGAAAATGCATGTGCCGATGCAATAGTGCCTACAGGACCTTCAAGCATGGTTCCACCGTATAAATCGATACCCGCAAGTTTGGCGATTTTTGAAACCTCACAGCCTTCGATTAAACCGCCAGACTGTGCAACTTTGACTGCAAAAACAGAGGCAGAATTGTGCCGAGCAAGTTGATATGCCGTTTGAGGCCCCATCAGTGATTCATCTGCCATAATCCCAATATCAAAACGACGAGTTAAACGGCGCATTGCGTCAATATTATCGATCGCGCAAGGCTGCTCAATCAGGTCAACACCACCATCTTGTAACAACTGAATGCCTTTAATGGCATCTAATTCAGACCAAGCACGGTTAACATCCACACGGATAGAAATGTCCGCACCTAACGCTTTTTTAATGGCTAAAACATGTTCAACGTCGGCTTCAACGGGGCGTGAACCGATTTTAAGTTTGAAAATATTGTGTCGTTTTGCCTCAATCATTTTTTGTGCTTCGGCAATGTCTTTTTCCGTATTGCCAGACGCAAGTACCCAAAGAACAGGCAAGCTGTCACGTAAACGACCGCCCAATAATTCACTCAAAGGCAGATTTAAACGCTGCGCCAAAATATCGAGTAGGGCCGTTTGAATGGCACATTTAGCAAAGCGATTGCCGTTAATATTACGTTTAATGGCTTGCATGGTTTGAGCAACATTCAAACCAGTGAGGGTTTTCAGTAAAGGACTAAAATAAGTTTCAATATTGGTACGAATGCTTTCAGGGCTTTCTTCACCATAGCCTAGACCGCCAATCGTCGTCGCTTCACCCCAACCGATATAACCATCTTCGGTGGTGATTTTAATCAAAACAAGGGTTTGCGTTTGCATGGTTGCAACAGCCATCTTGTGCGGACGGATTGTTGGGATTTCCACGAGCAGGGTTTCAATCGACTTATACATCTTGCGTATTTCTTATCTATCCAACTATTTATATACCCTAATTTAATGTAATATCTTTAACTAGAGCGATTTTGGTATTTTTAGATACTTAAAAGGTATATAAATGGAATTAAGGCACTTACGTTACTTTGTCACCGTGGTTGAAGAGCAAAGTATTACCAAGGCAGCAGAAAAATTATGTATTGCTCAGCCGCCTTTGAGCCGCCAAATTCAAAAGCTTGAAGAAGAACTGGGCATTACCTTGTTTGAGCGTGGTTCTAGACCCGTGAAAACCACAGAAGCTGGTATGTTCTTTTATGAGCATGCTGTGCAGATATTGACGCATACCGCTCAGGCCACAACCATGGCACAGCGAATTAATGCCGTCGATAAAACTGTCCGCATTGGTTATGTCAGTTCGCTTTTATACGCATTATTGCCGCAAATTATTTATTTATTTCGACAACGTAACCCAGATATTCATGTTGAACTCATAGAATGTGGCACACGCGACCAGATTGAAGCCTTAAAAACCGGTCGAATTGATATTGGTTTTGGACGACTTCGATTAACTGATCCGTCCATTAAACGTATTTTATTAAGAAAAGAAGCGCTACGTTTAGCTATTCATATAAATCATCATTTGGCTGAATTTAAAGACAAAGGCATTTATCTTTCTCAAATTTTAGATGAACCCATTTTTGCCTATCCAACGACACCGAAACCGAATTTTTCCACGCTCATTCAATCGATATTTACCGAATTAGGACTTGTACCTAAACTTTTAACCGAAGTGCGTGAAATTCATATGGCTTTGGGCTTAGTGGCGTCGGGAGAGGGCATTTCCTTGATTCCTGAAAGTGCCAGTGATATTGGCATGAAAAATTTGATGTACATCCCAATCTTAGATTTGGAAGCCTATAGTCCAATCTCTTTGTCGGTACGCAATATGGATCATAGTAATTACATTCCAAAGATACTGGATTGCATTCGTGAAGTCTTCGTTGAAGAAAATATCGACTTACGCGCTATCGATGCAGATGCATAACTAAATTAAGGTTTCATGATCAATGCTGCATAAGATCCGCTGTTCAATGATAGAGTCTTATGGAACATCAACAAATTTAGCCCAAAGCATCCTGATAAATACAAGATTGTGCTATTTCAAAAACCTTTTCATCTTCAATATTTAATTGATCGTATTGCTGCATTTTTTGAATCATCCATTCAAAGTCTGAAGTTTGTGGCGCTTGGGTCTTGCCAAAATTTTGAATGATGCTTTTGATCCGATGAAAAGCCTCGACGTGAATCTGCTCAGAACAATCAAAACGGATGATGTGATATTGCTTTAACAAAGAAAATATTTCTGAGAAATGTGTTTGTTGAAGTAGATCGTTTTGTGCTTTTTGGATGGCAAGATTGATCGCCTTTAAGGTATTGGGATGTTTTTCTGCCCAATCATGAGTAAAAGCCAAAACCTTATCTGGTATAGGCTCAATAATATCTTGGCTATTGACGATGATACGACTATAGCCTTGTATTTCAGATTGCGTATTCCACGGCTCTCCGACACAGAATCCATCAATTCGTTGCGTTGATATTGCTTCCACCATATAAGGCGGTGGTAGAGTTGAAAAGGTCTGCGTTTGAGCGAGTTCTGTGTCGGCAAGTGCCAACCATTCTCTTAAAATATAATGATGAATCGAATGCTGAAAAACATGCGCCAACTGAATCTTTTGATTCTGCTTTATCGCAGATATGATTTTCTCTGCTGAATTAATTGGTAGATCTAATGCATGGATCTTTAATTCATAGTAGAGCTTTTGACTCAGACTAATGTAAGCGCAATTGGTACTGAGCGTTAGTGAGGTTTGTAAGGGGATGCCGAGATGGTCTTTGCCCGTCACAGACGCAGGCAGCATGGCCGATAAACAGTGTGCTGCATCTAAAAAACCAAAAGCTAGACGGTCACGTAAACTTGCCCAAGACGGTTCTTGAGTTAGTGTGACATTCAAGCCTTGTTCAGCAAAATACCCTTGATGTTCTGCCCAGAGCAAAGCAACACAGTCAAGTAAAGGAATATAGCCCAATTGAATATCAGTTTTTTCAAGCTTTTGCATGGTTTATTCCTTAAATTGAGACTGTAACAGCGCTTGCGCATCAAGCAGTCGGCGCGCCATTTCACCCATCGTCATACGGTGACTCATGGCATTTTTTCTCAGCAAATTAAATGCTTGATCTTCGGTTAAACCATGCATTTGTATTAAAAGCACTTTGGCTTTTTCAATATCTTTTCGATCGGCCAATTTGCACTTGGTTTCAGCCAAATCATTCAGCAGTTTTTTATGCTTTTTATATTGTTCAATCGAAATTTCTAAAATGCTATTCAAACGTGCAGGGTCAATACCATCGACAATATATGCCGTGACACCCGCATCAATCGCGCTTCGGATGATTTCAAGACTCGAATTTTTAGTGAACAGAACAGTCGGTAAGTCAAATTGGCTGACACAGCTTTCAATGACATCGCGATGTGGATGATCCATATCCAATAAAATCACATCTGCCTGAATATTTTGCAGATATGACATATTTAAATGATCAATCATGAAACTGGCGACCACATCAAAGTCATGTTGAATTAATGAGGCTTGAATAAATTCAGCGCGTTCTTGATCATCATCAATTAGGGCTATTTTTAGTTTTGGCATGCAAACGCTCAGACAGAGCCAAACAAATACGTATTGAGTTTTCTAAGCAATTTAAATGCCAAATTTTAAGACAATACAAAATATAAATCTGCTTCTAAATTTTAGCTTGGTTATATGCACATTTTAAAATTGAACCATTTCCGTGCACTGATCTTGTGCAGGGCTGAACCACGTTTGAACATTCAGCCGCATCTCTATAGGCATATTGACTATCTATTTACCTTAATTCGCTTATTTTCGGATAGATCGGCGCTCAATGCTTAAATATAGAGATGAAATTTACGATTGAAATAAAAACTTGGCACGTATCGTGCTTAATACTTATTGAGTCAAAGAAGACTCTAAAAATTTGTTAGACGGCCAACGACGTCCGTTCTGATCGACTCTGTTATGTGTTAGCGACATAACCGAGTAATTCATGCGTTCAGTTCAGTCAGGAGAAGGTTATGTCTTCAAATTTAAATGCCAAAAAAGCCACAAAAATAAGTCTATTTAATTTTTCTTCAGCAGCAATGCGGGCCTTCCACATGAGTTGGCTCGCATTCTTTGTTTGCTTCTTTGCATGGTTTGCCTGTGCACCGTTGATGCCAGTGATTGCTGGCGAATTTCACCTCACGAAAGATCAAATTGCCAATATTAATATTGCCGCTGTTGCGATCACGATTTTAGTCCGTCTGATCGTTGGTCCTTTATGTGATAAATATGGTCCGCGTAAAACCTATACAGCTTTATTAATCATCGGCAGTATTCCAGTCTTTGGTGTCGCTTCTGCGAACAGCTATGAATCCTTTCTTTTCTTCCGCTTGCTGATCGGCGCGATTGGCGCAAGCTTCGTCATCACTCAATACCATACAAGCATTATGTTTGCGCCTAATGTTGTGGGTACAGCCAATGCTGCAACAGCAGGCTGGGGCAATGCAGGCGGCGGTGCAACTCAAGCCCTTATGCCTTTACTGCTTGGCGCACTCGTTATGTTTGGTGTAGAGCAAGCGATGGGCTGGCGTATTGCGCTGATTGTACCCGGTGTGATGATGCTGATTGTTGGTGCGCTTTACTGGAAGTTCACACAAGACTGTCCGCAAGGCAACTTTAAAGAACTTCGCGAACAAGGCATCAGTGTTGGCAGTGACAAAAAAGGCGGCTTGGCAATTCTAATGCATGCAGCACGCAATTACCGTGTATGGATTCTATTTGGCGCTTACGCAGCTTGTTTCGGTATTGAAATCTTTATTCACAACATTGTAGCAATGTACTACGTCGACCATTTCAGCTTTGGATTAAAAGAGGCGGGTATGGCAGCAGGTATCTTTGGTTTGCTTGCATTGTTTGCTCGTGCGCTAGGCGGCATTGTTTCGGACAAAGTAGCGACTAAAAAAGGCTTAGATGGCCGTACCAAAGTGTTATTTGCCATGATTCTGCTAGAAGGCTTATTCCTGATTGTCTTCTCACAAATGAATACTGCAGTGCTTGCAATCCTTGCAATGACAGTCTTTGCGCTCTTCACACATATGGCTTGCGGTGCTACCTATGCGTTGGTGCCATTCATTGACCGTGATGCTTTAGGCGGTGTTGCAGGCATTATCGGTGCAGGCGGTAACGTAGGTGCAGTGGCTGCAGGCTTCTTGCTTAAAGGCATGCTGGATATTCAAACCACGCTTATGGTGTTGGGCGGTCTAGTGGTTATCGCTGCAAGCTGTGTACTGATGATCCGCTTCTCTGTAGAGCATAAAGAAAAAGAACAGCGCCTATTTGAACAAGCTGTAAATGAACGAAATTTAGCTGAAGCTCAAAACTAATACTGAAAAGTTGCCTCTAAACATCGCGATTTAGGGGCAAATAAAAAAATATTGCGGAGAAAGAATATGAAAATCATCATGATTGGACATGGCATGGTTGGCCACAAGTTTATCGAATCTGTACTGGAACACGCAGGTGATAATGTTGAATTAACCATTTTAGCTGAAGAGCCGCGTTTAGCCTATGACCGTGTGCATTTAACTGAATATTTCAGCGGTAAATCGGCTAAAGATTTAACCCTATGCCGCAGCGACTTTGCAGATGCTTACGGTATTGATTTGCGCCTTAGCACCAAAGCGGTTGAAATTGATCAGCGCAATAAAACGGTCACAACCAATCACGGCGATATTCTTTCTTTTGACAAGCTGGTGCTCGCAACAGGTTCATATGCATTTGTGCCGCCTATTCCAGGCAATGAACGTGAAAACTGCTTTGTGTACCGTACCATTGAAGACTTGGATGCCATCCGTGCCGCAAGCCTAAATGCTAAAACGGGCGTGGTGATCGGCGGTGGCTTATTGGGTTTAGAAGCAGCAAAAGCGCTGCGTGATTTAAACTTAGAAACCCATGTTGTTGAATTTGCACCACGCTTAATGGCAGTTCAGATTGATGATCTAGGCGGTAAAGTTTTACGCTCAAAAATTGAAAATCTAGGTGTTAAAGTCCATACGCAAAAAGCAACATCTTGCATTGAAGACGGTGCAAATACGAAGCATGTAATGAAGTTTGGTGATGGTTCTGAACTGGAAACCGACATCATCTTATTCTCTGCAGGTATCCGCCCACGCGATGAATTAGCGCGCCAAAGCGGTTTAGCCATTGGTGAGCGTGGCGGAATTGCGATTAATGACTATTGCCAAACTTCAAACCCTGACATTTATGCCATTGGTGAATGTGCGCTTTGGCAAAATAAAATTTATGGCCTGGTTGCGCCGGGCTATGACATGGCGCGTATTGCAGCAAAGCATGTGATGGAACAAAACTGCACGCTTTTCGCTGGTGCAGATATGAGCACCAAGCTGAAACTGATGGGAGTTGATGTTGCATCTGTAGGCGATGCGCATGCAATGACACCAAATTCTTTAAGCTATTTCTATGCAGATGAAGCAGCTCAGGTTTATAAAAAAATTGTCGTGAATGCAGAGAAAACTAAGCTGCTAGGTGCAGTATTGGTGGGCTGTGCTAAAGAATACAATGACCTGCTGCAAATGATGCTGAATGGCTTAGAAGTTCCAGAAAGCCCAGAAAGCCTAATCATGCCTGGCTATGCACAATCTGCAGGTAAATCGGGCGGAAGCGGTGTCGATCTGTTGCCAGACAGCGCAACGATTTGTTCATGTAACAACGTCTCTAAAGCAGACATTTGTTCAGCCATTGCTGACGGATCGACTTCTTTAGGCGCATTGAAAAAATGCACCAAAGCTGCAACAGCTTGCGGCGGCTGTGCACCATTAGTCACTCAAGTACTTAAATCGGAGCTTCAGCGTCAAGGTGTAACTGTAAATAACCATTTATGTGAACACTTTGCTTATTCACGCCAAGAGCTCTATCACTTGGTACGTGTGAACGAAATCAAAACCTTTGATGACCTGATTCAACAGCATGGCCATGGTTTAGGCTGTGACATCTGTAAACCGACGGCAGCCAATATCCTAGCGTCATGCTGGAATGACTTTGTACTTAAACCAAGCCATGCGGGCCTGCAAGACAGTAATGACTACTACCTCGGCAATATCCAAAAAGATGGTTCATATTCAGTAGTACCGCGTATGGCTGGCGGTGAAGTTACTCCGGACGGATTAATTGCCGTGGGTCAAATTGCTAAAGAATATGGTCTATATACCAAACTTACAGGCGGTCAGCGTGTCGATATGTTTGGTGCACAAGTGCATCAACTGCCTGAAATCTGGGAAAAATTGATTGCTGCTGGTTTTGAGTCTGGCCATGCCTACGGCAAATCACTGCGTACGGTGAAATCTTGTGTCGGCAGTACTTGGTGCCGTTATGGCGTGGACGATTCAGTCGGCTTGGCGATTTATTTAGAGAACCGCTACAAAGGCCTTCGCTCACCGCACAAACTGAAAATGGCTGTGTCGGGCTGTACCCGTGAATGTGCTGAGGCGCAAAGTAAAGATGTTGGCGTGATTGCGACAGAAAAAGGCTGGAACCTTTATGTATGCGGTAACGGCGGTATGAAGCCGCGTCACGCAGAGCTTTTGGCATCAGACTTAGATACGCAAACATTGATCAAATACATTGACCGTTTCTTTATGTTCTACATTCAAACAGCAGACCGTTTGCAGCGTACTTCTGTATGGCGCGACAACATGGAAGGCGGTTTAGATTACCTGAAAGATGTCGTTGTGAATGATTCGCTTGGCGTAGCGGCTGAACTTGAACGCCGTATGAGCCATGTTGTGGGTACATATCAAGATGAATGGCGTACTGCTGTAGAAGATCCTGAAGTACGTAAACGCTTTGTGACTTTCGTGAATGCAAAAGCAGAACAGCAAAATGATCCGCATATTCAGTTTGCATCCGTTCGCGGTCAAATCAGACCCAAAACAGAAGCTGAACGCGATACGACACGCATTCCAGTGGTTGAAGCTTAAGAGAATAACGAATTTAAAACTTCTTTTATTTGATTTACATCCTTATTCGGTTTCTCGCTAAGGCGAAAATGAAAAGATAGTGATCTAAAAGAAGTTTAAAAAGGATCAAGAATATGACAATTTTAAAAGAAATGAATGATTTAGACTGGTTTGATGTTTGTGCATTAGATGATATTACGCCAAATACAGGTGTGGGCGCACTGATTGAAAATCAGCAAATTGCGATATTCCGTGTCGGTGAAGAAAAGCGGGTTTATGCGCTGAGCAATCAGGACCCATTTAGCCAAGCCTATGTTATGTCCCGCGGTATTATTGGTGACTTGCAGGGTGAGCGTGTTGTGGCATCACCCATTTATAAACAGCATTTCAGCCTTGCTACTGGACGCTGCTTAGAAGATAAAGACCAAAAACTCTTGGTTTTTCCAAGCAAAATTGAAAATGGCCGTGTGCTGATTAGTCCAACTGCTCAAAAAACCTATATTACCAATAACGCGCCTTCGTCTGAGTTGATGAAACTTGTTTTGGTCGGCAATGGCTTAGCAGGTATGCGTTGCTTAGAAGATCTGCTGGATATGGCGCCAGAGCGTTATGAAATTACGGTCATTGGTGAAGAACCTTGGGGTAATTACAACCGAATTATGCTTTCACCTGTGCTTTCAGGTGATAAAACCATTGAAGATATCATGCTGCATTCACATGCTTGGTATAAAGACAAAAATATCCGTTTTGTAGCAGGTGATGCGGCGGTACGCATAGACCGTCCGCGCAAGCAGGTATACACAGAAAAAGGCTTGGTCATCGATTATGACCGTCTGATTTTAGCGACAGGTTCTAAGCCGTTTATTCCGCCTATACCGGGAACTGACTTAAAAGGTGTTCTCAGCTTCCGTGATATTTATGATGTAAACCGCATGCTGGATTACTGTAAATCTAAGCAAAATGCGGTGGTGATTGGCGGCGGTTTACTTGGCCTAGAGGCTGCGTATGGCCTGAAACAGCGTGGCATGAATGTCACAGTGCTGCATTTGATGGACCGCATTATGGACCGCCAGCTGGATGAAAAAGCCAGCTTAATGCTCAATCATGCTATTGAACAAAAAGGTATAAAAATCATGACTGCAGCAAATACCCAAGAGTTGATGGGTAAAGATGGTCATGTGAAGCAGCTGCGTTTGCAGGACGGTACTGTTTTAGATGCAGATCTTGTGGTTTTTGCGGTGGGTATTCGTCCGAATATTGAGCTTGCGCAAAGTGCAGGACTGCGCTGCGGCCGCGGTGTCATGGTGAATGACACCATGCAAACTTTTGATCCGAGTATTTATGCGGTGGGTGAATGTATTGAACACCGAAGCCAAACTTTCGGTTTAGTTGAACCGCTTTGGGGACAGGCATTCATTTGTGCATCGCATTTGGCCGAACATGGCAGCTTAACCTTCAAAGCGCCTACGGTTCCGACGCAGTTAAAAGTCAGCGGCTGTGATGTTTTTTCTACAGGCAACTTTGAACCGTTGGATGATTTTGAAGACATTATTTTGAATGATGAAAAGCGTCAAATCTATAAACGTATTATTATTCAAAAAGATAGAGTGATTGGCGCTGTGCTGTTTGGCGATACTGAAGACGGTGCATGGTATGCAGAATTGATTTCAGATCAAACTCCAATTTCAAGCATCCGAAACAAATTGCTGTTTGGTAAGGATTTTGCATTAAAGAAAGCAGGGTGATTCATTATTAATCAAAGAATATAGTCACGACCGCGCAATTTCATTTTTAAGAAATTTGTATTTGCGTAGGTGTTGCCTCACTTTTGAAGGATCAAAAGTGACAAAAATCCTTTGTTGGGCGAAGGGTACATCCTATACCCCGCCCAACGGTGGCATCCATGCCACCACACGATAGTTAGTTTTAACTTAAATTTAAATAATTTAGTCATCTTTTGAAATTGGTCGTAACACTCAATTAATTGAGTTTGGAAAAAGGAGCCGGCAGAAGTGAATAGCATCCCAATAGTGGAACTGCATAGCTCCACAGAAAATAAAATTAAAACAACGCAAACCACCTGTCCATATTGTGGTGTCGGCTGCGGCGTGAGCGCAACAGTTGAACAGACTGCTTTAGGGCAAAAAGTCAGTGTGACTGGCGATACGAACCATCCATCAAACTATGGCAAGCTGTGCATTAAAGGCAGTAACTTAGCCGATACGATTGGATTAGAAACACGTGTTTTACAGCCAATGCTTGGGCGTCAAACATCACCATTTAATACTCGTCAGGCTACAGACTGGAACACAGCAACAGCTCTGATTGCCGAAAAATTTCAGCAATGTATAGATCTTTACGGACGTGAAAGCATCGCTTTTTATGTGTCTGGCCAACTGCTGACGGAGGATTACTATGCCGTTAACAAATTTGTCAAAGGCTATTTAGGTACGGCAAATATTGACACCAATTCACGGCTTTGCATGTCATCGGCTGTGGCGGCACATAAGCGTGCATTTGGTGAAGACCTTGTACCAGCAAGCTATGAAGACTTTGAGCATACAGATATGGTGGTGCTGGTCGGATCCAATACAGCATGGTGCCATCCCGTGCTGTATCAGCGCATTATGAAAGCCAAAGAAGAACGTGATTTGTTCGTGGTGGTCATTGATCCGCGCTTTACCAGTACCTGTGAGGCTGCAGATTTGCATTTGCCGATTTTACCGGGGCAAGATGTCGCACTGTTCAACGGTTTGCTGCAGTATCTAGTACAAAATAATCATAGTGATGTAGATTTTATCGCCAAACATACTCAAGGTTTGATGCAAGCGCTGGAGCAAAGTGAAACAGAAACTTCTATGACAGCAGTTGCTGAACGTACAGGTATTTCTTTAGAAAAATTACAGCTATTTTTTGAAAAATTTGCGCAAACTGACAAAGTTATGTCGCTATTTTCGATGGGGGTTAATCAGTCTTCGCGCGGTGTAGACAAAGCCAACAGTATTATTAATTGCCATTTACTTACAGGCAAAATCGGAAAATTAGGTGCAGCGCCATTTTCTATGACAGGTCAGCCCAATGCGATGGGCGGCCGCGAGGTTGGCGGCTTAGCCAATATGCTGGCTGTGCACTTAGATGTCGATAACACGGCGCATCAGGCATTAGTACAAGAGTTTTGGCAAAGTCCATTTATTGCCAATAAAGCGGGATTAAAAGCAGTTGATCTGTTTCAGGCTGTAGAAAGCGGGAAAATCAAAGTCATTTGGATTATGGCGACAAATCCTGTTGTGAGCTTGCCAGATGCAGATCAAGTCAAACGTGCCTTAGAGCAATGCGAGTTTGTAGTGGTGTCGGATATTTGCAAAGACACAGACACAGCAATATATGCAGATGTGCTTTTACCTGCATTGGGCTGGGGTGAAAAAGACGGAACCGTTACCAATTCTGAACGCCGTATTTCACGTCAAACTGCATTTTTAGATGCGCCGGGTGAAGCCAGAGCAGACTGGTGGTCTATTGCACAAGTTGCGAAAAAGATGGGTTATAGCGGTTTTGACTACAGCAGCAGCTATGACATATTTATTGAACATGCAAAATTATCTGCTTATCAAAATGCGCCTTTAGATCAACGTGATACAACTGAGTCTTTTCGCTACTTTAACTTGCAGGGTTTAAGTAAGTTATCTGCACAAGATTATGCTGAATTAAAGCCCGTGCAATGGCCAGTTTGGCAGTTAGATCAGAGCGCTGATGCAGTCGGCCGTTTGTTTGCAGCAGGCCAATTCAGCCATGCCGATACCAAAGCTAAGTTTGTCGCAACAACCGCTATTGACCCTTTGAACAAGATTTGCGGCGAATATCCGCTGGTTTTAAATACTGGCCGTATCCGTGATCAATGGCACACCATGAGCCGTACGGGTTTATCTGCAAATTTGAGTACACATATCGCCGAACCATTTTGTGAAATACACCCGCAAGATGCACTGAAGTTTGGTGTTAAAGATGGTGAACTGGTTGAGGTGAAATCTAACTGGGGCTTATGTATTTTACGTGCACAGGTCAGCAGTAAAATTCGACGCGGTCAAATCTTTGCGCCAATTCATTGGAATGACCAAGTCGCATCGGATGCGCGTATTGGCAAAGTGGTGAATCCTGTGGTCGATGCACTATCTGGTGAGCCTGAATTTAAACATACACCTGTATTTGTACAGCCGTTTTATACACAGTGGCAAGGTGTACTGTATGTACGTGACGGCTTTGAGCAAATGGTGCAAAACACCATTCAAAACACGGTGTGGTGGACCAAAATTAAAACAGCGAAAGCGACACGTTTTGAGTTGGCAGATCGTAAAAAATTTAGAAACACGGTTCAGCAGCTGAAAACATTACTGCCATTTACCGATGAAAGCTTTGAATGGCTGAATTTGGAAGATCAAACTGCCGATTTGAGTCATACCGTGGTGCTGCAAGATGGGCATTTAATTGCCAGTCTATATATTGCGCAACGCTCTATGCTGCCAGACCGTGATTGGATTGCTGGCATGTTTAAGCGTGAACGACTAAGCGCAATGCACCGCAAAGCGCTGCTTGCAGGTCAGCCGATGAACATGACCAACAGTGCAGGTCCGCTGGTGTGCAGCTGCTTTAAAGTCGGTAAAAATACCATTATCGAAACCATTAAAGAAAAGAATATTAGCCATGAAAAACAAGTTACTGCATGTTTAAAGGCTGGCGGCAATTGCGGTTCGTGCTTATCAGAAATTCGAGGCTTAATTAAAGCCTGTCAGACGGAGTACGCAGAATGATGAAGAAAATCACCAAATCAGTAGGCTATCCAGAAACAGACTTGGTCATTTTGGCGGGCGGTCAAGCCCGCAGAATGAACGGTATAAATAAAGTTTTACAAAAATTTGATGATGAAATTCAGCTTATTAAGATTCATCAGTGTTTAAAATCACGGGCTGCAAATGTCTGGATTAACAGCCATCGTGACCATTCAATCTATGAATGCATGATTCCTTCAATAAAGCTGTATAAAGATGATGAAGCGGGGTTTTTAGGGCCGTTGATGGGCATGAAAAGCGCGTGGTCACATGTACAGTCGGATTATGTTTTGTTTGTCCCGTGCGATGTGACCTATATCCCGAAGAAAGTGCTTTCGAGACTGCATCAGGCCATGCAGCGGGATCCATTGTGTGAAGTGGCAGTTGTGGAAATTAATGGCAAAGCGCTGTATCCATTTTGTTTGCTGAAACGAAGCAGTCTCACAAAGCTGCAAGCCCATCTTGATCAAAAACAGCGCAGTTTGAAGGGGTGTTTCAGTCAAATGCACATGCAGGTTGCACGTTTTCAAAATAATGCACTCTTTTTTCACAGTATTAACTCTTTAGATGAGCTGCAGCAGCACCGTCAGCTGAATTTTCTCTGAAAGCTGTACCTTTTGCGGAGCTTTCATTTTAAATGATGAGCCTAATGTGCTGTTTTTGAACCCAGAGAGAAAATTTACAGCCAATATGAAGCTTTTGAGCATGATATATAGCGATAAAACAGACTGCTTTTATACCTTTGATAATGGGCTTAACGGCAATTTATACTTTTAATTGCTATTGGTTGTTTGTAAGTTGTTGATTTTGTATGTCAAAAAAATAAACCAAATCCTCTGAAATAAATATTTAAAAAAGCGCAAAGTTGGAACACTTATTGCAATTTTTACTGCAAGAAAAGAAGGCGCAAAATTTGTACTGAGCTAAGACAGGGCAAATGACAGCACCATGGAAGATAAACATGAACAGCATGACACAATTACAGCCAGCGACCATTTTTAAGGATCAGTTTGGCCGTGAAAAACGCAAATTGCGCATTTCAGTGACAGACCGCTGTAATTTTAAATGTGTCTATTGTATGCCTGAACATCCTGAATGGATGAAAAAACATAATCTTCTTAGTTTTGAATCACTTTACAATTTTTGTGAGTTTATGGTGCTGCGCGGGATTGATCAAATCCGGATCACCGGCGGTGAACCTCTTATGCGTCAAGGCGTTGTGCATTTTATTGAACAGCTGCAGCAGCTGAGAAAGCTAGGCCTTAAACGTATTTCCATGACCACCAATGGACATTATCTGAAGCAATATGCACAAGCCCTAAAACAAGCTGGCCTAGATGGCATAAATATCAGCTTGGACAGTTTGGATGAAGCGCAATTTTTCCAGCTGACACAAAAACAATTACAGCCTGTATTAAAAGGTATTGAAGCGGCTCAGCAAGCGGGCTTTGAAATAAAAATCAATACCGTGTTAATGAAAGGTCTAAATGAACAGCAAATCATTGCATTAACAAAATGGGCGCTGCAACAAGGTTTCGAACTGCGGTTTATCGAGTTTATGCCGCTGGATGGTGATCAAAACTGGTCTAAAGCTGCGGTCGTTACCGAACAAGACATACTGGATAAACTCAAGACTGTTTTTGACGTGCAAACATTGCACGGTCAAGGTGCGTCACCAGCCAGATCTTACTTAATCAACGGCTTGCCTATAGGTATTATTTCAACCATCAGCAATTCTTTTTGCGGCAGCTGCGACCGTCTAAGACTGAATGCGCAAGGCGAGTTTTTTAACTGCCTGTTTGCCCGAAAAGGTTTAAATCTCAGTCATGAAATTCAGCAGCTGAAAAGCAGTAAAACAACAGAGTTAATGCCGCTCGATGCAATGGCTTTGCAGCAAAAATTAGGCAGTTATATTTGGCAGAAGGAGCAAGGCTTTCATGCCATAACAGCTCAATCCAGTCCATCTAGAAAAATCAGCATGCATATGATTGGAGGCTAATGATGAGTCAGATCACCATCAAAATAGAATCTTTTGGCGCTATTGAACGCCTGCTGCCAGAGAATTTGAGTCTGACTTGCTTCGCACAGCAGTCGATTGCAGAGGTTTTGCAGCAAGTTACAGATCAATTTCCGGAGTCGTTCAGCATGCTTGAACGCTGCGCCTGTGCCATTGGGGAAGATATTGTACCAAGACAAACCGCATTGGTGCAGGACAGCACCGTTGTGCTGCTGTCACCTGTAGCGGGAGGCTAAATATGGAGCTTAAGCATATTTCACGCATACAAGATACGGTATTCAGCCAAGCCGATTTTGACAGCATTATGGCATTTCCTGAATGCGGCGGTATCGGCGTATTTATAGGCGCGGTGCGTAATCACCATGAAGGCAAAGCGGTAAAAGCTTTGAAATATACCGCTTATGCGCCTGTGGCTGAAAAAATGATCCGGCAAATTGAGCAGGAAATTCAAGCCAAATACGGCGTGTCATATGTACGGGTTGTACACCGTATTGGTGCGCTGCAGGTCGGTGATACTGCCATTATCGCCATGGCCTATGCGCCGCACCGACGTGAGGCTTTTGCGGCCTGTGAAGAGGCCGTAGAGCGGGTGAAGCATGAAGTGCCGGTGTGGAAAGAAGAGTTTTATATGGACGGCAGCAGCCAATATGTAGAGGGTTGCTGTATTCGTAAGGATCATGCAGCGCAGCATGCTCATATTCATGGCGAATCATGTGAACATGCACATCAAAACAGCCATCAGACCATGCATTTGAACGCCAATATTTACCAATGGCATCTATAAAACCCCAAATTTAATACTGCAAATGCAAATGAATAAGATAAGGACAAAGCAATGAAAAATGTGGGCATGAAAGCGGAAAGTTACCGTACAGCCATTGCAACTGGAATACTGCATGCGCCGCCACATTGCATTGAACTGCTGCGTAATGGCAATACTGAAAAAGGCGACGCGCTGAAAACCGCACGTATTGCAGGCATATTAGGCGCAAAACGTACAGATGAACTCATTCCGCTCTGTCATCCGCTGCCAATCTACCGTGCAGATGTTGAATATGAATTGTTTGAGGCGCATGTTGAAATTAGCGCAGTGGTTGAAACCATTGGCCCAACGGGTGTGGAAATGGAAGCTTTAACTGCTGTCAGCCTTGCGGGTTTAACGCTGTATGACATGCTTAAACCGCACTGTGAACCAGAGGATTTGTGCCTAGATCAGGTAAAACTGCAAAAGAAAAAAGGTGGTAAATCACATTTTACCCGTGTATTGAAAGAAAGCTTATCGGCGTCGATTATTGTGCTTTCAGATACAGTTGCTGTCGGTAAAAAACCAGATACTGCGGGGCAAAATGTCCTCGAAATTTTAGAAGAAGCAAACTTCAGCAACATCAGCTATCAAGTGATACCAGACAGTCCTGAACAGCTTCTTACCTTGATTGAGCAACAGAAAAATCAATACCCGCTGATATTGACGGTTGGCGGTACGGGTTTAGGGCCAAAAGATTTAACTGTAGAAACGATACAGCCGCTGTTAAAACGTGAAATTCCGGGTTTGATGGAGGCTTCACGCAGTTTTGGTCAAAAACGCACGCCTTATGCTGCGCTTAGCCGTGGTGTTGCGGGCTATATAGATAACAGCCTTGTCATTACATTGCCGGGCAGCAGACAAGGCGCAAAAGAATCACTTATTGCCATTTTACCTGCCTTGGTACATCTATTTGATGTGCAGAAGAATATTCCGCATGTAGGAGGCTATCAATGAACCAAGCTGTATTGCATACAGGCTGCGGTGCTGAGGCTGGACTGATTTCAGTTGACGAGGCTCTTGCGCTGATTCAGACACATACGCAAAGTTTGGCACATGAAACTTTGGAACTTCAACACGCTTTAGGCCGTTATTTGGCGGCAGATGTGCATTCACAAATTCAGCTGCCCTTATTTGCTCAAAGCGCTGTAGACGGCTATGCCATTTGCGCGGCGGGTGAAATTAAAGCAGGTACGCAATTTGAGCTCATTGGAGAAATCCGCGCAGGGCAAACGGCTGAAACTATTTTAAAAGCAGGCCAAGCTGTCCGTATATTTACTGGCGCGCCGATTCCTGAAGGCACGACTACAGTAGCGCGGCAAGAAATTGTGAAAGCGGATGCACAGCAAATTGAATTGACTTCAGTTTTAAATAAGCATGCGGATATTCGTGATGCAGGTGAGGAATTCTCAGTCGGACAATGTTTGGCTGTCCGTGGTCAAAAGCTAACGGTTGGGGCAATTGCAGCACTGAGCATGGCAGGTATTTCTCATTGTGAGGTCTACGCTTACCCTAAAGTTGCGGTGGTCATTACAGGTGATGAAGTTGCACAAAATATAGAAGATTATCGTGCAGGTAAAATATTTGATGCCAATGCGCCGCTGATTTTAGTATGGTTTCAGTCGCAGCACGTCCAAGTTGAAGTGATTCATATTGCAGATGAAAAACAGGCGGTTTTAGATTTATTCAACCGTTTAAAAGACAGCTTTGATTTAATTTTAACGACTGGCGGCGTATCTGTCGGTGATTATGATTTTGTTCGGCCGGCAGCCTTGGACATCGGTTTTCAGCAAATTTTCTGGAAAGTGAAACAAAAACCCGGCAAACCGATGTTGTTTGCACAATATCGACGTCCTGACAGCAGTTCCTGTTATTTACTCGGACTGCCGGGCAACCCCGCTGCAGTCTATGTCGGCATGCAAATTTATACAGATAGATTATTGAAAGCCCTACAAGGTCAAACACCTGCGCTGGACTGGTTCAGCGCAGTCATGACACATGACCTAAAAGCAGATGCACGTGAGCGGTTTTTAAGAATGTCGGCGCACTTTGATAAGCAAGGCAAGCTTCAACTAACCAGCCTGTCTAAACAGCAGTCGCATATGTTGAGCAATTTAATGCAAGCCAATTGCATTGTTCGGATTCCTGCAGGGCAGTCTGTGCAAGCAGGACAAATTCTTCAAGGCGTATTTATTCAGCATTAGGAGTTTGCTATGCATTTCAAATACATCTTAGCAGTAGGACTGAGCTTCATTGCTGGCGCATCTCAGGCGGAAATAGTCAAAATTTATGCTGCAGCCAGTTTAAGCAATGCTATCAGCGATATTGCAAAGCAATATCAGGCACAGAATCCAGACATCAAAATTGTACCGGTATTTGGCGCGTCATCTGCTTTAGCCAAACAGATTGAAGCCGGTGCGCCAAGTGATTTGTATTTTTCAGCAGATGTGGACTGGATGAATTATTTGGTGCAAAAACAGAAAATACCTGCAAAGCAAGTATTCAACATGCTAAGCAATGATTTGGTGCTGATTACGCCTAAAGCGGTGAATATGCAATTTAAAGCCGTGCCGCAGTTTAGTTTTGCCAAGGCATTCAAAGGTCACTTATGTACAGGGCAAATGGAGTCTGTACCTGCTGGAAAATATGCCAAACAAAGCCTAACCAAGTTGGGCTGGCTATCAAGTTTGAATGGAAGGATTGTCGGGACAGATGATGTACGATCGGCTTTGGCTTTTGTCGAACGAGGTGAGTGCCAAGCGGGGATTGTTTATCGTACCGATGCGCTGATCAGTTCTAAAGTTAAAATAGCCGGGATTTTTCCAAATCATACTCATCAATCGATCATTTATCCATTGGCTTTAACACATCAAGGCGCAGCTAAACCTGAGGCCGTGAAGTTTTACCGTTATCTTAAAGACCATGCGCAAAGCAAAATGCTTTTTAAGCATTATGGCTTTGGTGTGAAAGGCTAAAGCATGCTGAGCCTAGAAGAGTGGAGCGCATTGTATCTGTCGGCTAAGGTTGCCGTTTGCGCCACTGTATTTTGCTTGCCATTTGCTATTGGGCTGGCTTGGGTGCTGGCGCGCTATGAGTTTCATTTGAAATTTTTAGTCGAAGCGCTATTACAAATGCCGATGGTGCTGCCGCCGGTGGTTTTGGGTTATCTACTATTGGTGCTCTTTGGTTCAAATGGCTGGATCGGCAAGCTGCTCAATGAATGGGGCATTCAACTGGCTTTTAATTGGAAAGGCGCCGTTTTAGCATCCATGATTGTGTCATTTCCGCTGATTGTGCAGCCGATCCGTTTGTCTTTTCAAATGATTAATCAGCAGCTGGAGCAGGTTGCAGGCTCACTAGGCGCGCATCCGTTACGGGTATTTGCATCAATTAGCCTGCCGCTGGCTTTACCGGGGATTTTAATTGGCAGTATTTTAGGATTTAGCCGAAGTCTAGGTGAGTTTGGCGCAACCATTACCTTTGTTGGCAATATTCCAGATGAAACCCGAACCATTCCTATCGCTATTTATTCGCTGATACAGCAGCCCAATGGCGAAGAATCTGCAATGCGTTTAGTGATCCTTTCATTGCTGGCGGCTTTTGGTGCATTGATTGCCAATTATTATATTTTACAGCGCTATCAGCGAAAACTCGGAGCCGGCCATGCTTCAGTGTGATTTTCAGTTTCAATATGCAGATTTTAAGTTGCAGGCTCGGCTGCAGATGCAGGATCAGCTGCTGGGCATTATGGGGCCATCAGGTAGCGGAAAATCTACACTGCTGAAAAATTTGGTTGGTTTGCTGCAGCCACAGCAAGGTTATATATCGCTGAATACGCGTGAAGTGTTCGATACGGCGCAAAAGATTAACTTGCCAATGCATAAACGCCGTATTGCGCTGATTTTCCAAAAAGCATGGCTTTTCCCGCATATGAATGTGCAGCAAAATTTACAATATGCGGAGAACCTAGGCGCTCAGCAAAATACGAAATTTAAATTTGAGCAAGTGACTAATCTGCTTGAGTTGCAGCCACTACTCAAACGGCGGGCGAATGAACTTTCTGGCGGAGAGGCGCAGCGCGTTTCCATAGGACGCGCATTGCTGTCACAGCCTGATCTGCTGCTGTTAGATGAACCGCTGACAGGACTGGACCGCAGGCTGAAAGATCAAATATTGCCATTTTTAAACACGGTGAAAGAACAGTTGGCGCTGCCGATGATATATGTTACGCATCATGGCGATGAGTTAGATTATTTAAAAGCCCATATTTTGTATCTAGAAAATGGTCAAATAAGTTTTTAAATAAATATAAAATTATATAAGTAATAACAGTGAATTAGATGAAAAAATGGTATTAAGCTGCATCTTAAAGTTTTGATTAGAACTATGAAAAACTCATTTTCTAGATTAAATTGTTACAAAACAAGGGAGAACACAGCGTTTTCCCTTTTTTATTCCTAATGATCTTGGAAATAATGATTTGTACGACTGACCGTGCAGACAGGGAATCTAATCGATGCATGATGATAGCTTAGCCACACATAATTCAACTGCAAAACTGGGTGCAGGGCTATCTAATCGGCATATTACAATGATCAGTATTGGTGGTGTAATTGGTGCTGGACTGTTTGTTGGATCATCTGCTGCGATTGCAAAAGCAGGGCCTGCCGCCGTTCTTGCTTATATTACTACCAGTATTTTGGTTTTTTTAATCATGCGAATGTTGGGAGAAATGGCTGTAGCTCAACCTGACACCGGCTCATTTTCAACCTATGCAAGAAAAGCCATTGGGCCTTGGGCGGGCTTTACCATCGGATGGTTATATTGGTGGTTTTGGGTTTTAGTTATTCCAATTGAAGCAATCGCTGGTGCAGAAATTCTGCATGCATGGTTTCCATCAATATCCAGTGCTGTATTTGCGACATTCTTTATTGTGCTTCTCAGTTTAGCCAACTTTTTTAGTACTCGGAGTTTTGGTGAGTTTGAATTTTGGTTTTCTCTGATAAAAGTCTTGGCTATTGTAATTTTTATCGCCATTGGACTCACCGCCATATTGGGGTTTTGGCCCTTAGCACCTAATGTAAGTGGTGTAGAAAATCTGTTTAAAAATGATGGATTTATGCCAAATGGTCTGGGTGGCGTGCTTTCAGCAATATTGATTTCAGCATTCTCATTCTTTGGTGTAGAAATTTTATCGATCGCTGCAGCAGAATCAAAAGATCCTGAGCAAAAAATTAAACGCGCAACCAATTTAGTGTTGTATCGGGTCATCTTATTTTTTGTGGTTTCAATTTTTATAACGGTTGCATTGGTAGATTGGCGTTCACCGCAATTACAACAATTAGGCACCTTCCAATATGTCTTGGTCAGTTTAAATGTTCCACAATCAAAATTAATTATTGATAGTGTGGTCTTTATTGCGGTTGCAAGTTGTATGAATGCTGCACTTTATAGTTCATCAAGGATGCTATTTTCATTGGGGACACGCAAAGAAGCACCTCAATGGGTCACATCCATTAATGCCTCTGGTGTGCCTGCAATTGCAGTATTGGCATCGTCTGTAGTGGGCTTAATTTGCTGTGCAGTCAATTATTTATTTCCAGGCCAAGTATTTGGATTTTTACTGTCTACAACAGGTTCAATTGCCTTATTGGTTTATTTAGTGATTGCATTTTCACAGCTTAAATTGAGAACACAAATCGAAAAAAATGGAACTGAGGTTGCGTTTAAAATGTGGCTATTTCCATGGCTGACATGGGCTGTCATTATTGTGATTTTAAGTGTGCTGATCTATATGTTTTTATCTCCAGCCTACAGTTATGAAACTTCATTATCTTTAGGTGTTACGACATTGGTGGTGCTCTGCGGCTTAGTTGTGACAAGAAAAGCTAAGTTGAAGAATGATTCAGAACTAAATTAAAAAAGTTTCGCTGATAAAAATCGTAATCATGAACCAATGGATTGTCTTTAGAATGTGCCGTGTCAGGGGATTAAAGCGAATGCGTTACGTTATATCTCTATGGCAATCCATTTTTAAGACAAATTCAAAGATTCACTTGACCTTCGACCGACTCCAAGCTTTATAATCGTTAAAATTTTCTTGATTGATACAATATGCGTTCTGCGACATGGATAACAGTCTTAGTCGGATTGTTCATGTTCCAAAGCCTTTGGAACGTGGCAGCCGCTTTCTGTGTGCATGAAGAGCAAACCCAAGTTGTTCAAAGCTATCATTTTGGTCATCATCAAAATACCTTATGCGTCAGCAGTGAAACCAATCCACAGCATTCGTTGCATCAAGCATCTGATGAATCCAATAGCAAGCCAATCAAAAATACCGCAAGTGATCTGCAACTCGGTGAAGATCATCAAGACCATTTGCCGTCTATGACGCATTTGATTGTACAAAACCAACAATCGATTCTTTTTATTGCGCATCAGGCCTTTGAATATTCGCCAAAATTTGTTTGGACGAATCTTTATCAAGCGCCTGATCTCTTACTGCAAACACCTCCTCCTGTTTATGCCCCGCTAATGGCGGGGTAGCCTAAAACATTCCCGCCACTTTTTTTAATAAATAAGTGGGAAAATTCATGTCTTTATATTTTACGGCGTTTATACGTCTAGGTTTAGCTGTCGGTATTTCGACGGCCTTACAAAGTACTTTTGCAGAAAATGTCAGCAGTTTTGAATCTACATTTGCCAAAGTACAAAACTACCAAGCACAAACAGATATTTGGCAACAACAACAGCAAATCTCTGATTTTAATGTGCGCCAAAGCAAGCTCTGGCAGAACCCAAGCCTATCGATTGAACAAAATGGTTTTGGTAAAAATCAAGATCAAGAGCTCAGTATCGGAATCAGCCAGCCAATGGATGTATTCGGTCAGCGTAAAATCAATCAAGCACTCGCGAGTACCTCTGCACAGCAAATACAGTTGCAACAGCAAATTTGGAATGCGCAAAGTCAGTTGATTGTGAAGTTTGCATGGTCACAGCTAGCCATCGCTCAAAATGAGCAATCGATTTACGCTACACAGCTCAAACTCAGTAAATCTAATTTGGACAGCGCGCAAAAACGCTATCAGGCAGGCAGTATTGCTTTGGTGGATGTAGAGCGCGCTCAAATTGAAGCTTTGGAAATACAGCGTCTATACCAACAGGCGCTTTTAAAACAGCAAACTGTGGCGCGTCAGCTTTCTAATTTATGGGGTGAAACTACGTCGCAAATTGCGTTGAATAACAGCGTTACGCCTTGGCCTGAACAGAGCCAAAGTTTAGTTGAGCGTAATTTATCGGAAGGTTGGCTACAAAAATTGTATGCCTTGAATGTTCAGCAGGCAAATCAGCAAATTGAACATTTAAAAGTACAGGCACGTCCAAACCCAACCCTAAATATGGGCATGTCACGTACCAAGTCTCCAACAGATACCAATGATACGGTCTTGGTACTTGGTGTGGATATTCCGCTCAATATTTTTAACCGCCAGCAATATGCCATTCCAATGGCGCAAAAACAGCAAATTTTATTAAATCATCAGCAACAGCGCGAGTTAAAACAGCAAGTTTTGGACATCGCCAACAGCATTCACCAGCTTAAAGGTCTACGTACGCAGTTTGATGCCACAGGCAGTCAGATTGGCTTGGCTGAAAAGGTTCAAAACCGAACTTTGCAAGGTTTTCAGGCAGGTAAATTTGCCATTACAGATGTACAGCAAACCACAAAACAACTCCAAGACCTTCGACTTAGCCAAATGCAAATTTTGGCGCAGGCTTGGCAGAGCGCACTCAGTGCTGAAGCCTTAAGTATTGGCACTAGTTATGAAGAAATCAGCCGTTCAGATGCTTATAGTCAATTGAATAAAAAAGCCATTGAAGCATCCCACACTCTCATCAAGAGCGCATCAGCACAATAAGGCAGTTAATCACATGAAAATTAAACAAGATGGAAAAATTTCACAGCCTTTGATGATTGCAGTTTTAATTGGCTTAACGCTGATGCTGTGTACTGCTCTTTGGTTCAGTACAAATAAATCCGATGCGGATAAAACTGAGCATGAAGGAGAGCATAACGAGGCTAATAATAGTGATGCTGAAGCAGAACATGCAGAAGAAGGTGAACTGCAACTCACCGCTCAGCAAATGATAGAACAAGGAATTAAAATGGCGACTGCGGAAAGTGGTCTGGTCGAAAATATTATTCAATTGCCAGGTAAATTGGCCGTTAATACTGATCAGCAGGCACATATTTCCCCAAACTTCAGCGGTCATGTCGAGCAAGTCAGTGTAGCACTCGGTCAAACTGTACAAAAAGGGCAAACTCTAGCTGTGCTGTCAGTACCTGAATTGATTGATCAGCAAGCCAATTTACGTATGGCTGAAGCTAATTTAGATTTGTCTCGCAAAGATTATCAGCGTGAGCAAAAGCTATGGTCTCAAGGGATTTCTGCCAAACAGGACTTTCAGCGTGCCGAAAATACCTATCGTCAGGCTCAAATTAGCGTACAGTCAGCACAATCGCGCTTGCAAGCTTTGGGCGCAAATAGCGGTCAAAATGGGCGATTTATTATTCGCGCGCCAATTTCTGGCGTGATTAGTCAAAAAGATATTGTGGTGGGTGAAAATGTGCAATTGGCAGACCAATTATTCACCATCGAACAGCTTAAAGATTTGTGGCTGGAATTTAACTTAGCTCATCAATATTCCGCACAATTACAAAAGGGTCAAAACGTCTCTTTCAAAATTAATGGCTCAGATCAGCTCTATAGCGCAGAGATACAAAGCCTGACATCACAGGCAGATGTGCAAACTGGACGCTTGGTGGTACGCGCCAAATTAAAACAACAATCTGCTGAGCTTCGCCCGAATGTGATGGTCAATGTGCTATTGGCAGATTCAGGTACTAAAAATGTATTACGGGTGCAAAAGTCCGCCGTGCAAAGCATAGAGGGTAAAGACAGTATTTTTATTGTTGAATCTGAACAAAAAGGTCAAGTGCATTTAAAAGCGCAAGCGCTAAAACTTGGACAAGCATCCAGTGATGGGCAATGGCTAGAAGTGATTTCGGGTCTTGATGCAGGGCAAAAGTATATTTCCCAAGGCAGTTTTTTACTGAAATCTGAACTGGAAAAAGACGAGGCTGGCCATGAACACTAATTCAGAGAACCCGAACACAAATTTACCAAAGCCAGAAGGTCTATTCGAACGCATTATTCAGTTTTCAATTCAAAATGCAATTTGGGTGATGCTGTTTGTTTGTACGTGGATTGCCGTCGGGATTTATAGTTATCAAAAACTGCCGATTGATGCAGTCCCTGATATTACCAACACCCAAGTGCAAATTAATACGCAGGCCAATGGCTTTACAGCGTTAGAAGTTGAACAGCGGATTACTTATCCGATTGAAAATGCGATGGCAGGTATTCCAGATTTGGAGTTGACCCGTTCTATTTCCCGTTATGGCCTGTCACAAGTCACGATTGTCTTTAAAGACGGTACGGATATTTACTGGGCACGTCAGCAAATTAATCAGCGGGTACAGGAAGTTCGGTCGTCATTGCCAGCTCAGGTTTCTCCGACGATGTCGCCAGTTTCGACAGGTTTGGGCGAGATTTATCAATGGGTGCTGAAAGCAGAACCCAATGCAAAAAAAGCAGATGGTACGGCATATAGCGCGATGGATTTGCGTGAAATTCAGGACTGGATTGTGCGTCCGCAATTACAGCGTGTACAAGGTGTTGCCGAGGTCAACAGTATTGGTGGTTTTAATAAAACCTACGTGGTTTCACCTGATTTAAACCGCATGCAACAGCTGAACCTGTCATTAGAACAATTACAGCAAGCGCTTACAGAAAATAATGAAAACCGTGGTGCAGGATTTATTGAGGAAAATGGTCAGCAGTTAACAGTTCGAGTGCCGGGAACCTTAAATACCATTACAGATATTGAAAACACCATGATTGACAGCCCAAACGGCAGTCCAATTCGGGTGGGTGATATTGCACAAGTATCGATAGGGCATGATTTGCGCACAGGTGGTGCAACCTATAACGGCGAAGAAACCGTTTTAGGTATTGCCATGATGGCCATGGGGCAAAATAGCCGAACTGTCTCGAAAGCTGTAGATGCCAAAATTAAAGACATTCAAGCCAGCTTACCCAAAGGGGTAAAAATTGAAACAGTGTATGACCGTACCATATTGGTAGAGAAAGCCATTAAAACCGTTCAAAAGAACTTGGTTGAAGGCGCAATTCTGGTCATCATCATTTTATTTATCTTTTTAGGTAATATCCGTGCCGCCTTAATTACTGCCTGCGTTATTCCACTATCCATGCTGTTTACCTTAACCGGTATGGCACAAAAGAATATCAGCGCGAACCTAATGAGCTTAGGCGCGCTTGATTTCGGGATTATTGTTGATGGCGCAGTGGTGATTGTTGAAAACTGTATACGACGTTTAGCCCATGCACAGCAAACGTTGAAACGTCCATTAACGCAAAATGAACGCTTTAAAGAAGTCTTTTTGGCTGCTCGTCAGGCACGCCGTCCGCTGATATTCGGTCAGTTGATTATTTTAGTGGTGTATTTGCCAATTTTTGCTTTAAGTGGTGTAGAAGCAAAAATGTTCCATCCGATGGCATTAACTGTGGTATTGGCACTTGTGGCGGCGATCATTCTGTCTATTACATTTGTACCTGCTGCTGTAGCGCTTTGGGTGAAAGGTGAAATTAAAGAAACAGAAAGCCGTTGGATGAATTGGCTGAAAAAGCAGTATCTTCAAATTTTAAATAAAGCCTTTCATTACAAGGCTGTAGTGATGACTTTTGCACTGTGTTTACTGCTCATTACTGGGCTTTTAAGCACCAAAATTGGCAGTGAGTTTGCACCACAGCTGAGTGAGGGTGATTTTGCAGTTCAGTTGATGCGCTCACCAAGCACAGGCCTAGAAGAATCATTAAAAATGCAGGAGAACGCTGAGAAATTGCTGCTGAAAAAATTTCCAGAGATTCAGGCTGTATTTGCTCGTACAGGTACAGCAGAAGTGGCAACCGATGTAATGCCTCCGAACATTTCCGATGGTTATATTATGCTCAAACCACGTAATGAATGGCCAAACCCTAAAGAAAGTGTGGATGAACTGCGTGGCCGTATGGTGGCTTATGTGGCTACAATTCCAGGTAATAACAGTGAGTTTTCCCAACCTATTGAACTGCGCTTTAATGAGTTGATCTCAGGTGTGCGTAGTGATGTGGGCGTTAAAATATTTGGCGATGATATGCAAGTGCTTAACACAGAAGCCACTAAAATTGCCAAAATTATGCAGCAAGTTGCGGGGAGTAGCGCCGTAAAAGTTGAACAAACCTCAGGTTTGCCTTTATTAAATATTGAAATAGATAAGGCTTTGGCTGCGCAATATGGTTTAAGCGTTAAATCTATACAGGATACTGTGGCAGCCAGTGTCGGTGGACAAAGTGTAGGGGAGATTTTAGAAGGCGATCGCCGTTTTGACTTTGTTATTCGTTTAAATGATCAAGACCGTAATGTAAGCACGATTTCACAACTACCGTTAAAGTTGCCAAATGGTGGCAGTATTGTACTCTCAAATGTTGCCACAGTGTCTAATGTAGATGGGATCAATCAAGTCAGCCGTGAAAATGGTAAACGCCGTATTGTAGTGACTGCCAATGTTGAAGGCCGTGATTTAGGTTCTTTTGTGGCGGATATGCAGACTCAGCTGAAACAATATGCATTACCA
This sequence comes from Acinetobacter sp. YH12097, assembly GCF_013419225.1. Classification (NCBI taxonomy): domain Bacteria; kingdom Pseudomonadati; phylum Pseudomonadota; class Gammaproteobacteria; order Moraxellales; family Moraxellaceae; genus Acinetobacter; species Acinetobacter sp. YH12097. The sequence continues at coordinate 37,553 of NZ_VPAN01000001.1, read as the reverse complement.
AGCGGTTATTGGATTGAATATGGCGGTCAATTTGAAAACCTTGCATCTGCCAAAGCAAGAATGCAAATTGTCATTCCTTTAGCACTACTGACCATCTTTATTTTATTAATGGCAGTATTTCATAATGTGAAAGAAAGTCTGCTGGTCTTTACTGGCGTACCCTTTGCCTTAACGGGCGGTGTATTGTTTCTTTGGTTAAGAGATATTCCGCTTTCGATGTCTGCAGGGATTGGATTTATTGCACTCTCAGGTGTTGCTGTGCTGAATGGCCTGGTCATGCTGACCTTCATTAAAGAACTGGGGGACAAGTATCCATTGCATGAAGCCGTATGGCAGGGCGCTGTACTTCGATTACGCCCAGTACTCATGACTGCCTGTGTTGCCTCTTTAGGTTTTGTACCAATGGCTTTGGCAACAGGTACAGGTGCGGAAGTGCAACGGCCTTTAGCCACGGTTGTGATCGGCGGTATTCTTTCTTCCACCTTGCTGACCTTGGTGCTATTGCCAGTGCTTTACCGCTGGCTTAATACAGCTCGATCTCAATAATCTAGACTAAGCAATTTTGATTAAAACGATATTGCATTAACCCATACGGTTCATTCATTAGACAGAATGGATCGTATGGACTTACGATTTATCAATATTTAAACACAGCTAAAATCAGCAAATCAGTATAAGCCGATATTCACCTACATTTTCTACAGGTGCGCGGTGTACACAAGGCAAAACTTGCTGTGTAGGATGATCCACCGCTAAACGCCAAAGATGACCATTGCCTAGATTTACAGGCACAGCATTTTCTTTGAGCTGATAATGTAAATCAAAAAAATATTCCGCTAAAAAATCATCAAATTCTGAGGTAGGGCCATCGTACAAATCTTTAAGTTGTTCTCGTATTTTAGGAATTAAGATTCTTTGTGTCACTTGATCATTTGGCACAATATCACTGGAAGCACCATAATATGTACATAAAAAGGTATCGGTAGCGATAGGTGATCGATCGACATGAAAGGAATAAACATCGGTTGAGATGAAATCGAATTCATCATCTCGTTCATAACATTTGAGCAAGTTCAACGAAGGTGATGCACCAAATTCTGTTAATTGTTGCAGATCATTTAAAATAACTTCTCTGGCTAAATGGCCTTGCGATGAAAGTGTTAACTTCATCAGATCATCTATAGAAATTTCGGTTATATTTTCAATCAGTTCGAGTTTTTCGACTATTTCTTTAAAGTCGCCTTGTAAGCTGCGTTGCCAACAGAGCGCATTCATTTGACCTTCAAAATGACGATGAATCAATTCAGAAAATGTAGTGACTACACCAATTTGATGATGCTGGGAAAAAGGATTGCTCATAATAGGGATCGAATTAAATCTGAGGCGAAAATACTGCGTGCAAGGAATAGCTAGAAGGATTCAGCAGTTTCATTTTATCTTAAAACACAAACTGCTATACAAGATTATTTGAGCGTAGGTATTAATCGTTACGCTTTCTGTTTGGCTTTTTGGCGTAAGACATACAAATATAAGCTTTCTACTTTTTCATGTGCCCAAGGTGTAGTACGTAAGAATCGTAGTGATGATTTAACGCTTGGATCTATGCAAAAACATCTAATTTCAATTTTGCGGCTTAAGCCTTCAAAACCACCGTAGTAATCCAATAATTCATCCAAGATGTCAGCAAGTTTTTTGCCGTGTAAAGGGTCATTGGAGGTGCTCATATTAGATCAATCATATTTTGGGAGACCATTATTATAACCTGAGCGAGTTGAAAAAATGAGAGGGTTTGAATTTAAACATCAGGAACGTCAGATTCGCCAATTGATAAGATTCTGATTTCGGCATAACGTATATTATGTTCATTAGCGTACTCGGCATCGTGAATGATAATTTTACAGATTCACGATGTCGAGCTGTGGCAACGGATGCGTTGTGTAGGCCACAGTCTTGGATATTCTATTTAACATAATATATATTATACGAAATAGTATAATTAAGACTTTGATATTTAATATTTTTTAATTTATTGGTGCTTAAATCTTTCATCTGTGTAACAAACTTGATTTGTTGCTCTTACACATCAAACATATTTTGTGCCGCCAAGATCCTACGCAATACTGACAATATTATTTGTCCTGCTACAATCCTCAGACAAGAAAAAAGCCATAACAACGATTGCTATGGCTAATTCACATTAATTTCTATATTTAAATCAATCAATTGTTTTACTAATTGTTGATTTAGGAAGATTTGATTTCCTCACTGCTAAATGCATTTTCCTTTCGCTCTATTTGATCCGGCTTTAAGAATGATGATGCAATAATCGCAATCACTGCAAAGCCTGAAATATACGCAATAATTAAATTTGGGCTTCCATCACCAATACTTAGCAATTTTGTCGCGATTAATGGAGCTAAACCACCACCTAGCACGCCTGCAAATTGAACTGAGATTGAAATACCGCTATAACGTATTTCTGCTGGAAATTGGCGCGAAAATAACTGTGACTGCGGCGCATACATCAAAGGAAAAACCACACCAATACCAATCACAATGGCCGTCCAAACCAATACTGGATCTTTAGTATTTAACATCGCAAAAAATGGATAGCTGTATAAAGCCAGTACGCATAAACCAAATCTAAACATGTTTTTTTGCCCAACTTTATCAGACAAATGTCCAAAAATTGGCGTAATGACCATGATGACTGCAGCACCACAAATCGTTGCAAACAAAATGTCTTGTCTAGGAATATTCAGCTGTGTGGTAGTATAGGCTAAAGCAAATGTCGATGCCAAATAGAACCAAGCATTTTCAGCAGCTCGAGATAAAATAATCGTAATCAACTGCTTAGGATGATTTTTAAACACTTGTTTTGCTGGAACTTTAATTGTTTCAGTTTGAGCTTTAACTTTTTCAAAGTCTGGTGACTCCGGTACTTTTACACGAATATACCAACCTACAGCCAGTAAAATAATGCTGGCTAAAAATGGTAGACGCCAACCCCAGCTAAATAGCGCTTCTTCAGGTAACATTGAGACTAGACCTAAAGCTACCGAAGCGAGCAATAAACCACTACCTGTACTGGCTTGCGGTAGACTTCCCCAAAAGCCTTTTTTACCCGCTGGCGCATGTTCTACCGCCATGAGTACTGCTCCGCCCCATTCTCCACCCATGGCCATGCCTTGTATAAATCTTAAAATAATTAAACAGACCGTTGCCCAATAACCAATGGTTTCAAATGTCGGTAACAACCCAATCATCACCGTGGGAATACCCATCAACATTAATGTGACCAATAACATTGATTTACGACCAACTTTATCGCCAAAATGACCAAAAACTATTCCACCGAGTGGTCGACCAATAAAGCCTACAGCATAGGTTGCAAATGCAGCCAACACGCCAGTTAAGGGATCAAGATTTGGGAAAAAAAGTCGATTGAAAATGAGTGCTGCGGCAGCACCATAGATAAAAAAGTCATACCATTCGATGGTTGTACCCACCATACTGGAAATACCCGCTAAACGATGCGAGGACTTAGCTGGTGGAGCTGTGTTTCCCTGTACATTTTGCATTGTTATCTTCCTTATTCTGCAAGATATTTCTACGTTGCATTTTCACGATGCTTGATTTGTATGATGATTTTCTTCATGAAAATCAATATTTTTAGATCTTATATATGTTTAATTTACGCTGAGTCACTGGTTCATATCGAACATAAAATCAAATATGAATATTGACCAAGGGTTTGAACCGTGAATGTTTTTAAATTACTGATTAAATAGATATTTCCTCCATTATTTTATCTAAGGTCGGACTAGACTGTTGCCACTTTGGCTGTTTGTCTTTATCCACAATTAATGCGCGCACACCTTCGACAATATCGCCATGTTGAAACCAAACGTCTTGTAAATGTCGTTCAATTTGCATGCATTGCTTCAGTGAAAGACCACGACCTAAATGCTGGAGTTGTAAACTGATTCTTTTCGCGATTGGAGATCGTTGTTCCAAGGTATTGCGTATTTTTAGCGCCCACACTTGAGCATCATTATGCTGTTCATTTTCAAGACTATTTTCAATGGCATTAATGCTCTCAAAACCAAAATGCTTACGAATTAAATCTGCATTTTGACTAAGTTCACTTTCCGCTGGTCGAGTAATATATTTCGCAATCAATTGTTCAATATTTTCCTTGCTTAGTTGCTTGGAATTTCTTAATTCTTCTTCTAATTGAACAAGTTGCTCACTCGGAACATGGTAGTCAATCAAATCTAGATACAACGCATCGCTGGCACTGATTTGATCGCCTGTAGTTGCCATGTACACACCAATATCATCTAAACGTGATAAAAAGTGTGTCGCAGCCACATCTGGGAAAAATCCAATGGCAGTTTCAGGCATGGCAAATCTAGATTTTTCGCTGCTCACAAGCACATGACATGCTTGGGCCAAGCCAAATCCACCGCCAAGTACATAGCCATCAAGTATGACAATAATGGGTTTTTCATACGCACGAATGCTATTCAGCATTTCATATTCAGCTTGAAAATAAGCTTGATGATCTTCTCTACCATTCATATAACTATCATAGAGATAGCGAATATCTCCACCTGCACAAAATGCTTTGGGACTATTTGAGCGAATAAGTACGGCATGAATATGGGTTTGATCAGCCCATAGTGCTAATTGCTGTTGAATCCCTTGAATCATTTCCAAAGACAAGGCATTTAAACTTGCCACGCGATCTAAACTGATTTGGCCTAAATGTCCATGTTCTTCAATCATTAAGTTATTTGTACTCATATCCGTATTATCCTTTTTTTATTTTTAATTGTTTTTAAAATTGGCTTGGCGCTTTTCAACAAATGCTTGCATGCTTTCTTTATTGGTCTTGAGTTGCAAAAATCGAATGGAATGTTCTACGTTCAAAGCGTAAACCTTCTTGCAAACTCACTTCAAATGCACGGTTAATTGACTCTTTGATCATTATGGTTGCGACTACAGATTTTTCGGCTATTTTTTCAGCAGCTTTTAAGGTCTTTTCGACTAACTCCTCTTTAGGGAAGACTTGAGCAACTAAACCGCTCTGCTCTGCTTCTACTGCGCCCATTTGTCTCGCAGTCAGACACATTTCCATGGCTTTGGCCTTACCAATAGCAAGCGTTAAGCGCTGTGTCCCACCTATCCCTGGGATTACTCCCAAAGTCACTTCTGGTAAACCGAATTTTGCATTGTCGGAACAGTAAATAAAGTCACACATGAGCGCTAACTCACAGCCTCCACCTAACGCATAACCACTAACAGCGGCGATTAAAGGTTTACGGCGCTGTGCAATTCGATCTGCCAGATGAAAAAAATCATCCAAATAAATATTTGGAAAACTCAGTTCAGCCATTTCTTTAATATCTGCACCAGCGGCAAAGGCTTTTTCAGAACCTGTAATAACCATACAACCGATGGCTGGATCTCGATCTAAATCATCTAAGGCCAAATTAAGGTCTTTAATTATTGTGCTATTCAACGCATTTAAGGCCTGAGGACGATTTAAAATAATGAGTCCAACACCATTGTTCTTTTCGAGCAGAATCGTTTCAAATTGCATGTGAGATCCCTATATATGTTCAATATTTATGAGTAGGCTTCATATCTGAAGCCTTGTCGTTTTAAATGTCTTAAAGACGTTATAAGCTACGGGCAATTACTAAACGTTGGATATCACTCGTACCTTCATAGATTTGGCAAATACGTGCATCACGATATATACGCTCTATCGGGAAATCTTTGAGATAGCCATAACCACCAAAGACTTGTAATGCTGCAGAGCAAACACGCTCAGCCATTTCAGATGAAAAAAGCTTGGCCATAGACGCTTCATTTAAGCAAGGTTGTCCTGCTTCTTTTAAACGTGCCGCGTGATAGACCAATTGGCGTGCGGCCTCTATTTCTGTTGCCATACTTGCCAATCGGAACGCAACTGCCTGATGTTCAAAGATCGGCTTTCCAAAGGTAATACGCTCTTTGGCATATCGGGTTGCTTCTTCTAATGCTGCACGTGCAAGACCAACTGCTTGCGCCGCTATACCAATACGACCGCCTTCTAGATTTGATAAGGCGATTTTCAAACCTTCACCTTCTTTTCCTAACATTAGGCTTTCATGCACTCGCACGTCTGTTAGTGCAATTTGGCAGGTATCTGAGGCATGTAATCCAAGCTTTTCTTCAGTACGAATCACTTCATAACCGGGTGTTTCTCTTGGGACAATAAAAGCACTCAAGCCTTTTTTCCCTGCACTTGGATCAGTCACAGCAAAAACAATAATGACCCCTGCATTATGTCCAGAGGTAATAAACTGCTTAGCACCATTAATCACCCATTCATTGCCATCTTTTACTGCACGAGTTTTAATGGCAGCAGCATCTGAACCCGTATGTGGCTCAGTTAATGCAAATGCACCGATCATTTTGCCTTGTGCTAAAGGCACTAAATATTTCTGCTTTTGTTCTTCTGTGCCAAATTTAGCAATAGGAACACAGCCTACCGAGTTATGTACACTCATAATGGTTGAGGTTGCCCCATCTGCCGCGGCAATCTCTTCTAAAGCCATAACATAGGCAAGATTACCTGTATCTGAACCACCCCATTCATCTGATACCAACATACCCAATAAACCCAGTTCCCCCATCTGCGCTAAAGCCGCTTTGGGAAAGGTACCGTTTTTATCCCATTCAGCCGCTTGAGGTTTAATTTTTTCCTGTGCGAAACTGCGTGCCATGTCCTGAATTAATAATTGTTCTTCGGTAAATTGCATCTTATCTTCCTGTACATCAATCAATTGCTTTCATCCACTTTGAAAATGACTAGAACTGAATGAAAGCTTGATTCCTGATCCTGATTGTTCGGCATTAATTTAGAGTTAATCGTTACGTCATTTAACTTGCATGCTGCGTGGATTGTTTTGCAATCTCTTGATTTCTTAATAAGAAGCGCTGAATTTTTCCGCTTGGAGTTTTCGGTAGTTCTTGAACGAACTCCACCAATCGTGGATAAGCATGTGCGGATAAGCGCTTTTTCACAAATTGCCCTAGCTGCTCTGCTAATTCTTCGGACGCTGTGACATGCTCAGCTAAAATTACAAAAGCTTTTACGATTTCTGTCCGATCTGGATCAGGCACACCAATGACCGCAGCTTCAATCACTGCATCATGCTCAAGTAAAGCGCTTTCTACATCGAATGGCCCGATACGATAACCTGATGTGGTAATCACATCATCATTACGACCAACGAAGCTCATACTGCCATCTGCGTGTAATTCTGCGGTATCACCCGTGAGGTAATAATGCTTTACAAAGGGTGACTTACGACTTTCTTTATAGCCACCAAACCACATCATCGGTGATTGACTGATATCAACAGCCAGTACTCCTGGCGTTCCTGCATCTAGCTCTTGCCCTTGTTCATCAACAACCGCCACGCGATATCCTGGACTGGCATAACCTGCGACACCTGCGCGAATATCATGTTGTAAACCATGGTGATTACACACCACCATACCAACTTCAGTCTGACCATAGTGGTCAAAGATCGGTGCATCGAGGACTTGTTTAAACCAGCGGAACACTTCAGGGTTAAGCGGCTCTCCAGCACTACTCACGACTCTAAATTTCCCTTTGAGTTTTGCCATTTGTTCAGGATCAGCCGCCATCATCATTCGATACGCTGTCGGTGCGCCTGCAAGGTTCGTCACCTTGTAGTCATCTACGATCTGACACAAACTATCAATGCTAAAACCACCTTCGTAAAAGAGTGTTGCATGTCCAAGTAAAAGTGGTCCAGTGATTCCATAATACAAACCATAAGCCCAACCCGGATCGGCAATATTCCAAAACGAATCATCTTCACGCAGTCCTACCGCATTTTTCATATATTGACCAAAAGCGATCAAAGCTTTAAGCGGGACTTCTAAGGGCTTTGCAGGACCTGTAGTACCTGAAGTAAACATTAGAAGAAATGGATCATTGATGCTCTGTAGGACAATTTCACAATCTGTAGACTGTGCGTTTACTTCATCCCAAAAGTTTAAATCTCCCTGTTGAATCCCTTGACCCGCTGGATCTGCAACAGTAACGATTTGGGGACAATGTGCAACTTCATCTAATTTACTGCGATTACCAACATCGCTAATCACCAATTTGCTTTGTGCAAGGTGTAAACGATGTTCAATGGCTTTGGGGCCAAAGGCGGTAAATAGCGGTTGATATACAGCACCTATTCGCCAAGCCCCTAAAATCACCACAAGTAATTCAACTGTACGGGGTAATAAACCCGATACACGATCACCTTTTTGCACACCCTGTGACTTTAAAAAATTGGCAAATTGGCTTGACCACTGTTGCAGCTCTGCAAAGGTATATTGTTCTTTCCGCCCATCTTTGCCTTGCCAATACAGTGCAACCTTATCTTGATCAATCGCATGACGGTCGCAGCATTCATAACATGCATTTAATTGCTCTAAAGAGCCTGATAACATTTCTTTGGCAGCATGATTTAAGTCAAATGCCTTTGCAACATCTTGATAATTCGACATCTTCTCTACCTCAGTCTTAATTTATTGTTATTCCGACACGAGTGTTAGTATTTTTAGCCATCCCTAGGCCAGATTAGTATTCAATCTGATTATTCAGCGCCATTAGGTAAGTATTGCTGCACAATGCTTGAAAAATCTAAGTGTGCATTACCTTGTAAACACAGCTGTTGATACATCTGCTGAACCAGTCCACCTAAAATAATCGGCTGTTTGACTTGTCCTGCGGCTTCTACAGCCAATCCTAAATCTTTCAACATCAACTGCGTTGCAAAACCATCGGTATAGCCACGTCCTGCAGGTGCATTTGCTGAGATACCCGGCCATGGATTACATACATCCGAACTCCAGCAACGTCCGCTCGAACTATTCACCACACCTGCTAAGGCTTGAGGATCAATCCCCAGACGCGCACCGAGCGCCATACCTTCAGCAACGGCTGCCATGGAAATACCAAGAATCAAGTTATTGCAAATTTTCGCAATTTGACCTGCACCCACATCACCACAATGCACAATGTTTTTACCCATGTGGCCCAATACCGCTTTGGTTTTTTCAAAGGTTTGATCATCTGAACCGACCATAAAGGTTAATGTACCTGCCTGAGCACCAATAGTTCCGCCTGAAACAGGTGCGTCACAGATTTTTATCTGATGTGCAGCACCCGCCTCGGCTATATCCTTAATGGTTTGCGGATCAATGGTACTGCTATCGATACATAAGCTTCCTGCTTTCATTACCGCTAATACACCATTTTCTCCCAAATACACTTCTTTGACATGCTTGGCAGCAGGCAACATGCTAATCACAACATCTGCTTGTTTCGCTGCATCTTGTGGGTTTTGGCAAACGATGCCACCTGCTTCAGTAAAATGCTGAATCGCAATTTCGCTTAAGTCGAAACCGTAAACCGTAAAACCTGCTTTGAGTAGGTTTTGGGCCATTTTTCCGCCCATGTTTCCTAAACCGATAAAGGCAATATTCATCCTTGAACTCCTAAATTAACGTAGGTTAATGGTGGTATTCACTTCACCTTTTTCTTGTGTATCTTCGAACCAACGACTGGTGATGGTTTTGGTTTGTGTATAGAACTGAATTGCTTGCTTACCATATGGACCTAAGTCACCCAGTTTTGAACCACGCGATCCTGTAAAGCTAAAGAAAGGTACAGGTACAGGAATTGGAATATTGATACCCACTTGACCAATATCAATATCGCTTTGGAATGTACGAGCGACTGCTCCGCTTTGTGTAAATAGTCCTACACCGTTGCCAAATGGATTGGCATTAATTAATTCAATCGCCTGCTCCAGAGTATCAACATGTATAATGGCTAAAACGGGTCCAAAGATCTCTTCGGTATAGATACGCATATCGGTTGAAACTTGATTAAAAATCGTTGCTCCGACAAAGTTTCCTTGCTCATAGCCAATGACCTCAACATCACGACCATCCAGCAACAGTTCTGCGCCTTGTTCTACACCGCTTTGAATTAAATCCAGTACACGTGCTTTTGCGCGAGGTGAAATGACTGGGCCAATATCGGTATTCGGCTCATGCCCTGCATTAACCTTCAGCGTTTTGGCTTTTTCAACCAGTTCATTGACCCATTCTTTACTTTCACCAACCATGACAGCAACCGACAAAGCCATACAACGCTGACCTGCCGCACCAAATGCTGCACCAACGAGAGCATTTAAAGTTTGTTCTTTATTGGCATCTGGCATCACCACCACATGGTTTTTAGCCCCCATCATCGACTGCACACGTTTTCCATGCTGTCCTGCAAGGTTATATACATGTGTACCAACAGCTGTAGAGCCTACAAATGAAATGGCCTTAATAGCTTGATGTGTGCATAAACGATCAACGACGTCTTTACCACCATGCACTACGTTCAATACGCCTGCTGGTATACCGGCTTCAATCGCAAGTTCGACAAGCATCATGGTCGACAATGGATCTTGTTCAGATGGCTTTAGAACAAAGGTATTTCCACTGACAATAGCCATTGGGAACATCCACAGTGGAATCATCGCAGGAAAGTTAAATGGCGTAATTCCTGCGCATACACCCAAAGGTTGTTGCAAAGTATAGGTATCCACACCACGTGCCACACCTTCTATATATTCGCCCATTTGAAGTGTGCCAACCGAACATGCATGCTCAACGACTTCTAAACCACGTTGAATATCACCCTCAGCATCTGCTAGCGTCTTTCCTTGCTCAGCAGTCAGTACACGGGCAATGTCTTTCATATTGCTACGGATCAGATCTTGTAGTTTCAGCATAATACGCATACGTGCTTGAACGGGTGTTAAGCGCCAAGTTTTAAACGCCTCTTGAGCTGAAGCAATCGCTGCATCCACTTCTTCCATAGTCGCCATTGGTACACGACCCAAAACCTCTTGAGTTGCAGGATTTAAAATGTCTCGCCACTCTGTAGTGTTTGACTCTACAAATTTACCGTTAATTAATAATTTAGCCGTCGATGACTGAATATTTGACATTGTGTTCATGACCTCTCCATAGGCACTTATTGTTTTGTACTGACTTAGAAAATATCCAAAAGCCTTATATTTATATTTTCCAATTCACTTCAAACTAGCAAAGAAAATTTTGACTACCAATAGAGATTCACGCACGATTGATGTGCAAATATGCACAGGGATGACAATAACAATGAAAGTAGATTGGGATCATTTACAGTATTTTTTGGTTTTGGCTCGTGCGAAAACCCTAACCAATACCGCACGTATTATCGGTGTTGAGCACAGTACAGTTTCTCGACGCATACATGCGCTAGAACTGGCTTTAGGCACACCATTATTTAAACGTGAAGCCACAGGTTATGAGCTCACTTTAGAAGGTTTGGCACTGGTTCCTCGCGTTGAACAAATGGAACAGGCCTTTTTACAAATCGAAAAACCCAACCAATCTATGCAAGGTCGTGTGCGAATTGGCACACCCGAAGGGTTTGGAACAGCATTTTTGACACAGCTCTTGGCAGAATTGTCCAAAAAATACCCCTTGCTGACTATCGACCTTATTCCTGTCCCGAAAATGATCAAGCTTTCACATCGTGAAGCAGATATTGTTATTTCCATCGATCGACCGAAATCTGGGCCCTATATCATTACTCGACTAGCAGACTATTGTTTAAAGATTTATGGCAGTAAGGAATACTTAAAAAACACGCAACCCATTCATACCTTAGAAGATTTAAAATCACACACTTTTGTGAACTATATAGATGATTTGGTCTATAGCCCTGAACTGTATTGTTTAGAGCGCTTACCTATTCAGCTCAATGCAAACTTTAGAAGTAGTAGTATTTTGGCACAACAAATTGCCGTGAGTGCGGGTGCAGGATTGGCAATATTGCCCAAGTTTTTGGCCGAGGAAAAACCCGAATTAGAACAGGTCTTGGCGCAAGATGTTCGTTTTGTACATACCTTTTGGATGCTAACCTTAGTCGATTTACAACATGAGCCACGCATTAAATTGGTTTGGGACTTTTTGAGAAAAAGAACCGACCAATATCATAGTTTATTAATGGATTAAGTCAGGATGGCTGCTTCTAAACTATAACTGTTATAGAAATTTAGATGAATGTTGTATCTATGCTTTCAAGTGATATACCCCAATAATCACCTATAACCATTAGGGATTTAGAGTACATCTTATGAGCAATCAAGAGCCTAAAAAACCGCAAAAATATGCAGACAGTGAAATTTCAGATAAGGCCTTTAAACGTGCCATTATTTGGTTCTCAATCTATGTGCTTTTATTCTGTATTGGTGTAGCGTTTGTCGTTGGTGCAGATAATTCTTATCTACCTTAAGCGATAATCTATTCGCTTATTGCAACTCGCTATTGCATGTATATCTTACATTTCATGTTCGCTCATGATCAGTTCATAAAGTATTAATATGATCATTAGGCCAAATAATTTGGTTTTAAATTTAAAAAAAAGCTTGTAAGTCTACATTTACAAGCTTTTTGCATTTTTAAAGTGATCATATCACAGATATAAAATTACTTTCCCATCTGAATAGCTTATGCAGGACTTTGCTTTTTAACTTGGTGCTGTAGATGCGTTTGAATATATTCACCGTAGACCGACATTTTTTCAAAGATGTGTTCTGAATAAAACATGTCTTCTACCAAGACTTGCGCACGGTCAAACTCATATAAACCTAATCGTTGTAAAATTTTCGCATTGATAAACGAAAATTTTTGGCATAAATCGATATATTGCTGATCTTTGTCTTTAAATAGCAGCTTTAACATATTGATTTTATTTAGATCAAAGTCAATCGGTTCAGCTTTATCAGCCAAGACATGGATTTCAACATCTAAAAATTCAGCGAGCTTTTTTAATTTTTCTAGGTCTATATGTAGATGTGTAATACAAATGATTTTGGAAACTTTCGGATTACATAAGCTATTGATCAAACTAAAATAGAAGTATTTTGCTGGCGATAGTTGTTCATTATGTAGCTCAATGTAGACATTTAGTCCCGATAAAACATCATCAACTTTAAATGCGCTAAGTTTAGCCTCAGCATGGTAATAACGATTTAATATTGCAACATTTTCAGGGCTTTGTGGTGTAGCGTAGATCACCTTCTGATTCAAATTCGCTAAGATAAAAGGTGCAAATAAAAAAGCCGCATTTTCAGCCTTGGCATTCATATGCTCCTGACAAATACTGACATAGCCCACTTGCTGTACTTGTCGTAAAATTCGACTGCGTAAAAGTACTGCTTCTAAATTAGTATGCTGTTGTTGCAACAGATGCAGCGTTGAAGCTGTTAATGGAACACCCACCAGTAAATGTTGTAACAGTTCTAATTCACTGGCTTTAAACATAGTCAACTCCCTAACTTCTATACCATTTGACACCACAAGTGTTGTGGTCAATGCACCTTATAAAAAATTCAAGCTTAAAACTAGATACAGTGAATTTGAAAAAACATATAACAGTACCGACCCATCTGTTATAAAAATATAATGCTGGGAAACTTTTACTGATATATTTATAACAGAATCTTGACTTGTTGATGACTATGTATAAATCGGAACAGCTCGCACAGCACCTACGTCAACTGATTGAAAATGGCACTTTAAAAGCGCACGAAAAACTCCCTTCTTTACGTGAACAAGTGCAGTTGTCCGGCTTTAGTTTAATCACAGTCATGAATGCTTATCAGGAGTTAGAATCGCGTGGCTTAATCTATGCACGTGAGAAATCTGGCTACTATGTGGCGCAAGGCTTAGTCGAAATAGAGGCTGAACAAACTCAAATCGTGTCCTTAAACACACCGGTTGAAATTAACTCACTAGTATTTAAGTATTTAAAATCAATACAAGATGAAAAAATCATTCCCTTGGGATCAGCTTTTCCAGCTCAAGACATTGTTTTTTCTAAAAAGTTAACCCAAATCATGGGGCAAATTTCCCGAAATTCCAAAAGTTACGATGCCATTGATAATCTTCCACCTGGTAATTTAGCCCTACGTAAGTTAATTGCACAGCGCTATTGCATGCAAGGCATTGCCACAGATCCAGAGGATATTGTGATTACCTCAGGCTGTATGGATGCACTGAATCTTTCCTTACAGGCAATAGCTTCACCGGGTGACTATATTGTGTTACAGCAAAATATTTTCTATGGCGCCTTGCAAGCTGCAGAGCGCTTAGGCCTTAAAGTGGTGACCTTACCTGAACATCCACAAGACGGTTTTGATTTAACCGCGTTTGAACATATTTTAAAAACTTATCCCGTCAAGATCTGTTGGTTGATGCTGAATTCACATAATCCTGTGGGCTTCACAGTGAGTGATGAAATCAAGCAAAAAATTGCCGTGCTCTTACACCAATATCATGTGCATTTAATTGAGGACGATGTGTATGAAGAAATGCATTATGCGTCCAAGAAACCTGTTTCAATGAAATACTTTGATCAAAATAATATGGTCTTACATTGCTCTTCTTTTTCTAAAACGTTGGGCGCTGCATTTCGGGTCGGTTGGGTGCACGCCGGTAAATACTCTCAAGCGATTCAACACTTACAACTCATGAGCACGATTTCCGTCAATACCTTATTGCAAAATGCCTTGGTGGAATTTATTTCAAATTATCATTATGAAAAACATTTACGGGTCTTAAGAAAAAGTCTACAACAACACAAATTACAGTTTTACCGTTATTTAGAAAGCCGCCTACCGACTGGATGCAAATTACAATATCATCCAAGTGGTTATTTTCTTTGGTTAAAACTACCGGAAAATGTTGAAAGTATGGCAGTCTATGAAGCCTTAATTCAACAGCAGATTGGCATTGCACCAGGCCGTTTATTTAATGTTGCGGAAGCCAAAACTCAATATATCCGTTTAAATTGTTCCTTTGCATGGAAGGATGAGATTCAACAGGCTTTAGATGCCCTCCTTAGTACAATCTCTGCACTTTCCTCAGATCAGATGAATATTTGACAATTTTTATTGTCATTATTATGCTCAAACAGATATTGTTCAAATACATATATTTGTTGTTGAGATAACAACGAATTCATTCAACATTTACCAAAATTCAAAAAACAAATAGGTTCGTTCATGGAAGATCAAAAACACAGTCAACGCATACATGCCTTTAGTTCGGATGTACTCACAGATCTAGATGCTGTGGGGATTGCACAGCTCATCAAATCTAAAGAAGCCTCCGTGCAAGAAATAACACAAGCGGCCATTGCACGTGCGGAACAAGTGAACCCGCATCTAAATGCCATTGAACTGGACTGTTTTCAGCGTGCTTTAGAGCAAAATCAATATGTTGAACATGGTCTTTTTGCGGGTGTCCCTTTTTTCTTTAAAGATAATCTAGATTATCAAGGATTGCCCTCACGCCATGGTTCAAAGGCCATCGGTTCAAAACCAGCCGATCGTAATCCTCAAATTAGCCAACAAATCTTAGATCAAGGGTTTGTCGTATTAGGAAAATCCAAGCTCCCTGAATTTGGTCTAAATGCCAGCACCGAATATAAAGATGGATCAGCCACCTATAACCCTTGGCATTTAAGTTATTCCTGCGGTGCATCTTCAGGGGGTTCCGCAGCTCTCGTTGCAGCCGGTGTAGTGCCGATTGCCCATGCCAATGATGGCGGTGGTTCGATTCGTATCCCTGCTGCATGCTGCGGTTTGATTGGATTAAAGCCTAGCCGTGGCCGTACTTATGACAGTGAAGCAGCAGGCTCTCTTCCGATTAATATCATCAGTGAAGGTGTCCTAACCCGTAGCATACGAGATACTGCTCATTTCTATGCAGGAATGGAATCAAGTTATTACAATAAAAAGCTGCCACGCATAGGCATGATTCATGGGCCTTCTAAACGTCGATTACGCATCGGTTTAGTCCCGCAATCGATTACAGGGCAAATAGATAGCGAAACAACTGCAACCTTAATGCATAGTGCAGCACTCTTAGAAAAATTAGGCCATCATGTTGAAGAACTTCAATTACCTTTTTCCTTAAGCTTTGTTGAAGATTTTAGTGAATATTGGGGGATGTTATCCTTTTTACTGAGTACCTTTGGCAAGAAAATCTTTGGCGCTGACTTTAATCCAAAAGAGTTAGATCACTTAACCGTTGGTTTATCGAAGTTGTATAAAAAGAACTTTTATAAAACCCCGCTATTTCTGTATCGATTAAAGAAAATGCAGCAACAATATCGTGAAATCTTTAAGCATTATGACGTTTTGCTATCGCCTGTACTTGCACATACCACACCTAAAATTGGCTATTTGTCACCTCAATTACCGTTTGACCAGTTATTTGAGCGTATACAGAACTATGTGACATTTACACCTATCCAAAATGTGGTGGGTGCGCCGGGTATGTCGATTCCTATGGGAGAAACGCAAAACGACGGACTACCGATCAGTATGCAAATTTCAGCCGATGTCGGTGATGAAAAAACCTTGATCGAACTAGCGTATGAAATTGAAGAAGCTCAGCCATGGCGACGTATTCAAGATATGCCTCGTACTGCTTAACAACTCAATCAAAGATTTAAAAAAAGGGAGCTGATTGGCTCCCTTTTTTATTTTTAAATCCGCAGAATAAGGCTTTTTAAGGGATCACTGCATTTGAATACAAGATGCTTAATTAAAATGATACGTCAGTCCTGCATATACCGCCCGACCTTCACCCGGTGTTAAACGAGCAGGATCTTTGCCGGCATCGTTATAACCCGGTGTGACGGTAGATGCATATTTTTTATTAGCTATATTTCTGAAATCCAACCACGCCATATACTGTTTTTGCGGTTGTATATAACCGAACGATGCTCCCCAAATTTGCCAATCTTTTGTATAGACACTATTGGCATAGTCAGTTGCGACCTTTGCGGCATAAAGTGTATTGACCGCAGCATAAAAGCCTAAAGGATGTTCGTATTTAAGTTCAGCCTGATAGATATGTTTAGGTATTCCTGCAAGCTCATTTTTTCCAAATACCGCATCATTTTTATAGTGAAAATCATTCAAGGTATAGGCTTGTTTTAGTTGAACTTGTCCATATGTATCATTTTGCCAAAGTGAACTGTTTAAACCGACTTCAATCCCTTGATGGATGGTGTCTGAAGCATTTGATTCAGCAATAATCTTTTTAGGCTCTGATTGGATTTCAACGGCCAATAGTTCATTTTTAACCTGTGAATAGTAATATGCAATATTCCACTCACCCAGTGCATGTTGACCACGCCCACCTAGTTCAAGAGTGTTCGCTGTCTGACTATTCAAATGTATCGGAGCACTTTGGCGTCCCGTTGCTGCGCCACTACCATCTGGGAAGTATTGATCCGACCCCCAAATTAAAGCCCATGGATGTGGTGCTTCTAAGCTTCGACTGACATTGGCAAAGAGCTGTGTTTCAGGTTGGATTTGATATCGAAAACCTAGCGATGGCAGGACATTCCATTCACGAATATTTTCTTTATGGCTTTGCACAGGCCATGTCACTTCACTTTCACGATGGGTGTACGCCAATGCGACACGACTATCGAGCCAAAACTGTGGGTGTAGTGCCAAGGCATTGGCATAATGTAAAACATAGTCACCACCTTGGTAGGTATAATGCCGCGTTTCTGTACCCGCAGCATAGGCGCCTTGCGCAACACGCAAGCGTTCAACGACCTGACCATCTGGCAAATGCGTGGTACTCCGAAAACCTAAAGTATTTTGGCTTTCATGCCCCCATAGCGTTCGGTCAAATTGGTAGTTAAATAAGGTACTAATATCATCATAGTCAACATCAGTACTATAAAGTCCTTCTTGCAAATCCATCGGATAATGATGATAGGCCAGCCCCAACTGTAAGCGATCGCCTGAGTCCAAAGTCATATTGGTTTTATTCGCCAACCAAAGACTTCCCGGCTGCGGACGATTATTATTCAGCGAGATATTTAGAGGTACTGCTTGTTTTGGATCTTGTTCAATCTGTTGTTGGGTTAGACGTCCCGGCGTTTGGTGTTCAGTTTCTCGGTAACGCAGATAAAAACGTGTATCTAGGTTAGGGTTTATTTGATATCCCACATTGGCCGATATACCTTTGCTCTGGCTTGAGGCATGATCTTGATAACCATCATCATCACTTTGCGTTAAGGAAAGATAATAGTCTAAGTCACCGATTTGTTGTCCTGAGCTGATTTCACTTTTTTGATAACCATGGCTACCCATTTCATGATGCACTGACAGTTTTGCTGCATTTTTTCCAGTTGGGCTAGCATAGTTAATTAGACCACCCAAGCTTAATGCGCCACGTGTTAAACCATTAGCCCCTCGTAAAACCTCTATATGGTCTACCCACAGCGGCTCAAGCAGTTCATAAGGTGTTCCTCCTGGCCCTGTAAATGGCAAATCATCTAAGGTCACATACAAACCTGAAGCATGCGCCCCCGGTGCACGATTGATCCCCGAGCCACGTATCGACAGTTTCACCCCTTCATTCCCTGAAGATGCCGCGTAAATCCCCGGTTGATTTTTAAATAAATCAGCATTTGTTCGCTTCGGTATATCTTGAATGTCTGCTGCAACGATCGCATTGGTTGCACCATTTACTTTAGTTAGTGCTTTTTTTATTTGTTCATCCATTGAACTTTGTTCAACGTTGATGGTTATTTCAGGTAATACATTGCTATCTGCAACACTATATTGTGCCAATGCAGTAAGCATCATCAGGCTTAAAAGCTTAAGTGACGTGTTGTTATATTTGGAAAATTGAGGGACATCCATGATTGCGTCTTCTAAGTGAAACGAAATTGACGGCAAGGATTATAGTGTGTTTTATCATCATGTATGTATCAAAATATTTCAAAATTCATGATTTTTATCAATATCCTTCTTCGTATTTTTATATTCAAATGATTTGTTAAATGAAATAAAACAGATAATTATATTTTTTAGTCAAAAATAAAAGTTTCTAAATAAGATAAAAGCCCTCAATCAGTGAAGATCAAGGGCGTGTATGGATTGAGAGTACACATTGAAAGATTGTCGGAAAGTTAGATGTCAAATCCTGAACATACTTTCAATCACGCTCTCGTTAAATTGATATCTGATATTACGCACGTAAAAGTAATTTCGCATTATTAAAATAACTTTTAAAACTAACGAAGTCTTATATATAGGGATTGAATAAATGGATTAGCCTTCGGCTGGAGGTACTCTTACGAAACATTGTTTCTCATTCGGCAAAATGAGAAGCAAAGCTTCGCAAGGAAACCATCTTGCGGTGCAATGCACCTCACCGACAAAACTCGTTCACTAATGTCAAATTATTTAAAGTCTCGCTAAAACATTTTTGATGAGAAGTAGTCTTGTCTCAAACACTTGCGGATGACTTTACCGCGGATCTTTCTTTTATTTGAATCAAATTGCGCTTCTGATGTTACTGCGTAACATCAGTTGATATTTTAAATTCAGAGATTACAGTTTGAATTAATCAATCCCATGTAACGACATTAGAAGTTATACATCGCGACCGCATTGATTCGATTATCTTCACCCTTGGTACTGCCATTTGGTGCAGCGCCAAAAGCTTCACGTTCACCATAGACATATTCCAGACCTAAACTAATCGGCTTAACAGGGCTGTAAAATACATTTGCCCATGCTTGCCACAAGTTTTTATTGGCCTTGGTTTTATCGACTAATGAGTTGACATAATCTGCATTGTTATCTGCTTTCATATAACCATAGCCCAATGTTCCGCGCCATTGTGCTGAAATTTGTTGAGTTAAACCTACTGTAATCGAGTCAAATTCATTGGTGGCGATGATGTCTTTATCCGCATTAGTGACAAAACCTTGGTTGGTCCATGACACAAAACTACTGTCGCCTTTGACATGGTAATAATCCGCCTTGAGCACTGTTTTATCCGTCAAATCTAGTTTTGCGCCCAGACCAAGCCCCCATGCGGTTTCTGTATCCGTATCCGTTTTCTTTTCAGCACCCATCGCACGTGCGCTTAACATCAGCGTATCTGTCATTTTATGGTTTAAACGCGCTGTTAATGCAGGCAAACGCATGTTTGAACTGTCATCCTTAGAATCTTCGGCAGCGAGTACAAGATTTGTCTCTGGACTAAATTTGTGACTATAGCGAACTTGCGGTGTACGTTTAACAGCACCACCGACATAGCCCAATGCATCAATGGTTTCAGGCATATAATCAGGTACAGCAAAGTTAGACCATGTTTGCCCCACCAACCAATTGCCATAGGTTAAATAGGCATGACGAATACGTAGTCCATCATTTGCACCCAAAAAGTCGACTTCAATTTTACCGCCTACATCTCCCACTTGAGTCGGCGTTTTAAAGTCTAGTCCTAAACGTGTGGCAGCAAGTGTTGCTTTTAAACGATCTGAACTTTCAGCATTCCCTTCTAGCGGAACACTATTCATTTGGTTATACAGGCGAGATAAGCTGCCGCCTTCTGTCTGATAAGATGCATCTGCTCGCACATTGCCATACAAGCTAAACTCAGCGCCCGATTTGGTATTTAAACTCAGGCTCGGTGTTTGAGTCGGTTTTTGATTCTGCGCAGCAACTACAGATCCTTGTTTTACGTCTTTGATTTCACTCGACAAAGTGTTTTGCTGCTGAACATATTGCTGCATCATGGCTTTTAATGCTTTGACTTCATCACGCAACTGTTCAACTTCAGCTTCGCTGACTGCCGCATGTGTCCACATGGGGAACGCGACTGCACAAGCTAGTATCATCGGTTTAATTTTAAAGGTTTTTTTGACTAAATTTAGCTTTTGAGTTTTCATCCTGACCTCGATTTGGGCAATGCCCTTTCCTTATTTTTTGTCACAATTTCCCACTAGCCCTCATGCTGTGCATCAGGGCCTGGAAACTTAAAATTTTGGGGTAATGTTAAATCTTTAAATATCGGCTTAATTCGCTGGATTTTTGATAGCTTGCGTATTGAGTTTTGGCGATTGACCTTGAGTAGATGCCTCTACAGACGCTTGCAAATTCACCATAAAGATCGCCAATGCAGCAATAACACCGGGAATGGCTATCACCAAGAAGTTCATTTGATGCGGCAAATTCATGGTTAACAGTGCCCCTGTAAGCACAGGTCCAACGATTGCACCAATTCGTCCAATACCCGATGCCCAGCCCATACCTGTAGAACGTACCGTGGTTGGGTAGTATTGTGCGACAAAGGTATAAAGTAGGATTTGCGAACCGATGGTAGCTGCGCCTGCTACAGCAATTAAGGTATACAGAACCATTTGCGGACTGTTAAAGCCCAGTAAGATTAAAGCCAATGCGCCACACATGAACATGATGCTTAGTACTTTCTTGATATGGAATCGGTCTGCCAAAGCACCACCACCAATAGCACCTACCATTCCACCAATATTCAGTGCAAAGAGGAAAATCATACTTGCACCTAGCGAATAGCCAGCTTGAATCATCAATTTTGGTAACCAACTTCCAAGTGCATAAACCATCAATAAGCACATGAAAAATGCAATCCAGAACATAAACGTACTGAAACTACGGCCTTGTTGAAATAATGCTTTTAACGGAGCTTTGTCTTCTTCAGAAACCTCATTGAGTACAAATTGAGTATCTGTTGTGAGGACTTGTTCAGGGGCAATTTTTGAGACAATCGTTCGAGTCGTATCTGTTTGATGCTTTGAAGTTAAATACATCAATGATTCAGGGAGGAATTTCCAGATTAAAGGCAGTGCAAGACATGGAATAATCGCAATATAAAACATGATTTTCCAGCCATATACAGGCACTAACCAAGCACCCAATAACGCTGAAGCCATACCACCAATGGCATAACCACTAAACATTAGTGCAACCAAGGTGCTGCGTATACGTTTTGGCGCGTATTCTGTCATTAATGCCACAACGTTCGGCATAACACCACCGATGCCTAGACCGGCAAGAAAGCGTAAAATACCAAACTCAACTGGAGTACTTGCAAAAGCACCGCAGAAGGTAAAACCACTAAAAATACCGACGCAGATCATAATGGTTTTTTTACGACCAATTTTATCGGACAGTGTGCCAAAACACATGGCACCGAACATCATGCCAAATAAAGCCGTACTTGCCAGTAAGCCGGCTTGTACCGCAGATAATGACCATTCTTGCATCAACAACGGTAAGGCAACACCATAGATCACCAAGTCATAACCGTCAAAAATAATAATCAAAAGACACCAAATCAAAACACCCCAATGAAATGGCGTAAATTTGGCTTCATCAACCAAGGTATTAATATTAATTTTCTGGTTTTGCATAGCCCACCTCCTAATTGTGAAGCTTGTAAAATTCGCTTTTCACAATGAATAAGTCGGTGCTTAATGTCCAAAACCGATTAGGCATGTTTGTATACCTAAAAAGTTGAATACAAATTAATCCCTTGATTCCGCTTTATTTAAATAGATCATTTCATATGTGCAGTTCATCTGAACGTCTAGCGACAGCATACTCAAAACACAGCACGATCATAAGGAATCGCTTCTAAATCATATACTTGATAAACACTATCAAATAAACCACGAATATCTTCGCTTTCATCCATATTACGTACAGCCATAAATACAGGGCTAATCGCGGCTTCATCTAAGATAGGAACAAAGGTTAAATGTGTTAATTGCACACTTTGGGCACTCATTGGAGTGATACAAACCCCTTCATTCGCTGCAACAAAGCCCAAGGCCAGTTGTAATTCACGTACTTCACGTACTTTTTTAGGTTCCAAACCATACTCTGAAAATATGCCACGCACTTGGGTCGAAAAATTCGGTTTATTGTGATTTGGGTAAAAAATCAATTGTTGATCGATCAGATCTGCAAGATAGACTCCTTCCTTTTTTTGTGCCAAAGGATGACTAGCGTGTAAGGCAACTACTAAGCGTTCTTCACGCAGTAAAACCCGTTTAATTGCAGAGTCTGAAATACGCAAACGCCCAAAGCCGACATCTATACGACCTTCCTTTAATGCTTTGATTTGTTCTGTGGTGGCCATTTCCTCCATTTCTATTTTTAAATGTGGATGTTGTTGTTTAAATAAGTACAAAATATTCGAGAGTAAACCAAACAATAAAGAGCTCACAAAACCGATTGTCACTGTTCTTTCTGTCAAACCGATTCGTTTCGTCATTGATTTAATTTCTTCTGCATTAGACAAAAGTTTTAAAGCATGATGATAAAAAAATTGGCCTGCTTCTGTAGTCTTAAGCGGACGGCTACCGCGTTCAAATAACTGAATTCCAAGCTCATGTTCCAAATTTTGAATCTGCCGACTCAAAGGTGGTTGAGCTATATATAGTTTTTCTGCCGCTTTGGTAAAACTTTGCTCTTCAACCACCGCGACAAAGTATCTTAAGTGTCTTAGTTCCATGGCTATCAATACCTATTAAGTATAATAAAATGCAAATTTGATCTTCGACGTGAAGATTTTATTCTTTTAAGGTATATCACATAGACAGGATTAAGCAAATTTAATCCCATCCAACAGATCAAAAACATCGTGCAGCCCATACCTGAAAGAAACTTCAGCTGCTACACGAAACAACTTAAAAAGTATTGTTAGACAACCAAACAAGGAACGTGGCAGCCAAAGACCTCTTTTATCGAGTGATAGCCACCCATACTTAAATGCATACTTAAGGAGATATAGTATGAACCGTCAAGAGATTGATGTTCTGGTTAAACAAATGAACGTAGATACAGCAACAGGGCCTGTTGACCAACGTGTAAAACAAGTTGTGGTACGTTTATTGGGTGATTTATTCCAAGCGATTGAAGATCTAGATATTACTCAAACTGAACTATGGAAAGGTCTAGAGTATTTTACAGATGCGGGTCAAGCGAACGAATTAGGTCTTTTAGCCGCTGGTTTAGGTTTAGAGCACTATCTAGATTTACGTGCCGATGAAGCTGATGCGAAAGCAGGTATTACAGGTGGTACACCACGTACCATTGAAGGCCCTTTATATGTGGCTGGCGCACCTGAATCAGTGGGCTTTGCTCGTATGGATGATGGTATGGAAACCGATAAAATTCCAACTCTGTTTATTGAAGGTACAGTAACAGATACCGAAGGCAACATCATTGAAGGCGCTAAAGTTGAAATTTGGCATGCCAACAGCCTAGGTAACTATTCTTTCTTTGATAAGTCTCAATCTGACTTCAACCTTCGCCGTACCATTCTTTCTGACCAAGATGGTAAATATGTTGCACAAACTACGATGCCAGTTGGTTATGGCTGTCCTCCAGAAGGCACAACCCAATTTGTTTTAGACAAATTAGGCCGTCATGGTAACCGTCCATCACATGTACATTATTTTATCTCTGCACCGGGTTACCGCAAGTTAACCACTCAATTCAACATCGAAGGTGATAAATACCTTTGGGACGACTTTGCCTTTGCAACTCGTGATGGTCTGGTGGCAACTGCTGTTGATATCACAGACGAAGCTGAAATTGCACGTCGTGGTCTAAACCAGCCGTTTAAACACATTAGCTTTAATGTTGAGTTAGTTAAAGAACAAGCTGCAGCACCAAATACTGAAGTTGATCGTCGACGCGCTAGCGCTTAATTACTCACTCAAAGGAAGCCGAGCTGTCTCATCCAAGTTTGACAACTCGGCGACTATCCCCTCATTGGACAGTCGGAGAATGGACATGCCACGTATTCCTGTAATTAACACCAGCCATCTAGATCGTATTGATGAACTTCTTGTCGATAATTTTGATACTGGTGAATTTAAACTGCACCGCTCAGTATTTACCGATCAAGCGTTGTTTGATCTTGAAATGAAATACATTTTTGAAGGTAACTGGGTGTATTTGGCACATGAAAGCCAAATTCCAAATAACAATGATTATTACACGACTCATATCGGTCGCCAGCCCATTATCATTGCACGTAACCGTAATGGTGAACTGAATGCCATGATCAATGCCTGCTCACACCGTGGCGCACAGTTATGTCGTTATAAAAAAGGCAATAAAGCAACCTACACCTGTCCATTCCATGGTTGGACTTTTAATAACTCAGGTAAATTGCTCAAAGTTAAAGACCCTGCCGAAGCGGGTTATTCAGATTGCTTTAACCAAAATGGTTCACATGACTTGAAAAAAGTCGCGCGCTTTGAAAGTTATAAAGGCTTTTTATTTGGTAGCTTAAATCCTGATGTGCCAAGCCTTGAAGAATTCTTAGGTGAAACCACCAAAATTATCGACATGATCGAAGGTCAGTCGGAAAACGGTTTGGAAGTTTTACGTGGTTCATCTACCTATACCTATGAAGGTAACTGGAAACTGACAGCTGAAAATGGCGCAGATGGCTATCACGTATCAGCCGTGCATTGGAACTATGCAGCGACCACTCAGCACCGTAAAGAAGCACAAGCGGCAGATAATATTCGTGCCATGAGTGCGGGTTCTTGGGGCAAGCAAGGCGGTGGTTCTTATGGTTTTGACAGTGGTCACATGTTGTTGTGGACACAATGGGCTAACCCAGAAGACCGGCCAAACTTTAGCAAAGCCGATGAATATACCGAAAAATTCGGCGCACCGATGTCGAAATGGATGATCGAGCGTTCACGTAACCTATGTCTTTATCCAAACGTCTATTTGATGGATCAATTCGGTTCACAAATTCGAGTTTTACGCCCGATTTCTGTCAATAAAACTGAAGTCACCATTTACTGTATCGCCCCTGTCGGTGAAGAGCCAGAAGCACGTACACGTCGTATTCGTCAATATGAAGACTTCTTTAATGCTTCAGGCATGGCAACACCTGACGATTTAGAAGAATTCCGTGCCTGCCAAGCAGGTTATGCAGGGATTGAACTGGAATGGAACGACATGTGCCGTGGTTCAAAACACTGGATTCATGGACCGGATGATGCAGCCAATGAAATTGGATTAAAACCGCTATTAAGTGGCATCAAAACGGAAGATGAAGGTCTTTACCTTGCTCAGCATCAATATTGGTTAAAAACCATGAAACATGCCATCGCTGAAGAAAAAGAACTGGCAGAACAAGTCGCAAATGAACAAGGAGATGTCGCATGAATGCAACTGCACATTTAGACAGCGTAAGCATTGAAGCTGTATCTCAGTTCCTCTACCGCGAAGCGCGTTTTTTAGATGATGAACAGTGGGATGAATGGCTAGCGTGCTATGCCCCATCTGCATCATTTTGGATGCCGGCTTGGGATGACGATGACCGCCTCACGGAAGATCCACAGTCTGAGATTTCTTTGATTTATTATCCAGACCGTCAAGGTTTAGAAGACCGTGTCTTCCGCATTAAAACCGAGCGTTCATCTGCCACGATGCCGGATACACGAACCAGCCATAACATTAATAACGTCGAGATTATTGAACGTGATGGCGACAACGTAACGGTGCGTTTTAACTGGAACACCTTAAGTTTCCGCTACAAAACCAACTATAGCTACTTTGGCATGTCACGTTATGAAATTGATTTTTCAGGTGAGCAGCCAAAAATCCTCAGCAAATATGTTGTTCTGAAAAACGATTATATCAACCAAGTTATTGATATTTATCACCTCTAAAAGCTTATTTCACTAAGCAAGGTTTTACTTTCAGCCAGAAGGATATTTGGCTGAAAGGACACGTTATACCAGATTTTCAAAAGGATATTCAGCCATGTCAAACCATAATGTTGCACTTCAATTTGAAGATGGCGTTACTCGTTTTATTAGTGTTGCTCAAGGTGAAACCCTATCCGACGCAGCCTATCGTCAAAAAATCAATATCCCTCTAGATTGCCGTGATGGCGCATGCGGGACATGCCGTGCATTTTGTGAGTCGGGTACTTACGACATGCCTGAAGAATCTTATATCGAAGATGCTTTAACCCCCGAAGAAGCTGAGCAAGGTTATATTTTAGCTTGCCAATGTCGTCCAAGTTCAGATGCTGTTTTCCAAATCAGTGCATCATCTGACGTGTGTAAAACTGAAATTCATGAGTTTCAAGGCACATTGTCTCGTGTTGAAAATATGTCGGATTCTACGATTACCTTTGATATTCAACTGGATGAAGGTCAACCTGACATTAACTTCTTGGCAGGTCAATACGTCAATGTCGGCATTCCGGGGACTGAAGAAACTCGTTCGTATTCGTTTAGTTCAAAGCCGGGCAATCGTTTAACAGGCTTCGTGGTTCGTAAT
This sequence comes from Acinetobacter sp. YH12097, assembly GCF_013419225.1. Classification (NCBI taxonomy): domain Bacteria; kingdom Pseudomonadati; phylum Pseudomonadota; class Gammaproteobacteria; order Moraxellales; family Moraxellaceae; genus Acinetobacter; species Acinetobacter sp. YH12097. Next base: position 10,215 of record NZ_VPAN01000001.1, on the reverse strand, counting down.
GTCCCTGAAGGAAAAATGAGTACCTTCCTGAGTGCCGATGCGAAAGCCGGCGACAAAATGACCTTCAAAGGTCCTTTTGGTAGTTTTTATCTGCGTAATGTCGTCCGCCCTGTGGTCATGCTTGCAGGTGGTACAGGTATTGCGCCGTTTATGTCCATGTTACAAGTGCTTGAAGAAAAAGGTTCTGAACAACCTGTTCGTCTTGTATTTGGCGTAACCAATGACTTTGACATCGTGGCAAAAGACAAGCTCCATGAATTACAAAGCAAACTCCCTTGGTTCGAATACCGTACTGTGGTCGCTCACCCTGAGTCACAGCATGAACGTAAAGGCTATGTGACCAGTCATGTTGAAAAAGATTGGTTAAACAACGGCGATGTAGATATTTATCTCTGTGGTCCTGTGCCGATGGTTGAAGCGGTACGTGGCTGGTTAGATACAGAAGGCGTTAAACCTGCAAACTTCTTGTTTGAAAAATTCTCAGCGAATTAAGGGAGAATAGTTTAATGTCAGAACAAGCCAGATTTAGCAATAAAGTTGTTATTGTAACCGGTGCCGCTCAAGGTATTGGTCGTGGAGTCGCACTACAAGTGGCCCGAGAAGGCGCTCAAGTGGTATTGGCAGATCTCTCAGATTTTGTTGAAGAGCCGCTGAACGATATTCAAGCCAATAATGGCGATGCCATTATTGTTAAAGCCAATCTTGAAACATTTGCAGGCGCTCAATCAGTTGCTACCCAAGCCATTGAAAAATATGGCCGAATTGATATCTTAATCAATAACGTTGGCGGTGCGATTTGGATGAAGCCCTTCCAAGAGTTTTCAGAAGAAGAAATCATTAAGGAAGTAAATCGTTCATTATTTCCAACTATGTGGTGCTGCCGAGCCGTGTTACCGCAGATGATTGAACAGCAGCACGGCACCATCGTCAACGTTTCATCTATTGCCACCCGAGGAATTCACCGAGTGCCCTATTCAGCCTCAAAAGGGGGAATAAATGGCTTAACTGCAGCGCTTGCCTTTGAACATGCCAAAGATGGAATTCGGGTCAATGCGGTGGCCACTGGTGGGACTGAAGCACCGCCACGTAAAGTGCCACGTAATGCCATGCCATTGACGGAAAATGAACAACAATGGATGCAAGACGTGGTCGATCAGACTCTTGATCGTACCTTTTTGGGCCGCTATGGCACAATTCAGGAACAAGTGAATGCCATCTTATTTTTGGCATCCGATGATTCATCTTATATGACAGGAACAGTCGTCCCTGTTGGTGGTGGAGATCAAGGTTAAACGCTATACCGTCATTGGTTTAATTCAACAGGCTCATTGACATAGTCGCATGGAGGCAAAAGCGATGGCACCCCTGTTAAAAACATTAAAAGAAGATTGGTCAATTTCAGCAACGGTTGCAGGATTTTTAGCCGTGCTGATTTCATATTCAGGCCCACTAATTATTTTTTTCCAAGCCGCACAAAAAGCCCAAGTCTCCCCAGCCATGATGATTTCATGGATTTGGGGGATTTCTATTGGCGCAGCACTGGCGGGTATTTATCTCTCTATTAAATATAAAACCCCGGTGATTACCGCGTGGTCAGCGCCCGGTACGGCTCTTTTAGTCACCCTATTTCCGAATATTTCACTGAATGAAGCCATAGCGGCTTATATCACATCCGCTATCGTTATATTTTTGATTGGCATCACCGGCTATTTTGACAAACTCTTAAAATGGATTCCTCAAGATGTCGCTGCGGGAATGATGGCAGGTATTTTATTTCAGTTTGGGCTTGGACTGTTCACTGCTACAGATAGTATGCCGATCATTGTCTTTGGCATGTTATTGGTCTTTCTTTTTTCGAAAAGACTATCGCCACGCTACGCGATGATTTGGGTCTTACTGACTGGAGTCGTTTTGAGTTTTTCATTAGGAAAAATTAATCCTGTTGATGTGAATTTTCAACTCGCTATACCGCAGTTTATTGCCCCAATTTGGACTTGGAACTCAACTTTAAATTTGGCGATTCCCTTAATCTTAGTCAGTCTGAGTGGTCAATTTCTTCCGGGGATGGCGATCATGAAACTCAGTGGATATGACACGCCAGCCAAGCCGATTATCACAGCGACCAGTATTGCCTCGCTCGCTGTCGCATGTGTCGGCGGCATTACCATTGTTTTAGCGTCAATTACCGCAGCCATGTGTATGGGCAAAGATGCACATGAACTAAAAGAAAAACGTTATATAGCCGGTATTGCCAATGGTATTTTTTATATTTTAGGCGGCTTATTTGCAGGCAGTATTGTCATGTTATTTAGCCTATTACCTAAAGAGTTAGTCGCCGCACTTGCAGGTTTAGCGTTATTAGGTGCGATTGGAACAAACATGTCCGTTGCGATGAAAAATGAGGCCAACCGTGATGCGGCGCTAATCACTTTTTTAGCGACAGCCTCAGGTATGCATTTTTTAGGGCTAAGCTCAGTATTTTGGGGGATTTGTATCGGTGTCGCTGCACATGTCATTTTGACCAAACGAGTAGCCACACAAGCACCGATGACAACGACTCAAGATTCTAAAAGTTCATAATGTCCAAACGCATTGCCAATACAAAGAAGATGGAACACTACATCTTCTTTGTTTAATCGAAAACTCAATTTTTTGATTTTCTTGTCATTTAAACTTAAAAATTCAATATTCGAAATTAAGAGCTCTATAGGATAAAAAAGGGATCATGTTGCATCATCCCTTTTTTACTTATCTTTGAATTATTTACGTTTTTTCTTACCACTAAGTAGATCTATGGCTTGGGCATAACGTGTAGGTGCAATTCGCTGAATTAAATCAATAATTTTGGCATCATTACCAATTAAAACTCGACGTTTATTCTGCTTTACCGCATCTAAAATGACTTTTGCTGCGACTTCAGGCGGTGTTTTTAGCACTTTATTAAATGCTTTCGTGGCTCTATCTGGGTTCATCCCTAACGCACGAATACTGTCACTCATACGCGCGCTATTTGCAATATTGGTTCGAATCCCACCCGGATGCACGCAAGTTGCGCTGACTCCAGCATTTTCCAAGTCTAATTCTTGGCGTAAAGATTCAGTAAAACCTCGTACCGCAAACTTCGTTGCATTATAGGCACTTTGAGTCGGTTGAGCCGTCAAACCAAATAAGCTGGAAATATTAACTATATGTCCATCGCCACTTTGTTTTAAATACGGTAAAAATGCTTTTGTCCCATATACCACGCCCCAGAAATTAATATTCATAATCCACTCAATTTCATCATAATGCATACCTTCTACAGTACTGGCTAACGCGACACCTGCATTATTAAAGATCAAATTGACCTGGCCAAATTCAGCTTGGGTTGCAGCCGCCCATTGCTCGACAGCGGCACGATCAGATACATCTAATTGGGTCTGAATTATTTTCACACCGGTGTGCTTAATCATTTCAGCCGTTTGTGCAAGACCGTCAAGGTTGCGATCACTTAATGCTAGATGCGCACCTGATTGAGCCAGTTGAATGGCTAACTGCTGCCCAATACCTGAACCTGCTCCAGTAATGGCTGCGACTTTGTTGTTAAAATTTTTCATCGTGATTCCTATACACACTTAATCTCGTTCAGTGAACAAGCTGCATTTTCATATTATTCATAACACAAGCTTAACGAGAACTGATCTATGAATGAAATGATTTTATTTAATTGTAAAATATGAATGCTATACATAGCTCTTTAGCGTTATTGCTTCAAATCAAATTAATGTAATTCAACATGATTAGAGCAAAAATTGAAAACTTAAATGAGCCTTTTAGCTCCGGCTTTTTTTGGGATTGTAGCTCTAAATTTTTCAGCTCAAACAGCGTTTGATATTTATAAAAGTGATACAAATCCCAAATGTTATAAACAAAGCTCAACATTTATTCTATTTTTCTACACGATCCAGATTCTACATATTCAAAATCAGTATATAAAATCCACAATATATACTTATTTTTTTGTGAATATAGCCCTTGAAGACAACAAGGCTGATGCTTTGTAATTTTCCAAGTCTTGTGTATCCACCCTTTGGAAGATCAGGGATGCACATCTCTTACTATGTTCAATAGAGGTTCTAAAATGATAAAAACAACTCTTAGCCTAATCGGTTTGTCACTGGTGTCTAGCTTAGCTTTGGCTGCTGATCCATTGCATGGTACTAAATGGAAAACCATCGATGACCAAACCAAAAAACCTTTATCTGTAGTTCAATTTAATGAAACATCAAAGGGCGTTTTATCTGCAAAAATCGTTGATGTACTCACCCCGGGTGAAGCAGAAAACTGCCAAAAATGTGTAGGTAAATTCCACAATAAACCACTACTCGGTGTGCAAATCGTGAATGGTTTGAAAAATACCGGTAAAAATACCTATGACGGCGGTAAAATTACTGACCCGAAAAATGGTAAAACCTATAGTTTCAATGCCAAAATGTCGAATGACGGCAAGACCTTGAATGGTCGTGGCTATATTGGTGTATCTGCGCTTGGACGCAGCCAAACATGGATACGTGTAAACTAATCCTTTATGTACAAAGTCAAAAGCGGCTCGATTGAGTCGCTTTTTTTGTATGAAAACCAAGAATGAAATTATTCGAAAATAAAAATTAAACGGTATAACGTTTGCTTAGCCCCCATTCGGCTAATATTCGACGATAGGTTGTCGATGAGCGATCTGCTTCGAAATGCGCCTCCATACTGATATCCAGTGGCAATTCCTCAGGTTTTTGACTTTCCACCATGTCCTGATCTTCAGCAAAAATTTGTGCATTAAAATCATAGACCGCTTGTAAATCGCCTGTGGTATCAAAATTACGAGTTAAAGGCACAAATAAACGGGTTTTATTATGCGATACAGGACAACAGGCATTTAATATTTTTAACACTCCATTTTCAGGAAAATCGATGGTTAAAATTGCAGAAAATGGCGGATAGACATCAAACGTTCTTTTCCATAAAAAATCTTCTGGCGCTAAATGTTGTAAGCCATGCGGATAATTACTCACATCACTAAGATATTCTGTATGTAGTCCATAGTCCGTACGTACTGTCGAATATTTTTGTACTTTAGGATTTTCACGGTCTGCAAAGCTCTCATGATGCACCCATGCGAAATGTGCAACATCAATAAAGCCTTCGAGCTGACGCCCACTTGAACCACCAATATCTACATAAGGTGGCAATATAGATTGGTGCGGCTCTGTATCCCACGTGTCTAAATCTGGAAAATTGGCCGTAGATTCATCTCGGTTAAATAAACTGGTCCACACCAATCCATATTTCAATACGACTGGAAATTTAGTTAATGAAAAACGCTCTGAAATTTGTGTCAACTCAGGCTGTGCAGGAATTTTTACACACTTTCCTGCGCCGTTATAATGTAAACCATGGTATGGACAAATGATGTCTTCACCCTTGACCCAGCCTTTGGTTAATGGCACCCCTCGATGTGGACAGATATCACGAACTAAATGAATTTTTCCACTTTCAGTTTGATATAACGCCATTTTTACATCGAGTAATTGCACTTGTTGCGGTTCAGTCGAAACATCTTCTACACGTGCAACGGGATACCAATGCTGCGCCAAAATATTCCAGTCGTTGGCATCAAATGTACTGCACTGAGGTTGGGTAAATAAATTGAGTACTGGAATGGCATTCATAGTTCATCTCGACATTTTCAATATCTCTTTAGCATTTAGCACTATTTAAATTTTGCTAAATCCTTATTTTCTAAGTCGAAATTAAAATCTAAACACATTTCTGTCTATTAGAATGATTTGCATAGATTGTTCTGTTTTTTAGAACAATAAGCATTAATCTCTGCACGATTTGATAAAGCTGGCATGAATATCGCTTAAAATGCATAACATTATAATTCGCTAATCACGCGATAGAGATTGAAGCTTGTATGTCGATTACCTTTTCTAGATTTTCTGAATATTTTATGGCGGTTGCACGGACTGGAAGTCTACGCAAAGCTGCTGAACAACTTTTTATTTCAGTCTCGGCAGTACATCGACAAATCGTTTTGGCAGAGGAAGAACTGGGGGTTGCCCTATTTGAACGACTCCCTCAGGGCTTAAAACTGACGCTTGCGGGTGAATTACTGTATGCCGATTTATTAAAATGGCAAAAAGAATATCAACTGACACGAACTCGATTTGATGAAATCCAAGGCTTAAACCGTGGAAACATTGAAATGGGCTTTATTGCAGCTTTGAATGACAGTTTCGTCGTCGACTGCATTCAAAAGATGGCTGAAACCTATCCGTGGATCAACCTCAATATCAGCATGAATAGCAGTGAAGATATTTCCAGAAAAATCGTCGATGCAGAATTAGATTTTGGCATTATTTTAAATCCCAAAAGCCATAGCCAATTAGAGATTTTATCCTTTATAGAAATTCCGTTGGGCTTTGTGATGTCGCCGCATCATACCTTGGGTGGGATGGATAAAATTTATCTTTCAGATACGTTAAATGAACGGCATATTTTGCCGAGTGATCCACTCATTATTAGTGAATATGTACAGACTTTATATAAACATCATAAGTTTAGTCCGATTCAAAAGATTGAATGTAATGACATTAGAATGATATTGTCATTGGTTCAACAGCAATTAGGTATCAGTTTGATGTCATACATGGATGCTTTACCACTGCTTGAGAATAATAAGATTATTTTTAAACCGATCCGTGAAAAAGGCTTACACAGTTTGACCATCGCTTTATGTGTCGCATCGAAGCGCCAAACCTCTCGAATTTCTCAGATCATGATTAATCTTTTGGTGGAAAAAATGGAAGAAATTAAGATCAATTTAAAATCTTTGAACCCCTAAAACCATTATTTAGGCTTTTTTTGTCACTTAATTTTTTGTAAAAAAAAGCCAGTGCGAATAACCCGTACTGGCTGCTGAAAGCTAAAGTTTTATCTGTTTATTTTTTAATCCAATGGATTACCTACAATATTACTAATAATGCCTTTCATAATATGATTGCCTTGTTCTTTACGCAGTTCTGCATACCATTCACGCGTCACACTTTCATCTTTCATATGGGTCACATCACAACGCTTACGCGCTCGCAGTACCAATTCATTGGCACGTTCATTACGTTTATTTTGATAACGACGCAATGAATCTTGTAAGCCTAAAGTATTGATTTGCAGAGAACGGGCTAAATAAATTGCATCTTCCATTGCTTGGCAGCCACCTTGTCCAATATCCGGCGTTGTACTGTGTGCTGCATCACCCACGATCACCACACGACCTTTGTAGAAATCTGCAAAAGGTTCAATATCATGAATTTCTACCCGATTGGTTTTTTGGGCATCTACAGCATCAATCAGCTTTTGCACCGGTTCACACCAACCTTTAAAGTATTCTTTAAATAAAGCCTTATATTGTGTGCGGTCATTTTCTAAGCCTGCTGCTAAAGGGACATCAAAGAAGAAATAGAATCGGTTGTCGGCAACGGGCATCAGCGAAACACGTTTACCTTCTCCTACAAATGTCGTCCATTGATCTGCCGCAGCAAATTCTTCTGAAATGTCGACTAACCCGTTCCAATTGACATAACCTGCATAGCGGCGCTCAACTTGTTCCCCCAATACATACGCTCGTGTCAATGAATGTGTACCATCGGCGCCAACCAATAAATCAGCCAGAACCTCACTTCCGTCAGCAAAACGGGTGATCACTTGATCATCTTGTTCTGAGAAGCTCACCATTTTTTTGCCTAGATGAATATTCTCACGACCAAATTCATCCATGAGCATATTTTGTAAGTCTGCGCGTGAAACTGGATAAGGTCGCTGACCAACTTCTTCGATTAAAGGAAACAGACTAAACTGTGTCATAACATCGCCCGTTAAACCATCGATATAGGCTAAGTGATCCATCTTGCCACCGAGCTTTTCGACTTGTTCGGTTAGCCCCAAATAGTTCAAACATTTGACACCGTTAGACCATAAAGAAATAGCGGCTCCAACAGGTAAAATTTGTTCTGCCTGTTCATAGATGGTTACTTGGTGTCCAAATTTTTTCAAAGCGATCCCTGTCGTTAGGCCCGCCATACCTGCACCAATAATTGTAATGTCCATCTATAACTCCCCTGTGTTTTTTTAAATATCTTTCTCCTAAAAAGCGAAAAGCATGCCATTTTTTCAAACAAGCAATAAAAAATTCTAAAGTTGGCACACGCTGTGCTTCTAAACACGTGTAAATGCTTGTTTTTATCAAATGTTAAATTTTTAACACTGAAAACTAAATGCATATGTTTTAAATGAAAATAGTGAATGGATTTTATATATGGCAACTTTACTTGCACCTAGTTTTGATATTCCTGCACAATTACAGACACTTACAAATTTAGCAGATGACCGTATTGGTGCAAAAATACTTGAATGTTCAGATGATTTTTTTGCAGAAGCAAAACGCATGCTTCAATTTAATGCACCAATCTTTGTCGAAGATAAATTTGATGATCATGGCAAATGGATGGATGGTTGGGAAACGCGTCGTAAACGCCATGCAGGTTATGATTGGGCAATTATCCAACTCGGTGTTGCTGGTCGAATTCAAGCCTTAGATATTGATACAACATTCTTTACTGGGAATTACCCAGCTTCCGCATCAGTTGAGGCCTGTTTTGCACCAAGTGGAGAGCTAGCACAGGCAGCATGGGTCAATATCTTAGGCAATACCGTATTGGGCCCGAGCCAACACCATATATTGAAGGTCTCAACTGATCAGGTTTTTACCCATGTGCGTTTAAATATATATCCAGACGGCGGTATTGCGCGATTTAAAGTCTATGGTGAAGTTCAGGTTCAGATTCAAGATAGTACGAACACTTTAGACCTCGTTGCGCTAGAAAATGGTGGACGTGTTGTTGCTTATAGTGATGCTCATTTTGGACATCCACGAAACTTAATTAACCCTGGTCGCGGCATCAATATGGGAGATGGTTGGGAAACTAAACGTCGCCGTGCACCAGGTTTTGACTGGTGTATTTTGGCTTTGGGTCAATCTGGTGCAATAGAGAAAATTGATATTGATACTGCCCATTTTAAAGGCAACTTCCCTGCGCAGGTTTCCATACAAGCGATCTATGTAGAAGATGCCACTGACCCTCAACTGATTCCGCAAAGTATGTTCTGGCCGTTTTTACTCGATGCACAAGACATGCAGATGGATCATATTCATTGCTTTGTCAGTGAGATTTTAAAGCATGAAAAAATATCGCATATCCGCATCAATATGATTCCTGACGGGGGGATTAGTCGCATACGGTTATGGGGGAAAATGCATCCTTAATTGCAATATTGATAAAATAGGAAGCCTTCGGGCTTCCTATTTGTATTGTTTCAATTTTTTTAATTAAATGCCTTACTAAGATATCTAAACATGACACATAGCATAAAAATACAAGCTCTAAGTATTGAAGGCTTTGCGCCTTTTGGAGAGGTCATTTGCACGACTGGACATGATTTTTTCCACATCAATGACACACATACAGAGCGATATCATGCCCTCGTGGAAACAGAAATTTCAGGTGATGCGGTTGCTGGAATTAGCATCTTTAGAAATATCAAAACCACTGAATTGCCTTTTACGATTTCGATGTTGGAGCGTCATCCCAACGGCTCACAAGCGTTTATTCCAATGCAAGCGCAGGCTTTTTTAGTGGTAGTTGCACCTGCGTTGGATGATCACAGCCCTGATCTTACACAGCTATGTGCTTTCATCACTGATGGTAGCCAAGGAGTCAACTATCGTGCAGGAACATGGCATCATCCTCTCCTGACACTCGAAGCACCAAGTAGCTTTGCCGTCATCGATCGGATTGGCACTGGACATAATTGTGATGTGTTCCAGTTCCCTACGCCTATTCACATTTCAAATTAATTTTTTTAGCTTAAATACTTAGAGTTAAATAGACTAAAAACCATCTAACCATCTAACCATCTGTTAATACATAATTTATTTCATCTCTTGATATTATTTAATTTAAACATAACGCATTAAAAAAGCCCTCAATTTAGAGTAATGCCAGTCAGTTAAGCAAATTTTAGTAAAATGTAGTAAAAATGAGTGTATGTAAATACGCTCATTTTTTTATGTCTTTATCTGAACATTTAGAATCCACTCTTGAACATTCTCTCCCATCACTC